>NZ_JBUZJI010000002.1:221134-233820 GCF_055282735.1 Nocardioides sp. B129/18 | reverse complement strand
CCCCCCCCCCCCCCCCCCCCCCCCCCCCCCCCCCCCCCCCCCCCCCCCCCCCACGCCGCTATCTGCGCCTGGTCGCCCTGGGCGACTCCACCACCGTCGGGGTCGGCGACCCCGTCCTGACTCCTGACCGCCGCGAGGCCCTGCGGGGCTGGTCCCGACTCCTGGCCGCCGGTCTGGACGAGGCCGGTCACGACCTCTCCTACCTCAACCTCGCCGTCAGCGGCTCGACGGTGCGCGACGTCGCCTCCCACCAGGTGGCCGACGCCGTCGCCCACGCCCCCGAGCTCGCCTCGCTGATCGTCGGCGTCAACGACACGATGCGCTCGACGTGGCACCCCGATCGGTTCGCCGAGGACCTGCTGGCCACCGCGGGCGCGCTCCACGACGCGGGCTCCACGCTGCTGACGGTCCGCTTCCACGACCACGGCCGGGTCTTCGGGCTGCCGCCGGCGCTGCGTCGTCCCCTCGACGCGAGGATCTCCGCCGTCAACGCGGGGTACGACGCCGTCGTCGAGCGCTACGGCGGGATCCGGGTCGACCTCGCCGAGGAGCCGGGCGTGTACGACCGGGCGTCGTGGTCGGTCGACCGGCTGCACCCGTCCGAGCTCGGGCACCGGATGCTGGCCCGTGCGTTCGCGCGGCGCCTGGCCGACGCCGGCTACGACGT
This sequence comes from Nocardioides sp. B129/18, assembly GCF_055282735.1. NCBI lineage: Bacteria > Bacillati > Actinomycetota > Actinomycetes > Propionibacteriales > Nocardioidaceae > Nocardioides > Nocardioides sp. B129/18. The sequence goes on along the minus strand of NZ_JBUZJI010000002.1, from coordinate 233,153 downwards.
CGCCCTGCCGCAGGCCGGCCCGGACGGCGGCATCGAGCCCAGCTGGCGGCGCAACCTGTCGTGGGTCGTCACCGAGGGCGCTCCCTGGATGGGACGCCGGGCGCGCGACCTCGGCCCCTGGGCCGCGCGGGCCGCGTGGGAGCGGGCCCTGACGCGGCAGCCCGAGCCCGCGCCGTAGCCTTCGGGGCATGACTGCACGCGAGGACGGCCGCGCCGACGACGAGCTGCGCCCCATCACCATCACCCGCAACTGGCTCGACCACGCCGCCGGCTCCGTGCTGGTGGAGTTCGGCCGCACGAAGGTCCTGTGCGCGGCGTCGGCCTCCGAGGGCGTCCCGCGCTGGCGCAAGGGCTCGGGCCTGGGCTGGGTCACCGCCGAGTACGCGATGCTGCCGGCGTCCACCAACACCCGCTCGGACCGCGAGTCGGTCAAGGGCCGCATCGGCGGACGCACCCACGAGATCAGCCGCCTGATCGGCCGCTCGCTGCGCGCCGTCATCGACTACCAGGCGCTGGGTGAGAACACCATCCAGATCGACTGCGACGTCCTGCAGGCCGACGGCGGCACCCGCACCGCCTCGATCACCGGCGCCTACGTCGCGCTCGCCGACGCCATCGCCCACCTGCGCTCCACCGGTGCGATCAAGGGCGAGCCGCTCACGGGCTCGGTGGCCGCGATCAGCGTCGGCATCATCGACGGCGTCCCGCGTCTGGACCTGCCCTACGTCGAGGACGTCCGCGCCGAGACCGACATGAACGTCGTCATGACCGGCGACGGCCGCTTCGTCGAGGTGCAGGGCACCGCCGAGGGTGCGCCGTTCGACAAGGCCGAGCTCGACGCCCTGCTCGACCTCGCCGCCAAGGGCTGCGCCGACCTCACCCGCCTGCAGGGCGAGGCCCTGGCCCGATGACCTCCCCCCGCGTCTTCCTCGCCTCGCGCAACGCCAAGAAGCTCGCGGAGATGGAGCGCATACTCGCCCCGCTGGTGCCGGGCGTGCAGGTGCTGGGGCTCGACGACCTCGCCGGCCTCGGCCTGGACCCCTACGACGAGCCCGTCGAGGACGAGCCGACCTTCGAGGGCAACGCCCTGCTCAAGGCCCGCGCCGGGTTCGCCCACACCGGGCTGGTGTCGGTGGCCGACGACTCCGGCCTGTGTGTCGACGCCCTCAACGGCATGCCCGGCGTGCTCTCCGCGCGCTGGGGCGGCCCGCCGAAGTCCGACGACCGCAACAACGCCCTGCTGCTCGCCCAGCTCTCCGACGTCCCCGACGAGCGACGCCGGGCCTACTTCGCCAGCGCCGTCGCCGTCGTCCACGCGGGCGGCGAGGCGGTCGTCGAGGGCCGCATGGACGGTCGGGTCATCCGCGAGTGCCGCGGGTCGGGCGGCTTCGGCTACGACGTGCTCTTCGAGGCCGACGAGCGGCCCGGCCTCACCACCGCCGAGCTCTCCCGGGAGGACAAGGACGCCATCTCCCACCGCGGCCGGGCTCTGCGGGAGCTGGTGCCGGTGCTGGTGGGGGTGCTGGGGCCGGGCGCCTAGGAGTTCCCCGGCTGACCGGGGAACTTCTCCTTGGTCAGGGGAAGTTCGGGCCTCTTTCGCAGAAGTTCCCCTGACCAATCCCCGCTGGACGTCCACAGCCGGGAGTCGTCGTCCACAGCCCGCGGAGGATCGCGGGGGACGACGACGTCGGTGCCGAAGGCGGGACTTGAACCCGCACGCCCGTGGGCACGGCATCCTAAGTGCCGCGTGTCTGCCTGTTCCACCACTTCGGCGCGGCACCCGGACCACGTCCGGGCGCCACGCCGAAGTCTAGGAGCGTGACGACGACGTCAGGCGTCCAGGCCCAGGTCGCGGCGGAGCTTGGCGACGTGGCCGGTGGCCTTGACGTTGTACTGGGCGACCTCGACGGCGCCCTCCTCGTCGACGACGACGGTGGAGCGGATGACGCCCTCGACGACCTTGCCGTAGAGCTTCTTCTCGCCGAACGCGCCGTAGGCGCGCAGGACGTCCTTGGAGGGGTCGGAGAGGAGCGTGATCGTGAGGCCGTCGCGCTCGCGGAACTTCGCGAGCTTCTCCGGCTTGTCGGGGGAGATGCCGACGACCTCGTACCCCGCGGCCTGCAGGGAGGCCAGGGAGTCGGTGAAGTCGCAGGCCTGCTTGGTGCAGCCGGGGGTCATCGCGGCGGGGTAGAAGTACACGATCACCTTGCGCCCGCGCAGGCCCGCGAGGCCGACCTCCTCGCCGGTGTCGCTGGTGAGGGTGAAGTCCGGGGCGGTGTCACCGGGGGAGAGGCGGTCGCTCACAAGGGTGCCTTTCTGCAAGGAATTTGCAACAACGATATGGTCGTGGCATGCATGTGCCTGACGGATTCCTCGACGCTCCGACGTCGATCGCCACCGGGGTGGTGGCGGCGACGTCGATCGGCGTCTCCCTCTACCTTGCCAGGCGCGAGCTGGACGACCGCACCGCGCCGCTGGCCGGACTCGTCGCCGCCTTCGTCTTCGCCACCCAGATGCTCAACTTCCCCGTCGCCGGCGGCACGAGCGGGCATCTCATGGGCGGCGCGATCGCGGCGGTGCTCGTCGGGCCGGCCACCGCGATCCTCTGCCTCAGCGTCGTGTTCCTGGTGCAGTGCCTGCTCTTCGCCGACGGCGGCATCACCGCGCTGGGCACCAACATCACGCTCATGGGCATCATCACCGTGCTCGTCGGGTGGGGCGTCTTCCGGCTGCTCCAGACCGTGATGCCGCGACGCCTCGGCCTCGTGCCGCTGCAGGCCGCGGCCGGCGCCCTGGTCTCGGTGCCGGTGGCCGCGCTGGCCTTCGTCGGGCTCTTCGACGTCGGCGGCAACGTCGACGTCCCGCTCGGCACGCTGGCCGGTGCGATGCTCTCGGTGCACCTGCTCATCGGCATCGGCGAGGCCGTCATCACGGCTGTGGCCATCAGCGCCATCCTCGGCGTGCGCCCCGATCTCGTCTACGGCGCCCGGCGGGTGCTCGCCCTGCGCGAGCTCGAGGTCCGCACCACGCGACCCGTCGCACCCGCCGCGACGCCGGCGACGACGGGGGAGGGCGTGGCATGAGCGTGCGCTCGCGCGTCTCGAACCGCGCCCTGCTGCTGGGCGTGCTCGTCGTCAGCCTGATTCTCGCGGGCGTCGTCAGCCGCTGGGCCGACAGCGCCCCCGACGGCCTCACCCGCGTCTCCCAGGACCTCGGCTTCGCCTCGTCCGAGACCGCCCACGCCTCCTCCGAGAGCCCCTTCGCCGGGTACGCCGGCTCGTGGTCCGGCATCGTCGGGGTGCTCGTCGTGCTAGCCCTCGCCGGCGGGCTCACCTGGCTGGTGCGTCGCCGCGGAGCGGTGGCCGCCGAGCCGACCGATCACAGCGCCACCGCCGCCACCGACGCCGCCGCCGAGGCCGCGCCCGACGCCGTCGAGCGCTGAGGTGGGCGCCGGTCACGGTCACCGCCTGCACTACCACGGCCACTCGCCGGTGCACCGGGCTCCGGCCCACCTGAAGATCCTGGCCCTGCTGGGATTCATGATCTGCGTGGTCGCGACGCCCCGCACCTGGTGGTGGGCCTACCTCGCGGAGGCGGCGCTGCTGCTCGCGGTGGTCGCGGCCTCGCGGGTGCCGTTCGGCTACCTGGCCCGACGCATGGTCGTCGAGACCCCGGTGGTGGTCTTCGCCGCGCTGCTGCCCTTCATCGCCCACGGCGAGCGGGTCGACGTGCTCGGCGTCTCGCTGAGCCGCTCGGGCCTCGAGGGGGCGGCGCTCCTGCTCGTCAAGGCGACCTTCGGCGTCCTCGGCGGCCTGACGCTGGCCGCCACCACCGAGCCGCAGGCCCTCCTCGGCGGCCTCGAGCGGCTGCGGCTGCCCTCCCAGCTGGTGCAGATCGCGACGTTCATGGTGCGCTACCTCGACGTCGTCACCGGCGAGATGCAGCGCATGCGCATCGCCCGGGAGTCCCGTGGCTTCACCGCCCGCGACCCGCGCCACTGGGGCGTGCTGGCGCGCTCGGTCGGCGCGCTGTTCATCCGCTCCTACGAGCGCGGGGAGCGCGTCCACCTGGCCATGCTCTCCCGCGGCTACAGTGGCCGGATCCCGCCGGGGCTGGACCGTCCCCACGCCCACCCCGACCACGCGCACCCCCAGCCGGAGCAGCCGTGAGCACCCCCGTCCTCGACGTCCAGGGCCTGGCCTACGCCTACCCTGACGGCCACCAGGCGCTCTTCGGCGTCGACCTCCACGTCCACCAGGGTGAGCGGGTCGCGCTGCTCGGGCCCAACGGCGCGGGCAAGACGACGCTGGTGCTCCACCTCAACGGCATCCTCGCCGCGGGCGCCGGCACCGTGCGGGTCAGCGGCCTGCCGGTGGCCAAGGAGCACCTGCAGGAGATCCGGCGTCGCGTCGGCGTGGTCTTCCAGGACCCCGACGACCAGCTCTTCCTCGGCACCGTGCGCGCCGACGTCGCCTTCGGTCCGGCGAACCTCGGCCTCAAGGGCGCCGCGCTCGACGCCCGCGTCATGGCCGCGCTCGAGCAGGTCGGCATGGCCGCCTACGCCGACCGCCCGCCGCACCACCTCTCCTTCGGTCAGCGACGCCGCGTCGCGGTGGCCACGGTGCTGGCGATGGAGCCGGAGATCCTCGTGCTCGACGAGCCGTCGTCGAACCTCGACCCCGCCTCGCGCCGCGAGCTCGCCGACATCCTGCGCAGCCTCGACGTCACCGTCCTCATGGTCACCCACGACCTGCCCTACGCCCTCGAGCTGTGCGAGCGGTCGGTGATCCTGCACGACGGCGCCGTCGTGGCCGACGGCGCCACCTACGACCTCCTCACCGACGACGCCCTCATGGCCGCGCACCGCCTCGAGCTGCCCTTCGGGTTCGACCCCCGCAGCGTGGGCCGCCCACGCCCCGTGCGGTGAGCCCGCGCCTGCGCGGGGGTTGGTAGGTTGCCGACGTGAGCAAGAAGACCGACCCCTCCCTGAAGGCCGCCCAGCTCGAGCGGGAGATCGCCGAGGCCCGCGAGCGGCTCGCCGTCTCGGTGGGTCAGCTGGCCTACCGAGCGAAGCCGCAGACGATCGTGCGTCGCGAGGTCTCCTCCCTCAAGGCCCACTTCGTCGACCCCGTCACCGGGGAGCCGCGCACCGACAACATCCTCAAGGTGGCCGGCGTCGTCGTCGGCTCGCTCACGGTGATCCTCGTGATTCGCCGCGCCAACCGCTGAGGAGCGCCATGAGCGAGAAGACCCCCATCAAGATGCTCCACGACCGGGTCCTGGTGGAGCTGGACTCCGAGGCCGGCGAGCGTCGTTCCACCGGGGGCATCGTCATCCCGGCCACCGCGGCCATGGGCGCGCGACGCCTGGCGTGGGCCCGGGTCGTCGGTCACGGTCCGCAGGCCCGCGCGGTGCAGATCGGCGACCGCGTGCTCTTCGACGCCGACGACAAGGCCGAGGTCGAGGTGCAGGGCGAGGTCTACGTCGTCATGCGCGAGCGCGACGTGCACGCGGTGGCCGCCGACCGTCTGGGCGACGAGTCCACCGGCCTGTACCTCTGACGAGGGCCCGCGCTCAGCGGGCGGTGAAGAAGCCGGCCGAGCCGAGCATCTCGGCGCAGCGGCCGCACAGCACGACGGGCTCGGTGTGCGCCCGGGCGGAGCCGTTGCTCTGACGCAGTCCGGCCACGGTGGCCTCGACGGGCGAGGCGTGGTGGGCGCTGGCGCAGAAGCCGAGGAACTCCTCGGCGGCCGGGGCCGACGCGCGCGGCGCGGGCTCGGCGACGAAGCCGGCGCGGGGCGCGCGGGTCGCGGTGTGAGTCGCGGTGTGGGTCGCGGTCGGCTCGGTGGCGTCGAGGCCACCGGCGAGCGCGGTGCCGGTGAGCAGGCCGGGGTCGCGGCGGTCGCGGTCGGCGAGGCCGGCGTCGACGAGCGCGTGGCCCACCTGGGAGGAGCGGACGCGGAAGCCGAAGCCGCCCTGCGCCGAGCGACGGCAGTGCTCGAGCACGGCGTCGTCCACCCACGTGCCACGCACCCAGGCCCCCGAGACCGACAGCAGTCGGGTCTCGCGGCGCAGGGTTGCGGACGGGCTCATGTCCACCTCAACGAGGCGTCCGGGCCGAGGTCACGGGGGTGAGGGGAAGCGTGTGGCGAGGTGTGGACCACACCCGATCGACCCCGTTCGGGCCGTAACCGGGAGGGGTGCCCCGCGTTGTCGTGGCATGGTGTTCACGATCGTCCTCGGCGAGTTCCACACGGCCCACCTCGACCCGGTGACCGGCGTCGGCCTGGTCGTCTGCCCCCGCCCGGAGGACGACGTCTGGCTCGACGGCGAGTCGCTCATGGCCTCGGCGTGGGACGAGGCGACCGCGAAGATGCTGCGGGCCGGCTGGTCGCCGGTGCACGACGTCAACGGCTTCCTGCGCTACGAGGGCCGCGCGGCCGACGGGTCCCTCGTCGTCGCCGCCAGTGCCGAGCGGAGCCTGCTGCCGGCCACTCCCACGAGCCTGGACCACGAGACCTGGCGACTGCTCTGCGAGGCCGCCGGCCTCCACGGTGCGCCGGCCCGTCGTCCCTGAGCCGTCCCCCGTTCCTGCCTCCCCGCGACGGGCCCGCCCGTCACCTTCCTCCCCGGAACGCACGAGAGCCCGGCACCGTCACGGTGCCGGGCTCTCGCGCTTCTCGAGGATGGACGACCCCGGAGCCTGCGGGGTGGGATCCCGCGGGCCCCGGGGCCTCCGGAGTGCCGTCCGGGGTGCCTAGGACGGACGGCGACGCTCGGTGCTGGTCAGCGACCGAAGGCGTCCACGTAGGAGACGATGCGGCCGACCATCTCGCTGGCGGCGCGGAGGTCGGTGACGCCGGACTGGGCGTCGCCGGCCAGGGAGTGCAGGACGGGCGCGGCCGCGGCGGCGTCGACGCTGGAGGCGACGCTCGCGCAGGCGCGGGCCGCCTCGCGGACGGCGGTGGGCTCGAAGGTCCACACCGACTCGAAGACGCGGTCCTTGTCGCGCACCGAGCCCTGGCCGGGGAGCTCCCAGGCGCTCAGCGCGACCGGCAGCTCGCGGGAGTCGCAGACGACCGCCCACTCGCGCCGCAGCGGCGCGGACTCGGGCAGCGGGATCTTGACCGGTGCCAGGGAGGTGGTGGCCGGCAGCGCGGAGGGCACGGGGGTGTCGGGGAAGTCGGCGAAGACCATCGCCACCTGGGCGACCCGCGCCAGCTCGGTCCACCGCTCGCCGGCGGCGTTGAAGTACCGCTCGCGCTGGAAGGAGCCGAAGATCCGGGCGTGGTCGGCCTTGGCGCAGAACTCGTCCTCGATGGCCCAGGAGAGCGCGAGGAGCGTGCTCTTGCGCAGTCGCAGGGGGGTGAGGTGCGGGTGGGTCTGCCGCAGCCGCGCGAAGATCGACGGCGCCGCCGGCCGAGCGAGGTCGGCCACGTCGGCGATCGCGGCCTCGAGCCGTGAGCCGGCGTCGCGCCGTGCCATCACGTCGAGCACCGCCTTGACGTCGGCGGGGGTGTAGCGCCGGTGGCCGCTGGCGAGTCGCTGCGCGCGGGGGAAGCCGTGACGGTTCTCCCACATGCGCAGGGTCGCGACGGCCACTCCGGTGCGCTCGGACAGGTCGCCGATGCTCAGGACGGCGTCATCGCTCATCGAGTCCTCCTCGCGAGTGGTCGGGGGGAGCGCGCTCATCCGGCGCTCCTCAGGATCGGTCGGGGTGCGGCCCCCAGGCCCAGACGCCGACGAACGGCGTGGGCGGCGCGCTCGCCGCTGGCCAGCGCGCCCTGCAGCGAGGGCGTCGCTCGGTGGTCGCCGCAGACGACGAGGTCGTCACCGACCCACTCGGCGCGCGCCGCGACCGCGGCGGGTGCGTGGAGCGTCGGCAGGGCATGGGCGATCTCGTGACGGGCCACGGGCTCCCAGTCGTCGGTGGGGACGCCGTGGATGCGACCGGCATGCGCCCGCATCTCGGCCTCGGTGGGCAGGGGGTGGCCGGGGCCGAGCAGGGCACTGCCCTGGACGAGGTGGCGTCCGGCGGGTGCGTGCTCGGGAACGGCCCGGGACACGACGGCGGTGTTGACCAGGGGTCCGCGGCGCCGGCTGACGTCGACGTGGACCAGGGAGTCCGCGGCGGGGGAGGTGGGCGTGGACCACCACTGCGTCACGACGCCGCGCGAGGGCGCGGTGGTGAGGTCGAGGAGCGCACGGGCGGCCGGCGCCTCGGTGGCCCACACGACCGTGAGGGCCTCGACGGTGCCGGCGGGGGAGTGGAGCACGACGCGGCCGCCGCGGCGCTCGACCGCGGTGACCTCGTGCTCGAGGCGCAGCTGCTCGCGGACGGGCTCGGCCATGCGTCGCGGCAGCACGCCGACGCCGCCGACCGGCAGCCCGGGCACGCCGCTGAGGAAGCTGCGCACGAGCAGCAGCGCGTAGCGGTTGGCGATCGCGGCGGGGTCGTCGAGGACGACGCCCGCGAGGAAGGAGAGCAGGGCCTCGCGCAGCTCGCCGGCCACGCCGGCGTCGTCGAGGGCGCGGCCGAGGCTGACGTCGGGGACGTCGGCGACCCGCTCCTCGAGACGGTGGGCGGCACGACCGGCCACGAGGACCGGCCGGGCCCAGCGCGCGAGGGCGAGGGCGTGGACGGGACGCCGGGCGACGGCGGCGAGGGTGCCGGGGGCCAGGCCGGGGGCGCGCAGCGGGTGGCCCCAGCGGCGCAGGCCGTCGTCGGTGCGCAGGGCGAGGCCGGGCGCGAACGGCCGCAGACCGAGGGAGTCGACGTCGATCGCCCGCCGCAGAGCCGGGTAGCCGGGGTTGATCACCTGGAAGCCGCGGTCGACGACGTGGCCGTCGACCTCGTCGCTCACGACGCGTCCGCCCACCCGGGCGGAGCGCTCGAGGAGGACGACGTCGGCTCCGGCGCGTGCCAGGACGTCCGTGCATCGCAGCCCGGCCATGCCGGCTCCGACGACGGCGACGTCGACGTGCTGTGCGCTCATCACTCACTCCTTCTGGTGAACAGTGTTGACGAAGATCGCCAAAACCTCAACACTCCTCTGCCAGAACGTGAACAGAAAATCAGATTTGCTCTTGGAATCTCAACAAAACTGTGTGTAGATTTCTGCTCAGCACGTTCACCGACTCACCAGACGCTTCGACCGAGAGGGGCATGACATGGCTGACACCGCCGGTGTCCCGCAGGCTCGACTCCGACTGGTCGGCGGGGTGCAGCACGTGGCGGGCGACACCCCGCCGACCTCCCCCGGGTCCGCCCGGCGCGAGGCGGCCGTCCGTCCCATGCTGCTGACGCCCTACGCGGCGACCGCCCTCGAGTCCGCCAGCGCCACCGTGGCCGCGCGCCACAGCCGCTCCGGACTCTCACGGCGACTGACGATCGGTCAGCGCGTCGTCCTGGTCGACCGCCGCGGCGGTCTGCACGACGGTCTCGTCGAGGACATCGCCTACACCGACTCCGACGTCGTCTACCTGCTCGGCCCCGAGCACCGGCAGCGCGGACGTGGCACCCGCCCGCGGCCGGCCGTCAGCGCCCCCGGCGTGACGGCACTCCCGAGCCCGTCCCGACTGCGGCGCGCCTCCAGCGCGTCCGGCCGGGAGGGCGCTCGGGTCCTCGATCTCGAGCTCGCACGGCGGCGTCGCGCCGCCCGCGGGGACGGAGCGTCCCGATGAGCACCACCCAGCCCACCCCCGTGGCCCAGGCAGCGCGCGTCCGCGATGCGCTGTCGCGGCTCCAGCGCTCCCGGGACCGTCTCGTCGGTCGCACCGAGGCCTCGTGCCAGCGTGCGGTCGAGCGGGTCGACGCCCTCATCGACGGCCTCACGCAGCGCCTCGACGAGCTGGCGTGCATCGAGGCGCCGATCGAGGCGTGGGCCGTGCTGGTCGACGCCGACGGCGCCGAGGTCAGCCTGCGCACCCCCTGCGTCATCGGCCCTCCCACCTCCGACGGCGTGCGTCATGTCGACCGCGCGCTGGAGATGGAGGGCTCGGCCGAGGAGATGGCCCGTGCCGTCTGCCTGCGCCTGATCGGCAACGACGGAGGTCTCGGCGAGCTGCCGCTCGACGACCTCGGCTCCGCGCCGATCTGGTTCGAACGCGGCACACCCTAGAACTTGTCGAGGCCCCCGACGCTCTTCTGTGGCGGGCGGGCGCGGGGGCCTCGGCAATGCCTCTCCTCCGGGAGAGGCCCCTGAACTGTCGGAGCCCTCGGCCAATCTGTGGCGGGCGGGCTCGAGGGCTCCGACAACAGACCTCTCTCGCGAGAGGAACCGGACATGTCGGGGCCCTGCTCTTCTGTGGCGGGCGGGCCGGGCCCCGACATCATCCGGCCACCCCACCAGCGCGTGATCTCAACGCCGTGTTGACGTCTTCGTCGTCGCTGCGGCCCTCCCCCTGCGAATCCCGCCCCGCAGGTCTCACCCCCGCGGTGCCCAGCCCAGCTCCGGCCCCAGCGACGTCGCGAGGTCAGTGAGGATCTGCTCGTAGTCCTCGACGCCGAAGGTGAAGGGCAGGGCGACCACCATCTCCTCGACGGCCTGGAACCCGGCGTCGGCGCGCAGTCGATCGGCCAGCTCGGCCGAGGGGCCGACCAGGTCCGGAGCGAACAGCAGACGTCCCGGACCCTGCGGGCTCGTCGTGCGCGCCAGCCGCGAGGCGGCGTACTCCTCGTAGCGTCGCGTCTGGGCCGGCGTGGCGGAGTCGGTGGGGATCACGACCAGGCCCTGGGAGGCGCGTGCCTGCGCCGGCCGGGGGTGGGCGGCGCGCCAGGTGTCGATCTGGGCGCGCTGCAGGGCGGCGAAGTCCCACGTCGCGGGGTCCTCGGACTCCGCGCGCACCACGCTGCTGGTCAGCAGGTGCAGGCCGTGCTCGCCGGCCCAGCGGGCCGAGCCGAGGCTGCCGACGCCCTGCCAGACCCGCCCGCGCAGTGACGGCACGTGCGGCTCGACGCGGGAGGAGAAGGTCTCGATGCCCTGCACGCCGGAGAAGGTCGAGACCGCCTCGCCGCCGAGCGCCTCGAGGAGCCGCTCGAGGCGCCGCGGCGAGAGGTCCTCGTGCTCGGCGGTGTCGGGGTAGAGGCCGTCGCGGACGGCGTCCCAGTTCATCGGCGGGCCGACGCTCACGCCCGGGTTCAGCCGGCCGCCGCTGAGCACGTCGACCGTCGCGAGGTCCTCGGCCAGGCGCAGGGGGTTCTCCCAGCCCAGCGGCGTGACGGCGGTGCCGAGGTCGATGCGCTCGGTGCGCTGCGTGGCCGCGGCCAGCACGGCGACGGGGGAGGAGATGCCGTGCTGCAGGTGCCGATGGCGCAGCCAGGCGGAGTCCAGGCCGAGACGCTCGCCGAGCTCGATGAGTCGCAGGGTGGCCTCGTGGCCCGGCCGCGGATCGTCGGCGTCGAAGAGGCCGATGGTGAGGAACCCGAGGCGGCGCAGTGCGGTCATGCCGCGTCCAACGTCCCGGCTGAGGCCGCTGTTCCGCGGCGGCGGTGTCGGCGTCGCTACGATGACGCGCACCGAGGGAGCGGAGGGCCACGTGGCGATCGGTTCGGGCCCGGGACGAGCGCTGGGCGCCGAGGATCCCGAGGACGCGCTGGCGCGCATGCTGCTGCGTCGAGGACTCGTGCAGCCGGTGCAGATCGACCTCGCCCGCGGTCGCGCCGACGCGCTGCCCCTGGCCGCCCGGCTGCTCGCGATCGGTGCGATCGACGACGCCGTCCTCGCCGCCGCGCTGGCCGAGCACCACGGGCTGCCCCTGCTCACCCGCTCCGAGCTGGTCGACGCCGTCGCGCCGACCGCCACCGCGGTGCCGCTCGAGGCCCGCACCGCCGCGGGCGCCCGCGTCGCCCGGGTCGTCGTGCAGCCCGGCAGCGAGGATCTCGCCTCCTCCGACGTCGGGATCGCGCTGCTGCGCGATCTCCAGGCCTGCGTGGGATCGGTGGGGCCGGCGGCCACCGGGGAGCCCCTCGGCGCCGAGGACGGTCGACCGGACGACGCCGCACCGCGGGCGCTCGCCT
>NZ_JBUZJI010000002.1:214645-221124 GCF_055282735.1 Nocardioides sp. B129/18 | reverse complement strand
GGCGTCGACGCCGTGGTCATCGAGCCCGTGGGCGACCGGGTGCGACTGCGGCTGCGCACCGACGGTGCGCTGGCCGACGCGCTCGACCTGCCGGTGGCCATCGAGCCGGCGCTCGCGGCCGCGCTCAAGCGGGCGGCCGGGCTCGACGTGGTCGTGCGCACCGCCCCTCAGGACGCACTGGTGCGACTGCGCCTCACGGGCCCAGAGCAGGAGCAGGACGACGAGCAGAGCATCGCGCACGTCGCGACGACGCCGTCGACGGGCGGCGAGCGCCTGGTCGTGCGGCTGGTCGGCCGGCCGGTCGGCTAGCGCCGGAGCCGATCAGCCGACGGGCCCCGGAGCCGGGCTCAGGCCTGCTCGAAGCAGAGCAGGCAGGACGACGCGGCGTGGGCGAGGTTGCTGCTGTGCAGGCGCTCGGCCCGGTGCAGGAGGTCGCGGAGCGCACGCTCGGAGCGGGCGATCTCGACGAGCACGACGGCCGCGGCCTCGGTCCGGCCCTGCGGCTGGTCCTGGACGGCGGGGATGCCCATCTCGACTCCTCGGTGCTCGGCCCGCGGTCGCGGGCGGTGTCTCTCTGAGGAGCATGCGGGCTGCGCGGCTGCCTCACAACGACGGAGGACCAGGTCCGGCCGACCGTCGTCGCAGATGACCCGATCGGGCCATGCGGCCGCTGTCTGAGAGGTTCGGGCCGTCGGTCCGTCGGCGGTCTGGACCGGTGGACCAGCGCCGGTCGGCGTCGGTCAGCGCCGGGAGGCGGCCGAGCCCGCCGCGGCACGACCGTGCGCCCAGGACGCCTGCAGCTGACCGGCCACCACGATCACCCCCGGCACGCCCACGCTCAGCGTGATCGCCAGCCCGAGGACGATCCCGGTCACGGGCGGATCGGCGGACTCCGGCGCGCCGAGCGCGGAGAGGCCGAGGACCACCAGGCCGAAGGCGCCTCCCAGGAGGCCCAGCGCCGCGAGGGCAGACCGGATCAGCGAGCGTGCGTCGAAGGCGTGGGCCAGCAGGGTGGAGGGCGACGTGCCGTGGCGCGTGGTGGCGCAGCAGGCCCGGAAGGCCCGCAGCACGCGACGCCCGTCGCGCCACGCGGCCAGCCCGCCGCCCACCGCGACGACCGCCAGCGCGAGCCCGAGCACCAGCAGGACGACGGCGGCCGCCGCCCCGCCGGCCCCGAGGTCGCCGAGCGCGAGCAGTGCCGGCGCGAGCCCGAGCAGGAGGCCGGCGCCGACCCCGGCCAGCGCCGAGACCAGGCCGACGAGGGTGCGGCGCCCGGCGTCGAGCTCGTGCCGCAGGCGCGGCAGCAGCGTCGAGGCGAGCGCGGCGTCCAGCCCCGGCGCGAGCGCGAGGTCGACGGCGTCACGCGCCTCAGGCGTCACGAGATCGGGCACGTCGCCAGCATGGACCACCGCGGACGGAGCCGACCCGGGAACGGCGAAGGCCCCCGTCGTGATCGACGAGGGCCTTCGGTGGTGGTACGCCATCAGGGACTCGAACCCCGAACCCGCTGATTAAGAGTCAGCTGCTCTGCCAATTGAGCTAATGGCGCCCGGTGAAGCGAGGAGAACGTTACCAGCGGGCTGCGGGCCGGAGAAATCGACGCCGTCCCCCGGTGGCCCCGGCAGGCCCCGGGGCGCCTCAGCGCTGGTCGAGCACCGCGCGGGCGGCGTTGTGGCCGCCGAGGCCCGAGACCGCGCCCCCGCGTCGCGCCCCGGAGCCGCACAGCAGCACCCCGGGGACGCCGGTGCCGACGCCCCACTGCTCGGCCGGGGTGTCGAGCCGGGCGCGTCCGGAGGCCCAGGGCCACTCGAGGTCGCCGTGGAAGATGTGGCCGCCGGGCAGGGCGAGGTCGGCCTCGACGTCCTGCGGGATCTTGGCCTCCAGGCACGGCCGGCCGTCGGCGTCGCGGGCCAGGCAGTCGGCGATCGGCTCGACGAGGTGCCGGTCGAGGGAGGCCAGGGCCAGCGCGACGGCGCGCTCCTTCGCGCCGGGGTCGGCGTCGAAGAGGGTCGCGGGGGTGTGCAGGCCGAAGTAGGTGAGGGTGTGCCGGCCGGTGTCCGCGCCGAGGATCGAGGGGTCGGTCAGGGAGTGGCAGTAGACCTCGCCGGGCATCGGGTCGGGCAGGCGCCCGGCGGCGGCGTCGGTGTGGGCGCGCTCGAGCGCGGTGTAGTCCTCCTCGAGGTGGAGGGTGCCGGCGAAGGCCACGGCGGCGTCGACGCCCGAGCGCAGGCGCGGCAGCCGCTCGAGGAGCATGTTGATCTTCAGCTGCGAGCCCACCGGCTTGGTCGCCGGGTCCTCCTCGCCGCCGAGCAGGATGTCGAGCACCCATGGCGCGACGCCGCTGAGCACCTGCGAGGCGGTGACCGAGTGGCGTCCGTCGGCGGCGTCCCAGACCACCTCGCTGCGCTCGGCGTTGGCGTGGATGGCGCTGACGCCGGCGCCGGTGAGGATCTCGGCGCCGGCCGCGCGCGCCGAGCGGTCGAGGGCCTCGGTGACCGCGCCCATGCCGCCGATCGGCACCCGCCACTCTCCGGTGCCCTCGCCGATCAGGTGGTAGAGGAAGCAGCGGTTCTGGATGAGCGAGGGGTCGTGCAGGGAGGCGAAGGTGCCGATGAGCGCGTCGGTGGCGACGACCCCGCGCACGGTGTCGTCGGCGAACCGGCGCTCGACGGCCTCGCCCAGCGGACGCTCGACGATCTCGGCCCACAGCCCGGGCGCACGGTCCTCGACGAGCGCCTTGAGGTCGGACTCGCGGGGGAGGGGGTCCATGAGCGTGGGCGCCACGACCTCCGCGAGCTCGCCGACCTCGGCGTAGAAGCGGGTCCAGGCCGCGTGGTCGGCGTCGCCGCCGGTGACCGCGCGGAAGGAGTCGCGGGTGGCGCGGCCCTCGGGGCGCTCGACGAGCAGTCCGGTGTCGACGCCGTCGCGGCGCACCGGCGTGTAGGACGCGGTCGTGCGCGAGGCCAGCCGCAGGTCGAGGTCGAGCTCGGCGGCCAGCCGCTGCGGCAGCAGCGAGACGAGGTAGGAGTAGCGCGAGAGGCGGACGTCGTGGCCGGTGAAGGCGCGCGCGGACACCGCGGCGCCGCCGGTGTGCGGCAGCCGCTCCAGCAGCAGCACCGAGAGCTGCGCGCGGGCGAGGTAGGCGGCGGCGACGAGGCCGTTGTGCCCGCCGCCGACGATGACGACGTCGTAGTGCGGGCGGCTCGGAGCGGTGCTCATCGGGCCACCGTAGCCATCCGCGGACCGCGACGGCGGACGGCCCGCGGGCGGAGTCCCGCGATCGGCGGACGAGGGGCGTCCGGCGATGGGACACTGCGGGCGAGCCTGCTTCGGGGGGAGAGGGACCGTCTCGTCATGGGACGCATCACGGGCACGGGAGGAGCGTCGTCGCGCATCGCGGCCGCGCTGGTGCTGGCGTGCGCCCTCAGCGTGCCGCTCAACGCCCTCGCCGCCCCGGCCGACGGCCGTGGCGCCGGGGTGTGGCCGGTGGGGCTGGCCGCCAGCGCCCTCGTGCTCGTGGGCACCCGGCCGCGGCGCCTCGCGCCCGCGGCGCTGCTGCTCGGCGTCCTCGCGGTCGTCTCGCTGCTGCCTGTGCGACCGGCCGGGGTCGCGCTCGGCTACGGCCTGGGCGCGAGCCTCGCGGCGCTCGTCGGGGCGCTGGTGCTCACCGACGGCCTGCGTCGCCGCTGGCGGCTCCGCTCGGACGCCGACCTCGTCCGCCTGTGCGCGGCCGCGGGCCTCGGCGCGCTCGTCGGTGCGGCCGTCGGCGCCCTCACCTCCGCGCTCACCGGCTTCGGGGATCCCGTCGGCGTCGCGCTCCTGCTCGGCGCCACCCAGGCGGCCTCGCTCCTGGTGTGGCCGCCGCTGTGCGCGCGGCTGCCCGAGCACGGCGACCTCGGCGGACGCGTCGAGCTGGTGGCCCAGGCCGCGCTGCTCGTCGCCGTGACGCTCGTCGTGCTCCTGCCGCGGGGCACGGGTCCGGCCCTGCCGTTCCTCGCGCTGCCGGTGCTGGGCTGGGCGGCGCTGCGGATGCGTCCGCGGATGGCGCTGCTGCAGACCGTGGCGCTGCTCGCCGTCGCCGCGCTCGCCACCGCCCGAGGGCACGGTCCGTTCGCCTCCCTCGCCCCGATGGACGGCGTGCTCGCAGGCGCCGACGGACGCAGCCTCCTGCTGGCCGCCTTCGCCGCCTCGTGCGCGCTGCTCGTGGTGCCGATGGTCATCCGCGTCGGCGAGCACGTCGACGCCGTCCGGGCCGCTCGGGCCGAGCGCGACCGGCTCGACGCGATCGTGCGCAGCACCCACGGCGTCGCGATCATCGGCAGCGACCCGCTCGGTCGCATCGACCTGTTCAACCCCGGCGCCGAGCGCCTGCTCGGGTACGCCGCGCAGGAGGTGATGGGGCGTCCGTCGCGGATGCTCCACTCGCCGGACGAGATCGAGCGGCTGGCGGCGGGGCTGGGCGTCGAGCCGGACTTCGCCGTCGTCGCCACCCGCCTGATGAGGCCGGAGCATGCCGGTCACGAGGTCGCCTTCGTGCGCAGCGACGGCGAGGAGCGCATGCACTCGATGACGCTGGGGCGCGTGCTCGGGGCGGACGGCGAGGTCGTGGGTCACCTGAGCACCTCCGAGGACGTCACCGACCGCGTGCGCACCCGCGAGGCCCTCGAGGAGGCGCTGGAGCGCATGCGGGAGGTCGACGCGGTCAAGGACTCCTTCGTCGCCAGCGCCAGCCACGAGCTGCGGACGCCGGTCACCAGCATCCTGGGCTACCTCGAGCTGCTCGAGGACGGCGCGTTCGGCGAGCTGGGCGCCTCGGCGCAGGACGCCGTCGCCCGCATCGCGTCCAACAGCCGCCGCCTGCTGACCCTCGTCGACGACCTGCTGGTGCTCTCGCGCATCCAGGAGCAGGGCTGCCTGCCGGCGAGCGGTCCGGTGGACCTGGCGGCGGTCGTCCGGGCCGGGTGCGAGGTCGTCGAGCCCGCGGCGCGGGTGCAGGGCCTCGACCTCCGCGTGAGGCTGCCCGAGGCTCCGCTGACGACCACCGGCTGCCCCGATCAGCTCGAGCGCGTCGTGGTGAACCTGGTCGGCAACGCGGTGAAGTTCACCCCGGCCGGCGGGCGGGTCGACGTCGTCCTCGAGCCGCTCGACCCCGCAGGCGCCGCCGGCGCCGCCGGGGATGCTCGGGACCACCCGCCCGGCGAGGTGCGCCTGCGGGTGAGCGACACCGGCATCGGCATCCCCGCCGACGAGGTCGCGCTGCTCTTCACGCGGTTCTTCCGCTCCTCGGTGGCCCAGCGCCAGGCCATCCCGGGCAGCGGTCTGGGGCTGGCGATCGCGCATGCGGTCGTGCGCGACCACGGCGGCCGCATCGACGTCCGCTCCCGCCTCGGGCACGGCACGACGGTGGAGGTGGTGCTTCCGGGAGAGGTGGCCGCGCCCGCGGGAACATTCAACTTTCAACCAGTGTTGAGTCCGGCGACCCCACCCGCTCCCTGACGCCCGGAGGCCCCGATGCCCGCGATCACCGTCGACGACCTGACCACCTTGGCCCGCCTGCGCACCCCCGGCCTCGGCGACCAGCCGCGTCCGGTGCGCCAGATCAGCACCGCGCCCCAGGGCTACGAGGGGGAGGGGTTCCCGGTGCGCCGGGCCTTCGCCGGGCTCGACCTGCGCGACCTCGACCCGTTCATCATGATGGACCAGATGGGCGAGGTGGAGTACGCGCCCGGCGAGCCCAAGGGCACCCCCTGGCACCCCCACCGCGGCTTCGAGACCGTCACCTACATCATCGACGGCGTCTTCGACCACCGCGACTCCCACGGCGGCGGCGGCTCGATCACCGACGGCGACACCCAGTGGATGACCGCCGGCAGCGGGCTGCTGCACATCGAGACCCCGCCGGAGTGGCTCGTGCAGTCCGGCGGCCTCTTCCACGGCCTGCAGCTGTGGGTCAACCTGCCGCGCGCGGCCAAGCGCACGACCCCCGCCTACCAGGACATCCGCGGCGGCCAGGTCGCGCTGCTGGCCAGCGACGACGCCGGCGCGCTCGTGCGCGTCATCGCCGGCAGCGTCGACGGCCACGCCGGCCCGGGCTCCACGCACACCCCGATGACCTTCGTGCACGCCACGATCCAGCCCGGCGCCCGCCTCGAGCTGCCCTGGGACGTCGACTTCAACGCCCTGGTCTACGTGCTCAACGGACGCGGCAGCGTGGGCGTCGACGGACGGCCGATCGGCACCGGCCAGGCGGCCGTGCTCGGCGCCGGCGACTACCTGACCATCGCCGCCGACGGCACCCAGGAGAGCCGGCACCCGGCGCTGGACGTCGTCGTCATCGGCGGACGGCCCCTGCGTGAGCCGATCGCCTGGGCGGGGCCGTTCGTGATGAACTCCCGCGACGAGGTGCTCGAGGCCTACCAGGACTACCAGCGCGGGCGCTTCGGACACCCGACCGCCGACTGATCCGACCCGCGCCGCTC
>NZ_JBUZJI010000002.1:178088-214635 GCF_055282735.1 Nocardioides sp. B129/18 | reverse complement strand
AGCGGCGGGGCTGGACTCACCCCTGCGCACCCAACGGCGGGTGAAGCGCAGATGAGAAGTCGATGAGTCTGGCGCTCATCACTTCTCTTAGTCGCCGCGCCGAGAGAGGCTCGTCAGCGTGATGATCGATCGCGAGACCTGGGAGGGTCTCCTCGCCCTGTGGCTGGCCAGCCAGATCCCGCTCGGCCTGCTGATCGGGCGGGCCCTCGCCGGCCGCCGTCTCGGCGATGTCGCGCTCCCCGAGCCCGCGACGCCGGTGCTCGCCGAGGTCTCCCGCCCGCTCTGAGCTCAGTGCTCGATCGCCGACCGCATCCGGTCCAGGACGCCCTGCAGCCGCTCGAGGTCGTCGGCCTCCAGCGGGTCGAGCACGAGCCTGCGCACCGTGCGCACGTGACGGGGCGCCGCGGCCTCGATCGCGGCGCGACCGTCGTCGGTGACGACCGCGAACGCGCCGCGACCGTCGTCGTCGCACTCCTCGCGCGCCACGAGCCCGCGGGCGCCCATGCGGCGCAGGTGGTGGCTGAGCCGGCTGCGCTCCCAGGTGAGCGCGTCGGCGAGCTCGCTGACGCGCAGGCGGCCCTCGGGGCTCTCGGTCAGCCGCACGAGCACGTCGAAGTCGGGCAGCGAGAGGCCGGCGCTGTCCTGAAGGTCCTGGTGGAGCGCGGCCGGCAGGGCGGCCGTGACCTCCAGCCAGGTGCGCCACAGCCGCTGCTCGGCGTCGTCGAGCCAGGGCGTCGGATCGGTCATGGAATGAACCCTAGCCCTAGATAGTTGACGCGTCATCTACCAAGCGTCCAGACTGGACGCGGCGCCCCGCCCGACGAGGCGCACGAGCGAGAGGACACCGTCGTGAGCACCGTGCAGCTGACCCCGTCCGTGGACGTCCGGCGCGCCGAGGAGCGCTTCGTCTCCGACTTCGGATGGCTCGACTCCAAGCACTCCTTCTCCTTCGGCCACCACCACGACCGCACCAACACCCACCACGGGCTGCTGCTGGTCAACAACGACGACGTCGTCGACGCCGGCACCGGGTTCGACACCCACCCGCACCGTGACATGGAGATCGTCACCTGGGTGATGGAGGGCTCCCTGGTGCACCAGGACTCCACCGGCCACAACGGCGTCATCTACCCGGGCCTGGCCCAGCGGATGAGCGCCGGCACGGGCATCCTCCACTCGGAGAAGAACGACTCCTGGCGCCTGGGTGGCGAGACCCACACCGACCCGGTGCACTTCGTCCAGATGTGGGTGCTGCCCGACGAGTCCGGCATCGTCCCCGGCTACGAGCAGCTCGAGATCGCGCCGGAGCGGCTGGCGGGGAGCCTGGTGCCCGTCGCCTCCGGCATGGCCGCCCACGCCGACGAGACCGCCATCCGCATCCGCAACCGCTACGCCGCCCTGCACGCCGCGCGCCTGCAGCCCGGCGAGAGCGTCGAGCTGCCCGACGCGCCGTTCCTGCACCTCTTCGTGCCGCGCGGCGCCGTGACGCTCGAGGGCGCCGGACCGCTGGCCACCGGCGACGCCGTCCGCTTCACCGCCACCGGCGGTCAGCGCGTCACGGCCACCGAGGCCGCCGAGATCCTGGTCTGGGAGATGCACGCCACCGTCGGGGCCTGAATCGAGCGCCCGGGGGAGGAGGGGTCGGCCGATCTCTGCGACGATCAGCCGGCCCCCTCCCTCCCGCCACCCAGCCCGCCACCCAGCCCGCCACCTGGAGCCGCCATGACCGCCGTCGAGGTCGACCGACCCGAGACCCCCGCGCCGAGCCTGGCCGGCGCGATGCGTCACGGCTCCGCCGCCGAGCACGAGGCCGCCGAGGGCTCGCCCTTCATGACCGCCCTGCTCGACGGGCGGGTCGCCCCGTCCGGCTACGGCGCGTACCTCGTGCGGCTGCGCGCGGTCTACGCCGCGCTCGAGGCGGCGGTCGCCGTCCGCGCGGGCGACCCGCTCGTCGACGCCGTGCGCGACCCCGCCCTCGAGCGGCTGGCGCGCCTCGAGGCCGACCTCGCCGTCTGGCTGCCGGCCTGGACGCCCGAGGCGCCCCTGGACTCCCCGGCCACCGACGCCTACGTCCGCCGTCTCCAGGGCGCCACCTGGGGTGGCGCGCTGGTGGCCCACCACTACACCCGCTACCTCGGCGACCTCTCCGGAGGCCAGGCCATCGGCCGCATCCTCGCCCGCACCTACGGGCTCGAGGCCCGGGGCGGCGACGGCGTCGCCTTCTACGCCTTCCCCGAGGTGCCGCGGGTCAAGCCCTACAAGGACGCCTACCGCGCCCGCCTCGACGCCCTCGGCCTCACGCCGGCCGAGATCGAGCGGGTCGTCGAGGAGGTCCGGATCGCGTTCCGCCTCAACCAGGCGCTCTTCGCGGAGCTGTCCGCGGAGCTCGACGACCACCTGCGCTGAGGGCCGTCGCCGGTCCGCGCCGACGTCCTTGGCTGACGGGGCTAGGTTCTGCGGTCGTGGAGCAACGACTGTCCGCGGAAGACCGAGCCTGGCTCTTCGCCGAGCTCGAGGAACGGGCCGAGATGGCCGTGGTGTCGCGCGTGGCCGGTGATCCGGCGGGATCACAGCTGGCGCGAGGCGAGGTGAACGCCCTGGCTCGCGTGCTGATCCGGTTCGGCGTGCCCGCGGACGAGGTGTGCCCGCGGGTGAGCGAGCTGCTGGCGCCGATCACCGACTACGGGGCCCGTGGGGAGCAGATCCGCGACTGAGCGGTGCGCGGCCCCCACGCAGGAGAGGGGCGAGGGCCGCGCCTCCGGGCTCAGGCGGGGGAGCCTGCGGAGGTCTCCCGGAGCCTGCCTGCGTGGGAGGCAGGTGTCTCGATGCTAGGGCGCCTCGGCTCGGAGCAGGAGCGGCCGCGGGCCCTGTCGGAGGGGACCTCCGGCCCTGGCGGCGCGGCGTCCGCTGTGGATCGCTGCGGCCGCCGTCGGTCAGCGGACCCGCGTCGGCGAGGGCCGCGAGACGAGGGCCCCTCGTCTCGGATGGGGCCCGTGGGCTGAATCGGAGTCACGTGGCGCGGCCGTGCCCTAGCCTCGCGCAGTGAGAAGCCAGCCTCCTCCGCCGCCGCCCGCCCCGGGCTGGTACCCGAATCCGGCGGACGACCTCCTCGACCGGTTCTGGGACGGCCACGCATGGACCGAGAGGACACGTGTCCCTCCGGCCCCGCGCGGAGAGGCCGTCACGCCGCTGACGGACCGTCTGGTGCCGCCCCAGCGTGATGACGACGCACCGAGCTCGGGAGTCTGGTCCGCGTGGCTCGCGCTGGTCGCCGGGCCGCTGGTCGCCCTCGTCGGCGTCCTCTCGGGCGCGCAAGGCCGTGAGGCCGCCACGCACATCGCCCTCGTCCTGGCATCGGTCCTGCTGGTGCTGCTGGTCATCGACGCGAGCGCGCTGCGGCGCGGGGGAGTGGTGCGCCGGTCCTTCGTCCTGGCCGCGCTCCTGGGCTGGCTCTACTACCTCGCTCGCGTGCTCGTCGTCCGGCGACCCGGAGCGGTGGTGATGCTCACCGCTGCCGTCGCCGCGTTCCTCCTCAGTGGCTACCTGCTGGCGGTGACCGAGAGGGGGTCCTGGTCGCTGACCTCCGCGACCGACCCCGAGGGGCCGCCGGCCCAGTTCGGGCCGACGCTGGTCGGTGACGCCTTCAGCCGCGGGCTCAGCCACGAGATCTCCCAGCAGGCCGGCGAGACCGTCACCGTGAGATGCCCCCTGGCCACGCTGGGACGCGGAGAGCAGATCCAGTGCCCGGCCATCCTCGAGCGTGACGGCTCGGTCCTCCTCTACGTGGTCACTCGCCTGGCGGACGAGACGATCACCTGGTTCCAGGTCGCGCCGTGAACGCCCGGGTGCCAGCGTGCGCCCCACGAGTGCCACGGTGGGCGATCTGTGCACACGAACGTGACATGAAAAAGGCCCCACCTGCGTCTCCGCAGGTGGGGCGTGGGGTGAGTGACGGGACTTGAACCCGCGGCCACCTGGACCACAACCAGGTGCTCTACCAGCTGAGCTACACCCACCATCGGCTTCGACCTGGGGTCTGAGCCGTCGACGAGTGTAGGGGATGAGTCAGGGCGTCGTGGAATCGGCGTCGTCGCCGGACGGAGCGGGCGCGGTGAGGCCCGTGATCGAGCCGCCGTGGCGGGCGGCGAGGGCGCGCACCTGCTCGCTGTCGGGGCCGGGCGCCGGGACGAACACGGCGTCGCGGTAGTAGCGCAGCTCCTCGATCGACTCCTGGATGTCGGCCAGCGCGCGGTGGTTGCCGCGCTTCTCCGGGGCGCCGAAGTAGGCGCGGGGGTACCAGCGGCGCGAGAGCTCCTTGATCGAGGAGACGTCGACGATGCGGTAGTGGAGGAAGGACTCCAGGCGGGTCATGTCGCGGGCCAGGAACGAGCGGTCCGTGGCCACCGTGTTGCCGGCCAGCGGCGGGCGGCTGCCGTCGGCGCAGTGCTCGCGGACGTAGGCGAGGACGGCGTCCTCGGCCTCCTCGAGCGTGAGGCCGGCGTCGAGCTCCTCGAGCAGGCCCGACCTCTCGTGCATCTGGCGGACGAAGTCGCCCATCTGGTCCAGCGCCTCCGCGGAGGGCTTGATGACGAGGTCGACCCCCTCGCCGAGCACGTTGAGCTCGAAGTCGGTCACCAGGGCCGCGACCTCGATGAGGGCGTCGGCCCCGAGGTCGAGGCCGGTCATCTCGCAGTCGATCCAGACGAGGCGGTCGCTCATGGGTCCGAACCCTACGCCGAGGCGGGTCCCGGCCCCTACGCTCGCCCCCGTGACCGACCCCGCCCGCGCCGTGGAGAACCTGCTCTACGAGTACGCCGACCGCATCGACGCCGGCGACCTCGACGGCGTCGGCGCGCTCCTCGCGCACGCCCAGGTGCTGGCCGAGGGACCCGACGGCCCCGTGGTCGTCGCCGAGGGCCGCGAGGCGATCACCGCGCTGTACCGGGCGAGCACCCGCATCCATCCCGAGACCGGCACGCCGCGCACGCGCCACGTCACCACCAACGCCCGCATCGAGGTCGACGAGGCCGCCGGCACCGCCACGGCGCGCTCGGTCTACACCGTCCTCCAGGCCACCGAGTCCCTCGCGCTTCAGCCCATCGTCAGCGGCCGCTACGAGGACGCCTTCGAGCGCGCCGACGCCGGCTGGCGGTTCACGCGACGGCTCATCCACGTCGACCTCGTCGGCGAGCTCGGCCAGCACCTGCTGATCTGAGCGTCACCGGGCCCGCGTCTCAGATGCCGCTCAGACACGCCGCCTAGCCTCGGCCCCGGACCACGACCCCCGTCCCGACGATCTCTCCCAGGAGCACCATGCCGACCGCCGACCGCCCCGACCGGACCACCAAGGCCGCCGCCCAGCTGGAGCGCCAGCGCCGTGCGGAGAGGCGCCGCCGGGCGATCAACATCGGCACTCTCGTCTGCGTGCTCATCCTGGTGGCGGGCATCGCGTTCATCGTCACCCGCAACTCCGGCACCGAGAAGGTCGACGCCGCCCCGGCGGGCTCGGGCAGCTACGGCGTCACCATCGGCCCGAAGGGCGCGCCGCACCAGGTCGTCATCTACGAGGACTTCCTCTGCCCGTTCTGCGGTGAGCTGGAGAAGCGCACCGAGACCGACCTCGCCTCCCTGGCCGCCGACGGCAAGGTGCAGGTGGAGTACCGGCCGTTCGTGCTGCTGAGCCGCCTGGGCGACTACTCCGCGCGCGCCACCAACGCCTTCGCGGTGGTGCTCGACGCCAGCGGTCCGAAGGTCGCCAAGAAGATGCACGACCTGCTCTACGCCAACCAGCCCTCCGAGGAGGGCCCCTACCTCAGCGACGACGAGCTGGTGAGGCTGGCCGTCGAGGCCGGCGCCACCGAGGCCGACGTGCGTCCCGGCATCGAGGGCATGAGCCAGAAGGCGTGGGTCGACGCCGCCACCAAGGCCGCCTCGGACGCGAACGTCCAGGGCACGCCGACGGTGCTGCTCGACGGCAAGCAGGTCGGCGGCCAGACCGTCGACGACGTCGCCAGCTCGCTCCTCGACGCCGTCCGGTGATGTGATCGGGGGCGTGAGCCCCCGAGAGTCCTTCATCGCCGGCCTGCCGAAGGCCGAGCTGCACGTCCACCACGTCGGCTCGGCCTCGCCGCGCATCGTCGCGGAGCTGGCCGCGCGCCACGCCGGCACCGTGCCCACCGACCCCGCCGAGCTCGCGCGCTTCTTCGAGTTCCGGGACTTCGCGCACTTCGTGGAGGTCTACCTGGCGGTGGTCGCGCTGGTGCGCACGCCCGAGGACATCCGCTACCTCACCTACGAGGTGGCCCGCGAGATGGCCGAGGGCCAGTCGCTGCGCTACGCCGAGCTCACCTGCACCCCGTTCACCTCCGTCGAGGCGCACCGCGGTCACCCGGGCATGCCGATCGAGGCCTATCTCGAGGCGCTCGAGGACGCCCGGGTCGCCGCCGAGCGCGACCTCGGGCTGGTGCTGCGCTGGATCTTCGACGTGCCGGGGGAGTCGGGGATCCCGGCCGCCGACGCCACCCTGCGCTACGCCCTCGACCACCCCTGCGACGGGCTCGTCGGCTTCGGACTCGGCGGCCCCGAGATCGGCGTCCCGCGGCCGCAGTTCAAGCCGCACTTCGACGCCGCCCGCGCGGCCGGGCTGCGCTCGGTGCCGCACGCGGGGGAGACCACCGGCCCGCAGACGATCTGGGACGCCCTCACCGAGCTCGGCGCCGAGCGGATCGGCCACGGCACCTCCGCCGCCCAGGACCCCGCGCTCCTGGTCCACCTCGCCGAGACCGGCGTCCCGCTCGAGGTGTGCCCGTCCTCCAACATCGCCACGCGCGCGGTCGAGCGGCTCGAGGACCACCCGATCCGCGCCTTCCGCGACGCCGGGGTGACGGTGACGGTCAACTCCGACGACCCGCCGATGTTCGGCACCGACCTCAACCGCGAGTACGGCATCGCCGCCGACCTGCTCGACCTCGACGAGGAGGGCCTGCGCGAGCTGGCCCGCACGGCCGTGCGCTGCTCCTTCGCCCCCGACGACGTGCGGTCGCGGGTGCTGGCCGAGATCGACGCCTACCGGGGCTGACGACGGTCGGCGCGCTCGCGTCGACGCGCCGCGCGCTGACGACGCAGGCGCCGCACCAGCAGCGGCTCGGCCGCCTCGGCCTCGGGGCGGTCGATGAGCTCGCCGAGCAGCCGGTGGTAGACGACCGGGTCGAGCCCGAAGCGCTCCCGGACCGCCTCGTCGCGGCCGCCGGCATGACGCCACCACTCCTGCTCGAAGGCGAGCACGGCGAGATCGCGCTCGTCGAGTCCGGGGCTGGTCACGGGTCGAGGATGGCCGATCGCCCGTGCCGGTGGGGAATCGGGGGTGCCGATCAGCGCGTCGACCTCGTCACAGGTGCTCACTCGGCGCTCAGGTGCGGCGGGTCCTCGGCGAGCCGGCGCACCACGCGCAGCGCCCACACGAGCGTGTCGGGATCCTGCACCGCGCTGAGCTGCTCGTAGCCGATGAGCACGTAGAACGCGGCGCGGGCCAGCCGCTGGGAGTAGTCGGCGTCCCCGGTGACGCCGAGGAACGCCTCGGCGACGATCTCGACGCGCTCGCGGTCGACTCGCTCCTGCACCGCGCGGACGCGTGGATCGATGCCCGCCCAGACCCGGATGCCGGACTCGGCGCGGTGCCGCAGCTCGAGGGCGGCGGCGATGAGGACGTCGAGGCGGCGGTGGGCGTCGGGCTCGTCGAGCATGCGGGCGCCGGTCTCGAGGGTGCGCTCGCGGTACCAGTAGTCGAGGAGCTGCTCGGTGAAGTCCGACCAGCTGGCGAAGGAGTGGTAGAACGCGCCGGTCGTCAGGCCCAGCCGACGGCACAGGCGCGTGAGCTTCAAGCCGCCGAACCCCTCCTCGCCGAGCAGGTCGAGGGCGCCCTCGTAGAAGCGCCGGTGGGCCTCGCTGACCTCGGCGCCGGACGGCTCCTCGCGCATCGCCTGGCTCATGACGCGCCGACTCTAGACCTCCCGGAGGCCTGCGAGGACACCCCTTGCCGAAGTCCGTAACTCCAGTTATGTTCTGCCTGCCTGTGACCTCCCCCACAGTCCCTCCCGGCTCCCGACGAAGGGAACATCCATGACGTTCGCCTCCAGCGACGAGGTCGTGAAGTACATCGGCGGCATCTTCGAGACCGCCTTCGAGGACGACGAGCTCGCCCCGCGCCTGCAGGCCACCGGCGTCGTCCTGCGCTTCGCCTTCACCGAGCCCGACACCGACCTCGTCATCGACTTCGCGAACGCCACCGTGCAGGAGGGCGCCGGCGCGCTCGAGGTCGGCGCGACGATGGCGATGACCGCCGAGGTCGGCAACGGCTACTGGCAGGGCAAGGTCAACCTGCCGCTGGCGATGGCGAAGGGCAAGATCAAGGTCGACGGCCAGGTGGCGCCGCTGCTGAAGCTCGCGCCGCTGTCGAAGAAGCTCTACCCGGTCTACGTCGATCGGCTCACCGCCGACGGCCGCACCGACCTGCTGGTCTGAGGGCCGGCCCGTGTACCCCGGAACCCACGCGGCCACCCGGCCCGACCACCCCGCCGTCGTCTTCGTCGACGAGGGCACGGTCGTCACCTACGCCGAGCTCGAGCGCCGCTCCTCGATGCTCGCCTCGGCGCTGCACGGGCTGGGCCTGCGCAAGGGCGACGTCATCGCGATGCTCTCCGACAACGACCCCGAGTGCTTCACGATCGCGTGGGCTGCGCTGCGCTCCGGGCTCTACATCACCGCGCTCAACCACCACCTCACCGCCGCCGAGGTGGCCTACATCGTCGAGGACAGCGACGCGCGGGTGCTGATCTCCTCGGCCGGGGTCGCCCCGCTCGCGGAGGCCGTCGTCGACCTCCTGCCAGCCGACGGCCCCACCCTCGTGGCCTTCGGCGGCGCCGTCGCCGGGCACGGCGACTACGAGGCGCTGCTCGCCACCGGCACCGAGCCGCTGGCCGAGATGCCCCGCGGCGCCGACATGCTCTACTCCTCCGGCACCACCGGGCGTCCCAAGGGAGTGCGCGGGCCGCTGCCGGACTGCTCGGTCGACGAGGCCGGCGACCCCGTCCTCCTCCTGCTCATCCACGTCTTCGGCCTCGACGCCGACACCCGCTACCTCTCCTCGGCGCCGATCTACCACGCCGCCCCGCTGCGCTGGTGCGCGTCGGTGCACGCCGCCGGCGGCACGGTCTACCTCACCCGTCGCTTCGACGCCGAGCACTGCCTGCGCGCGATCGAGGAGCACGCGATCACCCACGTCCAGCTGGTGCCGACGATGTTCGTGCGGATGCTGCAGCTGCCCGAGGACGTCCGCGCCCGTCACGACCACTCCAGCCTGCGGATGGCCGTCCACGCCGCTGCGCCCTGCCCGCCGGAGGTCAAGCGGGCGATGATCGACTGGTGGGGCCCGGTGATCATGGAGTACTACTCCTCCACCGAGGCCAACGGCCTGACGATGGTCGACTCCGCCACCTGGCTCACCAAGCCGGGCACGGTCGGCAAGGCCTTCCTCGGCACCATCCACATCTGCGACGACGACGGCGAGGAGCTGCCCGTCGGCGAGGTCGGCACGGTCTGGTTCGAGCGCGACGCGCGCCCGTTCAGCTACCACAAGGACGACGACAAGACCGCCGGCGCCACCCACCCCGCGCACCCGACGTGGACCGCCGTCGGCGACCTCGGGTACCTCGACGACGACGGCTACCTGTTCCTCACCGACCGCAAGGCGTTCATGATCATCAGCGGCGGGGTGAACATCTACCCGCAGGAGATCGAGAACGTCCTGACCCTCCACCCCGCGATCCACGACGTCGCCGTGCTCGGCGTCCCCGACTCCGAGATGGGCCAGGTCGTCCAGGCCTTCGTCCAGGTGCGTCCGGGCGTCGAGGCCGACGACGCGCTGGCCGAGGAGATCCGCTCCTACGTCCGCGAGCGGATCGCGTCGTTCAAGGTCCCCCGCGAGGTCGCGTTCGTGCCCGAGCTCCCACGCTCGGCCACCGGCAAGCTCGTCAAGCGAGCGCTGCTCGAGCCGAGCGTCGCGGGAGGTGCGCGATGACCCCCCTCCAGGCACCCGGGGCCCGCGCCTTCCACCCGCTGACCGTGACCTCGCAGGAGTTCTGGGCGCGCACCTTCGAGGAGCGCGAGCAGGTCTTCGCCCGGCTGCGCGCCGATGCGCCGATCTCCTGGCAGCCGATGATGGACGGCTCGATCATGGGCTCGGAGCTGCCGGGCATGTGGGTCGTCACCCGCCACGAGCACATCGCGGAGGTCTCCAAGAGCCCCGAGCTGTTCTGCTCCGGGGAGGGCGTGCAGTTCGAGGACGTCCCCGAGGACCTCCTCGAGGCCTCGCACTCCTTCCTCGCCATGGACAACCCGCGCCACCTGCAGCTGCGACGCCTGGTCAGCGCGGCCTTCACCCGGCGTCAGGTCGAGCGGATCGCCGTGCAGATCCGCGAGCAGGCCCGCACGATCGTCGACGACCTGCTGCTCGCCGGCGGCGGCGACTTCGTGCGACTGGTCTCCCAGCGGATGCCCACCTGGACCGTCTACCAGATGATGGGCCTCGACCCGGCCCTGCGCGTCGAGGCCGCCCACCTCGCCGACGAGATGGTCGGGTTCAACGACCCCGCGGTCTGCGACGGCCGCGAGCCCGGCGACGTCCTCAACGGCGCGCTCGTCGGGCTCCTGACGATCGGCCTCGAGCTCGCCGACCTGCGCCGGCGCGAGCCCGCCGACGACCTCATGACCAACCTCGTGCAGGCCGAGGTCGACGGCGAGCGCCTCACCGACGACGAGATCGCGGCGTTCTTCGTGCTGATGTCGGTGGCCGGCAACGACACCACCCGCAACACCATCAGCCTCTCGATGCGCGCGCTGCAGGACCACCCCGACCAGCGCGCCTGGCTGCTGGAGGACTTCGACGGGCGCATCGGCAGCGCCGTCGAGGAGTTCCTGCGGTTCGCCTCGCCGGTGATGACCTTCCGCCGCACCGCCACGCGCGACACCGTGCTGGCCGGGCAGGAGATCGCGGCGGGGGAGTGGGTGGCGATGGTCTACGCCTCCGGCAACCGCGACGAGCGGGTCTTCGCCGACCCCATGCGCCTGGACCTCTCACGCTCGCCGAACCCCCACCAGGGCTTCGGCGGCGGCGGCCCGCACTTCTGCCTGGGCCACTTCGTCGCCCGGCAGCAGCTCTCCGAGATCACCCGCGAGCTGCTCACCCGCGCGCCGGGGCTCGTGCTCGGCGAGCCGACGGCTCTGGCCGGCAACTTCGTCCGCGCCGTCACCACGATGCCCTGCGAGATTCGATGAGCTGCGAGATCCGAGGCGAGGCCCGATGAGCACCCACCCGTCCCTGGCGGCGAGCTACGCCGGGCAGCGCGTCGTCGTCACCGGCGCCGCCTCCGGCATCGGCGCCGCCCTCGCGCAGCGCCTGGTCGACGCCGGCGCCGAGGTCACCAGCCTCGACCGCAACGCCCCCGAGGCCGCCGTCGCGCAGCATGTGAAGGTCGACCTCGCCGACGTCGCCTCGCTCGAGGCCGCCCTCGAGCAGCTCGACGACGGCTACGCCGCGCTGTTCAACGTCGCCGGCGTCCCGGGCACCGCGCCCGCTGCCACCGTGATGGCGGTCAACACCCTCGCCGTGCGGCATCTCGCCGAGGCGTTCATGGAGCGGCTCGCGCCCGGCGGCGCGGTGGTGATCGTCTCCTCGATCGCCGGGTTCGGATGGCCGGAGCGACTGGAGACCATCAAGGAGCTCCTCGCCACCGACGACTTCGCCGAGGGCGCCGCGTGGTGCGCGGCGAACCCGCAGGAGGGCAACGCGTACAACTTCTCCAAGGAGTGCACCACCGTCTACACGATGACGATGGGCCTGGCCTTCGCCGACCTCGGCCTGCGCATCAACGCCGTGCTGCCCGGACCCACCGAGACCCCCATCCTCGTCGACTTCGAGGAGACCATGGGCCGCGACAACCTCGACGGCCTGCGCGAGCTGCTCGGGCGCCACGGCGCCCCGGAGGAGATCGCCGACGCCTGCCTGTTCCTGGGCTCCCCGGCCGCCTCGTGGATCAACGGCCACGCCCTCATCGCCGACGGGGGCGTCTCGGGCGCCGTCCTCACCGGCCTCGTGCCCGCCCCGGAGATCTGAGGTCCCATGAGCATCGACGCCCCCCTCCAGCCCGTCGTCGAGACCGGCGGTCCGGACCTCCGCGCCGTCGTCGAGCGGCTGCGCGCCACGTTCCGCACCGGCCGCACCCGCCCCTACGAGTGGCGCGAGCAGCAGCTCGCCGCCCTCGCCCGGCTCGTGGAGGAGAACGAGGACCGCATCGCCGAGGCGCTGCACGCCGACCTCGGGCGCACCCGCGCCGAGGCCTGGCTCGGCGACATCTCCTCGACCACCGGCGAGATCGCCTACGCCCGCAAGCACCTGCGTCGCTGGATGCGGCGCCGTCGCAGCCCGCTGCCGCTCAACCAGCGGCCGGCGTCGGCGTGGATCCAGTACGACCCGCTCGGCACCGTGCTGATCATCGGGCCCTGGAACTACCCGGTCTACCTGGTGCTCAGCCCGCTCGTGGCCGCGATCGCCGCCGGCGACTGCGTCGTCGTCAAGCCCTCCGAGCTGGCGCCGGCGTGCTCGGCGCTGATGGCCGAGCTGCTGCCGCGCTACCTCGACCCCTCCGCCGTCAGCGTCGTCGAGGGCGACGGCGCCATCACCCAGGAGCTGCTCGCGCTCGGCTTCGACCACGCCCTGTTCACCGGCGGCACCGAGATCGGCCGCCGCATCATGGAGGGCGCGGCGCCCACGCTCACGCCCGTCACGCTCGAGCTCGGCGGCAAGAGCCCGGTCATCGTGCACCGCGACGCCGACCTCGAGGTCGCCGCCCGTCGCATCGCCTGGCTGAAGCTGATGAACTCCGGCCAGACCTGCATCGCCCCCGACTTCGTGCTCGTCGACCACGCCGTGCGCGACGCCTTCGTCGCGCGGCTGCAGCAGACGCTGGAGGAGTTCACCGCCGACCGCGACGGCGCTGGCCTGCGGATCGTCAACGAGCGCCAGCACGCCCGCCTCGCCTCCTACCTCGAGCGCACGCAGGGCACGATCGCGCTGGGCGGCGGCGTCGACGCCGAGCGCCTGGAGATCGCGCCCACCGTCGTCCTCGACCCCGCGCCGGACGACGCCGTGATGACCGAGGAGATCTTCGGGCCGATCCTGCCCGTCCTCTCCTACGCCTCGCTCGAGGACGCCATCGACCTCATCGAGGACCGCCCGACGCCGCTGGCGCTCTACTGCTTCACCTCCGACCGCGCCGTGCGCGACCGGGTCAGCCAGGTCGCGGCCGGCGGCGTGGTGTTCAACCACGTCGCGATGCACGTGCTCGTCCCGCAGCTGCCCTTCGGCGGCGTCGGGGAGAGCGGCATGGGCGCCTACCACGGCGAGTGGGGGTTCCAGACCTTCAGCCACCGCAAGGCGGTGCTGGCGAAGACCACGTGGCCCGACCCGCGCTTCGTCTACCCGCCCTACACCGACAAGGCGCTGCGCCTGATGCGCCGCTTCTTCTAGCCCACGACTCCCGGGCCGGCCTCCCCCCAGGCCGGTCCGGGTCCGGGTCCGACCCGGAGCCGCAGCATCGAGGCCCGCGGGGGAGGGCCACGACACGTCGATGAGGGAGACGTGATGGCGACAGTGCAGGCGCCTGCGGGGATGACCCCGCAGGCCACCGAGATCGCGCAGGAGGCGCTGCGCCGCGGCAACCCGCTCGTCGGGCCCGGGCTGCTGCGCCTGCTGAGCGTCCTCGGCGACTTCTACCGCTTCTGCGGGACGACGCTGGCGCGCTCGGTGACGCGTCGCTTCCGCTTCGCCGAGTTCGTCGAGCAGGCCTGGTTCATCACCACGGTCTCGCTCGTCCCGGCCATGCTGGTCTCGATCCCGCTCTGCGTGATCATCATCTTCCAGGTCAACCAGCTGCTCATCCAGATCGGCGCGATCGACCTCGCCGGCGCGGGCGCCGCAGTGGCGGTGGTCCGCGAGATCGGCCCGATCGTCTCGGTGCTCGTCGTCGCCGGCGCGGGCGCGACCGCGATCTGCGCCGACCTCGGCTCGCGCAAGATCCGCGAGGAGATCGACGCGATGACCACGCTGGGCATCGACCCCATCGAGCGCCTCGTGGTGCCGCGGGTGGTGGCCTCCACCGTGGTGGCGCTGGCGCTCAACGGGGTCGTCTCGATCGTCGGCCTGATCGGCGGCTACGTCTTCTCGGTGGTGCTCCAGGGCGCCACCCCGGGGCTCTACATCAACGACCTGACGCTGCTGGTGGGCCTCAGCGACTTCCTCGCCTCCGAGCTCAAGGCGGCCGTCTTCGGCCTGCTGGCCGGGCTCACCGCCTGCTACCTCGGCCTCAACGCCAAGGGCGGGCCGAAGGGCGTCGGCGAGGCCGTGAACCAGACGGTCGTCTTCGCCTTCATGCTCCTCTTCGCCGCCAACAGCGTCATCTCGACGGTGTTCCTCAACCTCAAGGGGAGCTGAGATGGCCCTGCTCGACGTCGCCGCCTCGCCCGTCCGCGCGATCACCCGCCTCGGCGGACAGCTCGCCTTCCACGCCAAGGCCTTCGCGCAGTTCCCTCGGGCCGCTCGGCGCTATCCCAAGGAGGTCGTCCGGCTGCTGGCCGAGGTCTCCCTCGGCTCCGGTGCCCTCGCTCTCATCGGCGGCACCGTGCTGGTCATCGGGTTCCTCACCGCCGCGTCGGGCATCGAGGTCGGCCTGCAGGCGTACACGACGTTCGGCAACATCGGCGTCTCGTCGCTCTCGGGGTTCTTCTCGGCCTACTTCAACACCCGCGAGGTCGCCCCGATCGTCGCCGGCATCGCGCTGACGGCCACCGTCGGCGCCGGCTTCACCGCGCAGATCGGCGCGATGCGGGTCTCGGAGGAGATCGACGCCCTCGAGGTGATGGCCGTCCCGCCGGTCACCTACCTCGTGACGACCCGCATCCTGGCCGGGCTGATCGCGGTCGTGCCGCTCTTCGCCACCGCCGTGATCATGTGCTTCCTGGCCACCAAGCTCGTCGTCACCGTCGGCTACGGCCAGGCGCCGGGCATCTACGAGCACTACTTCTCGACCTTCCTCATCCCCGGCGACCTCCTGCTGGCGCTCGGGAAGACCGTGCTCATGGCCCTCGTGGTCATCTCCGTCTGCTGCTACCAGGGCTTCCACGCCACCGGCGGTCCCGCCGGCGTGGGCCGGGCCGTGGGCAGCGCCGTCCGGACCTCGCTGATCGCGATCATGGTCCTCGACCTCGCCTTCGGGCTCGCCTTCTGGGGCGGCCCGTCGGTGCACATCTCGGGGTGAGCGCGATGACCGCACGACCCACCCGGGAGCTCGGCTACGGGCTCGCCTTCCTCCTGCTGCTGGCCGGTCTGCTCGTCGGGACGGTCTCGCTCTACCGCGGCGATCTCGACGACACCGTCCAGGTCACCGTCGAGTCCCCGCGCGCCGGCCTGACGCTGGCCTCGGGCACCGCGGTGAAGATGCGCGGCGTCGAGATCGGGCGCGTCGAGCGCATCGAGTCCGACGGCGACCGCGTGCGCATCACCGTCGCCCTCGACCGCTCGCAGCTGAAGAACGTCCCGGCCGACGCCACCGCGCAGATCGTGCCGCCGACCGCCTTCGGCGCGAAGTACGTCCAGCTCTCCGCCCCGGAGACCCAGGCCGTCGCCGACCCGATCGCCGCGGGCGACACCATCCGCGCCGACAAGGTGACCGTCGAGATCAACCAGACCTTCGAGCGGCTCACCGGCGTCCTCGACGCCGCGCGGCCCACCCAGGTCAACGCGGCGCTGACGGCGCTGGCCACCGCGCTGGACGGGCGCGGCGAGCGCATCGGCGCGCTGGTCACCAGCCTCGACCGCTACGCGAAGGCGCTGCAGCCGAGCCTGCCGACGCTCGTCGCCGACCTGCGCCGGGCCGACGACGTCGCGCGCATCTACGCCGCCGCGACCCCCGACCTCCTCGCCGCCGGCGACGACGCCACGACGACGCTCGGCACGCTGCAGCGTCAGGAGGACGCCCTCCAGGACCTCCTCACGCGGCTGAAGGGCTTCTCGGGCACCACCGACGACCTCGTGCGCGCCGCGTCTCCGGGGCTGCGCCGCTCGCTCACCGAGCTGCGCTCGACCACGCGCATCCTCTCCCGCTACGCCCCCGAGCTGCCCTGCACGATCGAGGGCGTCGCCTACAACAACGGCAAGCTGGAGAAGGTCGTCGGCGGCCTGCAGCCGGGCATCACGACCTTCACCCGCCTGCAGCCGGGCATCGCGTCCTACACCGCGCCGAACGACCTGCCGCAGATCGGCGACACCCGCGGCCCCTCCTGCTACGGCCTCCCGGTGCTCGGCGCGAGCGAGCAGAACCCGCCGAACCCGTCGTTCAAGATCGGCACCGACCCGTACTCGCGCGACCCCGAGACGCCCACCGGCGACCTGGCGCAGACCTTCTTCGGCGCCCTGGCCGGCACCCTCAACCTGCTGCCCGGAGGTGGCCGATGAGCTCGCCGGTGATCCAGCGGCGCCGCAAGGACCTCGCTCGGCTGACGATCTTCCTGGTCGTCGCGGGCCTCATCACCGCCTACCTGGTGATGGTGGTCGGCGACATCCGGCCCGGCGACCGCCGCACCTACCACGCCACGTTCACCAACGTCTCCGGCCTCGAGGTCGGCGACCAGGTGCGCGTGGCCAGCGTGGCCGTCGGCACCGTGAAGGCCGTCGACGTGCGGCCCGACGCCCGCGTCCGGGTCACCTTCGACCTCGACTCCGACATCACCCTCAACGACTCCACGACCGCCGCCGTGCGCTACCGCAACCTCATCGGCGACCGCTACGTCGAGCTGGAGCGTCCGAGGGCCCAGGCGCCGGCGATGCGCGCGGGGGCCACGATCCCGGCCTCGCGCACCAGCTCCGCGCTCGACCTCGACACCCTGCTCAACGGCTTCAAGCCGCTGTTCGCCGGGCTCAACCCCACGCAGGTCAACGACCTGTCGGGCCAGCTCGTCGAGGTGCTCCAGGGCCAGCGCAGCGCCGTGACGCGGCTGGTCTCGACGATCGCCTCGCTCACCCCGGCGCTGGCCGATCGCGAGCAGCTGATCACCTCGGTCATCGGCAACCTCGACAGCGTGCTGGGCACCCTCGACGGTCGCCGCGACGCCCTCGGGGAGCTGATCGACCAGCTCAACGAGCTCTCCGGCGGCCTGGCCCGCGACGACGACCGGCTGCTCGACGCCGCCGGTCGCATCGACACGCTCTCGCAGCGCGGCACCGGCCTGGTCAACGGCGTGCGCCCCGACCTCACGCCGGTGCTGAAGGACCTCGCCACCGGCGCGGGTCGACTCGCCTCCCAGGGCGGCGAGCTCGACGGCGTCCTCAAGGAGCTGCCCCGGCACTACGACCGGATTGCCCAGACGGCGTCCTACGGCAACTTCTTCAACTTCTTCCTCTGCGGCGTCCGGCTGCGCCTGACCGAGCTCGGCGGCGTGGTCATCCAGACCCCGTGGATCTACAGCGACCTCGCGAGGTGCCAGCGATGATCGGACGACGACGCGCGCCCCGGCCCGCCGGCCGGCGACTCCTGCCCACCCCGCTCCTCGGCCTGATCGGCACGCTGCTCATCGTGCTGGTCGTCGTCGGGGCGATCCGGGCCGACTCCCTGCCGCTGCTCGACGGCGGACGGCACGTGAGGGTCGAGCTGCGCGAGGCCGGCGGCCTGCAGCCCGGCGACGACGTCGTCGTCTCCGGGGCGAAGGTCGGCACCGTCAAGGCCCTGCACCTGCGCGGCGACAGCGTCGAGGCCGACGTGCTGGTCAAGGACGGCGGGCTGCGCCTGGGCCGCGACACCCGCGCGAAGATCGTCACGATCACGCTGCTGGGCCAGGCGGCCCTCGAGCTCGTGCCGGCCGGCGACGGCGAGCTGGCCGGCGCCATCCCGAAGGAGCGCACGACCTCGCCCTACGACGTCACCAGCGCCCTGAGCCAGCTCACCACGGAGACCTCGCAGATCGACGTCGACCAGCTGGCCTCCTCGCTGCAGCAGGTGGCCTCGACGTTCTCCGACACCCCCGCCGAGGTGCGCCCGGCGCTCGAGGGCGTGACCCGGCTCTCCCAGGTGATCGCGCGCAACGACGAGACGCTGCGCAGCCTGCTGGCGCGCGCGAACCGCGTCACGAAGGTGCTCGCCAGCCGCGACACCCAGGTGGCCAGCCTCCTGCGCTCCGGCGAGGACCTCCTCGGCCAGCTGACGGTGCGGCGCCAGGTCGTCGAGTCGCTGCTGGTCGACGCCACCCGGGTCTCGCGGGCGGTGCGCTCGGCGGTGCGCGAGAACACCGACGCCCTCGGGCCGGCCCTCGACCGGCTCGACGACGTCGTCACGATCCTGCGCCGCAACCGCACCGAGATCGACGCCGCGCTCGACGGCGTCCGCGACTACGCCACGGCGTTCGGGGAGGCGGTCTCCTCCGGCCCCTACTTCGACGCCTACATCCAGAACCTGACGGCGCCGGCCAGCCTGGCGCCGATCGTCTCGGCCCTCCTGGAAGGACGCACGCAGTGAGCGCCCTCACCGCCCGTGCCGCCGCGCTGCGCGGCGCCCTCGGTCCCCGCCGTCTGCTCGCGATCGTCGTGGTGGCCGCGCTCGCCGTCGCCGGCCTCGCCTGGTGGCGCCACGACGACCGCACCACCGTCACCGCCTACTTCACCGGCACCACCGGCCTCTACGTCGGCGACCAGGTGCGGGTGCTCGGGGTGAAGGTCGGCGACGTCACCGCCGTCGAGCCGGAGGGCGGTCGCGTCAAGGTCGTGCTCGCCGTCGAGGACGACCAGGCCATCCCGCGCGACGTCAAGGCCGCGATCGTCGCGCCGAGCCTGGTGAGCGGACGCTTCGTCCAGCTCGCCCCGGCCTACACCGGCGGCCCGCGGCTGGCCGACGGCGCCGTGCTCGACACCGACCGCACGGCCGTCCCGGTGTCCTTCGACGAGGTCAAGAAGGAGCTCACCGACCTCGCCACCGCGCTCGGCCCCGATGGGCCGGTCGGCTCCACCGGCGCCCTCGCGCAGGCCATCGGCGCGGCCGACGCGAACCTCGGCCGCGGCGGCGCGGAGCAGCTGCGCGCCTCGCTGACCCGGCTGCGCAGCGCGGCCGCCAGCCTCTCCAGCGGCCGCAGCGACCTGTTCCAGACCGTCGAGAACCTCGACTCCTTCACCCGCAACCTGCTGCGCTACGACACCTCGGTGCGCGGGTTCACCACGAACCTGCGCTCGGCCTCCGACGTCCTCGCCACCAACCGCACCCAGCTCACCACCGCGGTGCGCGAGCTGGAGTCGGCGCTGCGCGAGGTCGGGACGTTCGCCGACCGCCACGACGTGCGGCTGGCCCGCGGCGTCGAGCACGCCGCCGACCTCTCCGCGACGCTGGCCGACAAGGCCGACGTCCTGGGCCAGATCCTGCACCTGGGCCCGCACGCGGTGGCCGACCTGTTCCTCGCCGTCGACAACCACGCCCTCACCGGACGCCTCGCGCTGGGCAACATCGACAGCACCGCCGAGCTGCTCTGCGGCCTGGTGCTCGGCGTCGGCGGGCCGAAGTCGACGTGCCAGTCGGCGCTCCTGCCGCTGCTGAACACGCTGGGCCTCGGCGCCGTGCCGGGCTCGGCCGCGAGCAAGGGAGGCGCCCGATGAGCCGCACGCCCTCGCGTCGCCTGGCCCGCGCCGCCGCCGGTCTCGCGCTGGTGGCCACCGCCCTGGCCGGCTGCCGGCTCCACCCCGGCGACAACGTGCTGCCCGGCCAGACCGCCGTCGGCTCCGACGGCTACCCCGTCACCGTCACCTTCGATCGCGTCGAGAACCTCGTGCCGAACTCCGCGGTGATGAAGGACGACGTCACCATCGGCACCGTCGCCGACATCGAGGTGAAGGACTGGCAGGCGAAGGTGACCCTCCGCCTCCTCAAGGACGTCGAGCTCCCGGCCAACGTCACCTTCGCCATCGGGCAGAAGACGCTGCTCGGCGCGCAGTACGTCGAGGTCGTCGACCCGGCCAAGCCCACCGGACGCCTGGCGGCGAACACCGCGGTGCCGGTCTCGCAGACCGGCGCCTACCCGGCCACCGAGCAGGTGCTGGGCGCCGCGTCGCTGCTGCTCAACAACGGCGGGCTCTCCCAGCTGAGCACCATCACCGGCGAGCTGAACAAGACCCTCGACGGTCGCACCACCGACGTCCGCTCGGTGGTGCGCAGCCTCGACGCCCTGCTCGCGACGCTCGACCGCAACCGCACCCAGCTGATCTCGACCCTCGACTCCCTCGACCGGCTCTCCGAGCAGCTGGTCGCCGGGGAGCCGCGGCTGCGGCGCGCCGTCGACCGCATCGGTCCGGGACTCGCGGCCCTCAACCGGCAGCGCGACCTCCTCGTCCAGGCGGTCACCCGCACCGGCGCGGCCAGCGTGCAGGCGTCGCGGCTGATCGCGGTCAACCAGGAGGCGCTGCTCGGCACCCTCGCCGACCTGCGGCCCGTCCTGAGCCGCATCTCCACCGTCGCCGACCAGATCCCCGAGGCGCTCAAGCTCGCGGTCACGGTGCCGTTCCCGATCATGACCTCGGGCCAGGCGCTGCGCGGCGACTACGCCAACCTGTTCGCCACCGTCGACGTCTCGAACCGGGCGCTGCTGGAGAACTTCGTGAAGCCCAGCGGCGGCACGCCCATCAAGGACGGCGGCGCGGCCGATCTCTCGCAGAGCGGGCTGGGCCAGCTGCTCGACCCGCCCACGCCGCCGCTGCTCGGCACCGTCCTCGGCGGGCTGCTGGGCGGCTCCGGCTCGGGCTCCGGCTCGGGCTCGACGCCGAAGGGCGGGACGGGCTCCTCCGGCGGGGGCTCGGGGACCGGGTCCGGGGCCGGGTCCTCATCGTCCTGCGGTCTGCTCGGCTCGCTCCTGGGAGGCTGTCGATGATCCTCACGCGTCTGGTCCGCGGCCAGCTGGTCGCCTTCGCGGTGCTCGGCTCGCTCGCCCTCGCCTTCGTGGCCGTCGTCTACGGCCGGGTGCCGGCGCAGGTCGGCGTCGGGCACTACGACGTCTCGGCCGACTTCGCCGACGCCAGCGGCCTCTACCCGCAGGCCAACGTCACCTACCGCGGCGTGACCGTCGGGCGGGTCACCGCGCTCGACCTGCGCCCCGACGGGGTGCGGGTGCGCATGCAGCTGGACTCCGACGCCCAGGTGCCCCGCGACGTCTCGGTGCAGCTGCACTCCACCAGCGCGATCGGGGAGCAGTACGTCGACCTCGTCCCGCCCGACGACCGCGGGCCCTACCTGGCCGACGGCGCCCTCGTCCCGCGGGCGCAGACCGTCCCGATGCCCCAGATCACCCCGGTGCTCGAGCGGCTCGACGGGCTGCTGGCCTCGGTGCCGAAGGCGGCGACGAGCCGCGTCCTCGACCAGGTCGACACCGGCCTGGGCGGCGCGGGCGACGACCTCGGCGGCCTCGTCGAGGCCTCCGACACCCTGCTCCAGACCGCGCAGCAGCGTCTGGCCGACACCCGCTCGCTCATCCGCGTCGCCGAGCCGACCCTGCGCACCCAGCAGGCGCTGGGCGGGCAGACGCAGCAGCTCTCGGCCTCGCTCGCGATGCTCACCCGTCAGCTGGCCGCGCGCGACGGCGACCTCGCGGCGCTGCTGCGCAGCGGTCCGACCTCGCTGCGCTCGCTCGACCGTCTGCTGCGCGACGTCCGCCCGACCCTGCCGACGCTGCTGGACAACCTGGGCACGATCGGGGAGCCGCTCACCGACTACCAGGCCAACCTCCAGCAGCTCGCGGTGATCTACCCGGCGCTGACCGCGAAGACCCAGGAGGCGCTGTTCCCGCGGGCCTCGGTGGGCGACGCCCGCCTCGACCTCCGTGCGCAGTTCAACGACCCCAGCTCCTGCATCACCGGCTACACGCCGGTCGACGAGCGACGCTCGCCGACCGACGTCACCGCGCGCGTCCCGGCGTCGGGGCAGTACTGCAAGCTCGCGCCGAGCGCGCCCGAGGGCGTGCGCGGCGCCCGCAACCTGCCGTGCCCGAACTCCGACCAGCGGGGCCCGTCGCCGGCCTCGTGCGGCCTGACCTACGGCACGGCGGTGCGCACCGGGCTGCCGGAGTCCTCGCGCATCGACGCGTCCACGGGGTCGGCCACCGGTGCCCAGCGCGCGGCCCTGGGGGTGCTCGAGGACGTCATGAGCCAGGTGGCGGGGCTGCTCGTGGGGGAGTAGGGCGGACCGGGGGACGCACAGCGGACGCACAGCGGACGAACAGGTTCACACAACCTGCCCGGGGCGCCATCCGATGTGACGTGCGCTAC
Organism: Nocardioides sp. B129/18; assembly: GCF_055282735.1. NCBI lineage: Bacteria > Bacillati > Actinomycetota > Actinomycetes > Propionibacteriales > Nocardioidaceae > Nocardioides > Nocardioides sp. B129/18. The sequence goes on along the minus strand of NZ_JBUZJI010000002.1, from coordinate 192,239 downwards.
GAAGAGAGGTCACCCCTCTCATCCGATCCCGGAAGGTCCTCCATGTCCCGTCTGCAGCTCCGCTCCCGCCTGCCCCGCATGCCGCGTCCCAGCGCCCCGCTGGTCGTCTCGATCGCCGCCCTCGCCGTCGCGAGCACCGGCACCTCCTACGCCGCCGGCCTCATCGGCTCCGAGGACGTGCGCAACAACTCGCTGACCACCAGCGACATCAAGGACCGCTCGCTGCTGGCGCGCGACTTCGACTACGGCGAGCTGCCGCGCGGCCAGAAGGGCGCCACCGGTCCGCGCGGCGCCACCGGCCCGCAGGGCCCGGCCGGTGCCACCGGTCCCACGGGTGCGACCGGCGCTGCCGGCCCGCAGGGCGCGGCCGGCGTCGGCCGCTGGGCCCTGATCGGCCGCGACGGCTCGATCATCAAGCAGTCGGGCGGCTTCAGCGTCGTCGCGGCCTACCCGACCCTGCCGAACACCGCCACTCCGCCCGCCGACAACTCCCTGCGCGCCAACGGCAACGTCTACATCGACGCCGGCGAGGACCTCTCCGACAACGGCATCATCGTCACCCTGGCCCTGCAGAACACGATCGACCAGAACGCCGACACGATCACCAACGGTCGGGCGGCCGGCGCGGACTCGAACCCGGAGTTCTCCGGCGAGGTCACCACCAGCCTCTGCAACTACACCTCGCCCGCCCCGCCGTACGCGATCCCGACCAACTGCGCGCCCGCGGCCGCGCAGAACAACGAGTCGTTCGTCGTCAGCCCGCGGCTGAGCGACGGCTCGTTCACCACCGACGCCAACCGCAAGGCGTTCTACGTGGTGATCACCGGGGACTCCTCGGACTACACGCCCGCGCCCTGACGCGAGCGTCCCTGATCCCGACGCCGGTCGTCTGTGGGGGACGGCCGGCGTCGGCATGCTCGGGGTCGGGCGGCGAGGTCCCGGGGGCCCGCCGCGTCGGCGAGCGTCAGGCGGCGGCCGGTGCGGGCTTCCCGCTGCGCAGCCGCACGACGCCGGTGATCAGCCGCTGGTAGCCGGTCGGAGCGAGGCGCACGAGCAGGTCGTAGCCCTTGGCGTCCGGTCCGACGAGCACCCGCCGCCGGTTGCGGCGCACCGCCCGGAGGATCTGCGCGGCCGCGGAGTCGGCGGTGGTGATGAAGGTGCGCTCGAACTCGGCGGTGGCCTTCGGGCCGTCCTGGCGGAGGGCGGCCTGCGTGGAGGAGTCCATGCGCGCGGCCTGGGCGATGCCGGTCTTGATGCCACCGGGGTGCACGCACGTCGTCGAGACCGTCGAGCCGGTGAGCTCGAGGTCCTGGCGCAGCGACTCGGTGAACCCGCGCACGGCGTACTTGCTGGCGTTGTAGCCGCTCATGAGCGGCTGGGCGGTCAGGCCGAAGACGCTGGAGAGGTTGACGACGTGACCGCCGGTGGCCTCCAGGTGCGGCAGGAAGGCCTTCGTGCCGTGCACGACGCCCCAGAAGTTGATGTCCATGATCCAGCGGTAGTCGTCGAGCGAGAGGCCCGCGACGGTGCCCGAGAGGGCGACGCCGGCGTTGTTGAAGATCAGGTCGACCCGGCCGTGGTCGGCCACGACCGCGTCGGCCCAGGTCGCGACGGCCTCGGCGTCGGCGACGTCGACGATCGCGGTGGTGACCGTGACGCCCCCCACGAGCGCCGCGGTCTCCGCCAGGCCGTCGGCGTTCACGTCGCTGAGGGCGAGGTGGCAGCCCTCGCCGGCCAGGCGCAGCGCGAGCGCGCGGCCGATGCCGGATCCGGCGCCGGTGATGGCGGCGACCCGCCCCTGGAAGCTGCGCATGAGGTGTCCCTTCGATGTGATGACGACTGTCATCACATTAGGGGACGGTCGAGCGTCAGCGCACCGTGCCGCTCGTCACCCCAGGCCGACCGGGCGCCGGTGCAGCGGACGCGGCTGCGGCGCGAGCACGCGGGCCAGGCGCACGCGCAGGTGCAGCAGGACGGCACGCGGAGGGACGGCGGGGGAGCCGGTCATCGGGGACACCTCGTTCGAGGTCGGAGTCGGATGGACGGTGGCGGGACCGATCCGATGCCCGACCCAGCGCGTGTCCAAACCGCCGCCACCCCGGTGGGCGAACAGCCGTCGTCCCCGTAGGTTGGCGGCGACGACCGCGCCCGCGGTCGCTCCCTCTCGGCCCTCAGGAGTCCCGCATGCGCCTCTCGACCCGCAACCAGCTCGCCGGCACCGTCGAGTCCGTCACCACCGGCGAGGCGATGGCCGTCGTCCGCGTCCGGCTGGCCGGCGGCGAGGTGATCACCTCCTCGATCACCAAGGAGGCCGTCGACGAGCTCGGCCTCGCCGAGGGCGTCGCCGTCACCGCCCTGATCAAGTCCACCGAGGTCGCGCTCGGCGTCGAGTGAGCCGAGCGCGCCCGGTGCTGCGCCCCCGGCAGGACTCGAACCTGCGACCGGCGGATTAGAAGGCCGCTGCTCTATCCAGCTGAGCTACGGAGGCGGGTGCCCGCGGGGCGCGGGCCCGCCGACCTTATCGCGGCGGGCGCCCGGTGCCGCGTGCGCCCGCCGGCTCGCCGGCGGCGTCCACGGAGGGAGACGGTGGCGCAATATCCGACTAAGTCAGTACGGTTTGCGGAGAAATCCCCTCCGCTGATCGGACGACGATGCCCCGCTCCCTCCCCGCCCTCCTCGCCCTCGCCGTGGCGGCCCTGCCGCTCGGCGTGCTCGCCGGCCCGGCCTCCTCGGCGGCGCCCGCTGCGGACCGCGCCGACGCGCGCGTCGCCGCCCGGGCCTCGACGCCGCTGGTCGGCACGCTGCGCCTGACGCCCGGCAGCTGCGCGGGCGGCAAGGCCACCGGCACGTACCTGCGGATGATCCTGCCCAGCGGCGACCAGGGCGGCCCGTTCCTCTCCAACAACGACTCGCGCTGCAGCGACAAGACCTTCACGACGCTGCAGCCCGGCACCGACGGCGGCCTCGTCGTCGGCGGCGGCTACCAGCCCGCTCCCTCCCCGGTCTTCGACTCCTCCGGCAACGCGCAGGCCCGCCGGATCACCCTGCCCGCGACGTTCTACGGCACCGGCTTCGCGATGGTGACCCAGCCGGTGGAGCCGCAGACCCGCGTGCGCGTGCCCGCGCCGTCGGTCGTCGCCACCGGCACCCGCCTGACCGCGGACCTGCGAGCCTGGTCGGTCACCTGGAACAAGCAGTACTTCAACCAGGGCTCGCCGAAGCCGAACGGCTCGCGGCCCGGCAACACGATCCCGGCCACCGGCACCTACGACCCCGCCACCGGCGCGTTCACGCTCGTGTGGGCCAGTCAGGTGCAGGGCGGCCCGTTCGACAAGTTCACCGGCCAGTGGCACCTCGCGGGCACCTTCGTGCCGGCTCGTGCCGCGACGTCCCCCGGTCAGCAGGCCTCCGGCGCAGGCACCTCGACCGGCACCGGCGCCACGGGCTCCACCGCCACGGGCGGCACCACCGGCTCCTCGGGCGGGTCCTCGGGCGGCTCCGTGGCACCGGGCACGGTCGCCGGCACCGGCACGGCTGCAGCGCCGGGCTCCACCGCGTCGCGCGGCGCAGCGGGCACCGGCACGGCCGGGGCTCCCGGCACCGGCGCCGGGGTCGCCACGGGCACCGCCGGCACCACGACGGCGGCCGGCGTCCCCACCTCGACGCAGACGGTCGTCACCCGCGGCTACGACCTGCGCTGGTGGCAGCTGACGCTCGCCGTCCTGCTCGCGCTCGGGGGCCTCGCGACGGTGCTGGTGCTCAATCGCCGGCTCGCGTCCGCCGCCTCCGCCGCGCCGTCCGCCTCGGCCGCCGGGGACGCGCTGTGAGCGCCCGCCGCCTGCGCCTGGCGCGCGACGTCGTCGCGGCCGTGGTGATCGTCGACCTGCTGGGCATCGGCCTGCTGGCCGTGCGGCCCACCGAGACGACCCGCACCACCTCGACCCCGGTCGCGGGCTCCGACGTCGTCCAGGCCGCGCCCGCGCTGCCCGCGCCGTCGACCCCCGCCCTGCCGTCCGTCGACGCCGCCGCGCTCGGTCCGGCCACGGCCGGCGTCCCGCTCGCCGCTCCGGCCGCCGACCTGGCCGCCCCGGCCGCCACCCCGAGCGCGGCGCCGAGTGCCCCGGCGTCCTCGCCGTCGTCGTCCCCGAGCCAGCCGAGCCAGCCGAGCGACCCCGGCGACCCGGGCGACGCCGAGGACCGCGCCGTCTTCAAGGCTTGCCCGGTGCCGCTGCCCTCGCCCGGCCCGCAGGACGACGGCGGTCTGCGCTCGATCGTCCCGCTGGCCCCGGCCTTCGGGCCCTTCAGTGCCGAGGCGTTCGCCCCGGCGTCGGCCTACCAGCCGTTCCTGCAGGTGCTCGGCCCGCTGCTGGCGAAGTACCCGCAGCTGCACGAGGACCTCGCCCCCGCGCTCGACCCGCTCGTGAAGGCCTTCGGCACCGGCGCGCAGGGGCTCTTCGACCTCGTCGAGCCGCTCTACGGCCCGCGTCGGCAGCAGTTCGTCCAGCAGCTGGCCAACCTCGGCGAGGCGCTGGCGCCGCTCAGTGAGCAGGCCGCCTACTCGCCGATCGGCGGGTGCCTCGTCGCGCTCCAGGCCGCGATCCTGCCCGACTGACCCACCTCGATCGGGCCGATCAGGTCAGGGAGAGCTGGACGATGTCAGGGGCAGCTTCTCCTGACGACGTCCAGCTTCCCCGGATGTCCGGGGAAGCCGCTCCGGCCCGGATCAGCCGATCAACCGCCCCATCCACGACTCCACGTCGTCGGCGGAGCGGGGGAGGGCGGCGGAGAGGTTGGTCGAGCCGTCGGCGGTGACGAGGATGTCGTCCTCGATGCGGATGCCGATGCCGCGCAGCTCCTCAGGGACGAGGAGGTCGTCGGCCTGGAAGTACAGGCCGGGCTCGACGGTGAGCACCATGCCGGCGGCCAGCTCGCCCTTGGCGTAGGACTCCGGGGCGGCGCGGCCGCAGTCGTGGACGTCCATGCCGAGCATGTGGCTGGTGCCGTGCAGGGTCCAGCGGGCGTAGACCTTGCTCTCGGGGTCGAGGGCCTCCTCGGCCGAGACCGGCAGCAGGCCGAGGTCCTCCAGGCCGTGGGCGAGCACCCGCATGGAGGCCTCGTGCACCGAGGCGAACGGGACGCCGGGGCGCACCGCGGCGATGCCGGCGTCCTGCGCGGCGAGCACGAGCTCGTAGAGGCGACGCTGCACCGGGGTGAAGCGGCCGTCGACGGGCAGGGTGCGGGTGACGTCGGCGGTGTAGAGCTCGCGGTTCTCCACGCCCATGTCGAGCAGGGTGAGGGTGCCGGGCGTGATCGGGCCGGTGTTGTCGATCCAGTGCAGCGTGGTGGCGTGCTCGCCACCGGCGGCGATGGAGTCGTAGCCGATGTCGTTGCCCATCGCGCGGGCGCGGCGGAAGAAGGTGCCCTCGATCCAGCGCTCGCCGTGCTGCAGCACCTGCGGCCACTCGCGGACGACGTCCTCGAAGCCGAGGGTGGTGATGTCGCAGGCCTCCTGCAGCTGCGCGATCTCCCAGTCGTCCTTGACCAGACGCTGCTCGGAGACCACGCGGGCGAGGTCGTCGTCGAGCCCGGCGTCGCCGGTGACGAGGGCGTCGACGGCGGCGGAGATGCCGCGGTGCACCCGGGTCTTCGGGCCCGAGGCGAGGTCGTCGGCGAGCTGGTCGACGTGGCGCACCTCGATGCCGAGGGAGTCGGAGATCTCCTGGGCGCTGGGACGCCGCCCGGCCCACAGCTCGCCGTACTGGCGGTCGCGGAAGAACTCGTCGCTCTCGCGGGACGCGCGCGGGCGGGCGTAGAGCACGTGCTGGTCGTCCTGGACGACGAGCACGGCGTCGGAGGTCTGGTTGCCGCTGTAGTAGGTGTGGGCGGTGTCGGGACGGAACCGGTAGTCGGTGTCGTTCGAGCGCACCTTGAAGGTTCCGGCGGGCAGCACGAGCCGCTCGCCGGGGAAGGTCGCGGCCAGCGCGGCGCGACGGCGCGCGGCGGGGTCGGCGACGGCCTGCCGCGGGAGGTCGAGCTCGCGGTCGCCCCAGCCACGGCGCATGAAGGCGGCGTACGCGGCGGGCACGGCCGGGTCGTGCGACTCCGTGCGGTGCTCGGCGTCGGCGGCCTCGGCGGCCTCGGCGGCCTCGGGGGTCTGGATGGTCTGCGGCTCGGTGGCCCCGGTGCTCTCCTCGCTCATGCGCGCCACTGTACGCGCGGCCCGCCGCGTCCGCCCGGGCCGTCGGAGGGGGTCGCGCGCGTCGCGGACCGATAGGGTCGGGCGCATGACCGCGGGCCGATCCTCCAGCCTCGTCTTCACGGTCGTCGTCACCCTCGCGACGGTGCTCGGCGCCCTCGGCATGCTGCTGGTCATCGCCCTCTCGGGTGCCCCGGGCACGCTCGTCGTCGCCACGGTCCTCGCCGCGCTGCCCGTCGGCCCGCTGGTGGCCTGCTACCTGTGGCTGGACCGCTACGAGCCCGAGCCGCGCGGGCTCCTGGCCGCGGGCCTGCTGTGGGGCGGCTTCGTGGCCACGGCCGCGGCCCTGGTGATCCAGGGCGTCGGCGGCCTCGTGGTGCGGTTCAGCGACGACGCCTCGCTGGCGATCGCGGCCCCGATCACCGAGGAGCTCAGCAAGGGCCTGTTCCTCGTGCTGCTGCTGTGGTGGCGCCGCGACGAGCTCGACGGCGTCCTCGACGGCATCGTCTACGCCGGCATGGTCGGCATCGGGTTCGCCTTCGTCGAGAACATCCTCTACCTCGCCGCGGCCTACGACGGCACCGACGGCGTCGGCCCGGGCGGCACCTCGGCCCTGACGCACACCTTCGTGCTGCGCTGCCTGCTCAGCCCGTTCGCCCACCCGCTGTTCACCACCTTCACCGGCATCGGCGTCGGCCTGGCCGTGGCCAGCCGCTCGCGCACGGTGCGCGTCCTCGCCCCGCTGGGCGGCTACGCGCTCGCCGTGCTGGCCCACGGCCTGTGGAACGCCTCCACGATCTTCGGCGCCCTCGGCTTCGCGTTCGTCTACGCGGTGCTCGCGATCCCGGCGTTGGTGGGCCTGGTCTCCCTCGCGCTGTGGGCCCGCCGCTACGAGCGCCGGATGCTGACGGCGGCCCTCGGCGACGCCGCCGCACGGGGCCTCATCCCGGCCACCGACATCGGCTGGGTCGTCGACCTCCGAGCCCGGCGCCGCGCCCGGCGGCACGCCCGCGCCACCGGCGGTGCACCGGCCGAGCGGGTCATGAGGGAGTATCAACTCGCTGCGGTGGAGCTGGGTTTCCTGCATCATCGCTTCCTGCGCGGCACCCCGCCGCCGGACTTCGCCGAGCGCGGACGCTCCTACGTCGCCCGCATCGGCCAGGTCCGCCCCCACGTCGCCTTTCCCGGACAGGTGGTCCCCACTCGATGACAGCCTCCGCCGACGGCTCGTCCTCGAGCCCCGAGCACGACGCCCAGATGCTCACCGCCCTGGTGCGCCTGCGCGGTGCGCTGCAGGTGGCCGCACTCCCGCTGGACCTCCCCGGCGTCGAGCCGCTGCGCGCCGCGCGCGCCCAGCTGGTCGACCAGCTGGAGGACTACGTCATCCCGCGCGTGATGACCATCGAGGCCCCGCTGGTGGCCGTCGTCGGCGGCTCCACGGGCGCCGGCAAGTCGACGCTGGTCAACTCGCTGGTCGGCGAGCGCGTCACCAACCCCGGTCTGCTGCGGCCCACGACCCGCTCCGCGGTCCTCGTCCACCACCCCGACGACGGCCACTGGTTCGGCCAGGACCGCCTCCTGCCCGACCTGCGCCGCGTCGACCACCTCACCGACGACCCCTCCTCGCTGCAGCTGGTGGCCTCCGAGCTCATGCCGCGCGGCCTGGCGCTGGTCGACGCCCCCGACGTCGACTCCGTCGAGCAGCGCAACCGCGAGCTCGCCGCCCAGCTGCTCGCCGCCGCCGACCTCTGGCTCTTCGTCACCTCCGCGGCCCGCTACGCCGACCAGGTGCCCTGGCAGTACCTCCGCCAGGCCGCCGACCGCGCCACCGCCGTCGCCGTCGTCCTCGACCGCACCCCGGCCGACGCCGTCGAGACCGTCGCCACCCACCTGGCGCGCATGCTCGCCTCGCGCGGCCTCAAGGACTCCCCGATCTTCACCGTCCACGAGGGACCCATCGACGAGGAGGGCCTGCTGCCGCGCAGCCACGTCGCCGACGTCCGCGGCTGGCTCGACGCCCTCGCCGAGGACCCCGGCGGCCGCACCGTCGTCGTCAAGCAGACGCTCGAGGGCGCCATCCGCGCGATGACCCACCACACCTATCCGCTCGTCGAGGCCGTGGGCGAGCAGCACCGCGCCGTCGAGGAGCTCACCGGCGACGTCCGCAGCGCCTACGCCACCGCCACCGCGACGGCCGTCGCCGGCGCCACCGACGGCGGACTGCTCAGCGGCGAGGTGCTCGCCCGCTGGCAGGACTTCGTCGGCACCGGCGAGCTCCTCCGCTCCCTCGACAACCGCGTCGGCTGGCTGCGCGACCGCGTCGTCGGCGCCGTGAAGGGCAAGCCGCAGCAGGCCGAGCGCGTCACCCTCGCGGTCGAGTCGGCCGTCGAGCTGCTCGTCCTCGAGCACGCCGAGCGGGCAGCCAGCGCGATCGCGGCCGCCTGGTCCGAGCGCACCGCCGGCCCCAGCCTGCTCGCATCCGGCTCCGACCTCGGCCGCGCCTCGCGCGACCTGCGTCGCCGCGCCGAGTCGGCCGTGCGCCTGTGGCAGGGCCAGGTCACCGACCTCGTCCGCGCCGACGGCGCCGACAAGCGGTCCGCGCGCTACCTCGCCTTCGGCCAGACCGGCCTCTCGGTGGCGCTCATGGTGCAGGTCGTCGCCGCCGACGCCCCGGCCGGGCCCGCCCGCGACTCCGTCGTCCTGGGCCGCCAGCTGCTCGACGCCGTCTTCGGCAGCGCCGAGGTCGAGCAGATGGTGACCACCGCGGTCGCCTCGCTGCGCGAGGTCGTCCGGGGGCTGGTGGAGTCCGAGGCCGTCCGCTTCGAGGAGCTCCTGCACGGCGTCGAGGTGCCGGCCGACGCCGGCGAGCAGCTGCGCGAGGCGGCTCGCCGGGTCGACGACGCGCGGTTCGCCGGCTCGTCCCGCTGAGCCTGCTGCTGAGCCAGTCGCCCAGCCCGCCGCCCAGCGCCTGCGGGCGGGGGCGGCGACCGGGGAGCGTGCCGGGTGTCGGGAGCTCGCGCCCAGGACACTAAGGTGGGCGCGGGCGCACTGGCGCGTCCGACCCCCCTTGAACGTGAGAGAGAGCGATGACGTCCCTGCAGGAGGCGACCCAGACGCTGGTGGCCCGCCGCACCGACCTCGGAGCCCGCATCGACGGCCTGATCGCGGCGGTCGACGCCTCCCGCGGCCGCGTCGACGACGCCCTGCTCGACGACGCCGCCACGGTCGTCGGGCGGGCCGCGTCGCGGCTGCGCCTCTCCTCCGACCACACCGTCGTCGCGATCGCCGGCGCCACGGGCTCGGGCAAGTCCTCCACCTTCAACGCCCTCACCGGCCTGGAGCTCTCCGCGGTGGGCGTGCGTCGGCCCACGACCTCGTGGGCCACGGCCTGCATCTGGGGCGCCGAGGGCGCGGAGGAGGTCCTCGACTGGCTCGGCATCCCGCCGCGTCACCAGACCACCCGCGACTCCATGCTCGACACCCGCCGCGAGACCCACGAGCTCGACGGCGTCGTCCTGCTCGACCTGCCCGACCACGACTCCACCGAGGTCGCCCACCATCTCGAGGTCGATCGCCTCGTCGGGCTGGCCGACATGCTCATCTGGGTGCTCGACCCCCAGAAGTACGCCGACGCCGCCATCCACGACCGCTACCTCGCGCCGCTGCGCGAGCACGCCGAGGTCATGGTCGTCGTCCTCAACCACATCGACACCGTGCCGGAGGACCGCCGTCAGTCGATGCTCGACGACGTCCGCCGCCTCGTCGACGCCGACGGCCTCACCGACGTCCCGGTCATCGCGATCTCCGCGCGCCAGGGCACCGGCCTCGACGAGCTGCGCGCTCGCATCGGCGCCCGGGTCACCGACAAGCAGCTCACCCGCGATCGTCTCGACGCCGACCTGCGCGGCATCGCCGAGCGGCTCTCCGAGGCCACCGGCGCCCCCGCGGCCCGCGGCCTCGACCCCGCCCGCATCGCCGCCACCGACGCCGCCCTGGCCGAGGCCGCCGGCGTCCCCGTGCTCGTCGACGCCGTGCTGCGCTCCAACCGCGCGCGGGTGCGGCGGGCCGTCGGGTGGCCGCTGGTCTCCTGGACCGGCCGGCTCCGCAAGGACCCCCTCAAGCGGCTCGAGCTCGACCTCGGCGAGGCCGGTGGCCGGCTCTCCGGCTCCTCCGCGGCGGTGCCCACCGCCGTCGGCGTGGCCGGCGGCCGCGTCGACAGCGAGGTGCGCGCCCTGGCCGACGAGACCGCCCGCGGCCTCGGCGCGGGCTGGTCGGCGTCGCTGACCCGCGCGGCAACCGCGCGACTCGCCGAGGTGGGTCCGCGCCTGGAGCGCGAGGTCGCCGCCGTCGACCTCGAGGCCCACCGCCTCCCGGGCTGGGCCCAGGGCGTGCGGATCCTCCAGTGGCTGCTGCTCCTCGGCGCCGTCGGGGCGCTGGTCTGGGGCCTCTCCGGCCCGGCCGACGTGGCGCAGGTCGGGCCGCTCGCGCTGCCCTACGCCCTCGCGATCGCCGCGCTCGTGCTCGGGCTCGTCCTCGGGCTCGTGGCCGCGTCGAAGGCGGGGGAGGCCGCCCAGGAGCGCGCCGACGCCGCCTCCCGCCGTCTCCAGGACGCCGTCGCCGGCGTCGACCGCGACCTCGTCGTCGGGCCGATCCAGGCTGAGCTCGGGGTGCACGCCTCGGTGCGCGAGGGCCTGGCGCGCGCCCTGCGCTGACGCGCTCGCGCAGCCGCACGGCGCCCGCGCGCCGCCTGCACGGCTGCCCGCACGCCGCCTGGCGTGCACAGGGCGGTCTTCGACACCCTCCTCCACCGCCACGACCGGAGCCCTGGCGATGCAGCAGCCGCTCGGCGCAGGCTCGTCCTCGAGGCCGGCACCGGGTCGGCCGCCGAGGAGGAGCCATGACCGAGACCGTCGTCACCCTGCAGGGCTGGCTGGGCAGCGACGTGACGCTGCGCCGCGCCGGCGAGGCGTCCGTCGCCAGCTTCCGGCTGGCCAGCCAGCCGCGCCGCTGGTCGCGCCGCACCGAGAGCTGGGTCGACGGGGAGACCCAGTGGTACACCGTCACCGCCTGGCGGGCGCTGGCCGAGCACGCCGCCGCGTCCCTGCGGCGCGGTGACCCGGTCGTGCTGCACGGCCGGCTCTCCACCCGGGCGTGGACCAACGCCGCGGGCGTCGAGATGAGCGGAGTCGAGGTGGAGGCGCTGCTGCTGGGCCACGACCTCGCTCGTGGCACCAGCGCGTTCACGCGCGCCGTCCGCACCACCGCCGAGCCGTCGGACCAGGCCCAGGACCAGTCCCAGGACCAGGCCCAGGAGCAGTCCCCGCACCTGGGGGAGGGCCCCGTCGACGTCGCAGCGGAGGCGGGGGAGTCCGCAGAGCCGGCAGCGTGAGACGGCCCGACTGGGGTGGAGGGCCCCTCGCGCACTAGGCTCGGGCCTCATGGCGGAATATGTCTTCACCCTGCGCAACGTGCGCAAGGCCCACGGCGACAAGGTCGTCCTCGACAACGTCACCCTCTCGTTCCTGCACGGCGCCAAGATCGGCGTCGTCGGCCCCAACGGCACCGGCAAGTCCTCCCTGCTGAAGATCATGGCCGGGCTCGACCAGGCCAACAACGGCGACGCGATCCTCGACCCCGAGGCCACCGTCGGCATGCTCCAGCAGGAGCCGCCGCTGACCGAGGGCAAGACGGTGCTGGAGAACGTCCAGGAGGCCGTCGGCGACATCGTGGCCAAGATGGCGCGCTTCAACGAGGTCTCCGAGGCGATGGGCGACCCCGACGCCGACTTCGACGCGCTGATGGCCGAGATGGGCGACCTGCAGACCGAGCTCGACAACGCGAACGCCTGGGACCTCGACTCCCGGCTCGACCAGGCGATGGACGCGCTGCGCTGCCCGCCGCCGGACGTCCTGGTCGACCACCTCTCCGGTGGTGAGCGTCGCCGCGTGGCCCTGTGCAAGCTGCTGCTCCAGCAGCCCGACCTGCTGCTGCTCGACGAGCCCACCAACCACCTCGACGCCGAGTCGGTGCAGTGGCTGGAGGGTCACCTCAAGACCTACCCGGGCGCCGTCCTGGCGATCACCCACGACCGGTACTTCCTCGACAACGTCGCCGAGTGGATCCTCGAGCTCGACCGCGGCAAGGCGCACCCCTACGAGGGCAACTACTCCACCTACCTGGAGACCAAGAAGGAGCGCCTGAAGATCGAGGGGCAGAAGGACGCCAAGCGCGCCAAGATGCTCGAGAAGGAGCTGGAGTGGGTCCGCTCCAACGCCAAGGCGCGTCAGACCAAGAGCAAGTCGCGCCTGGCCCGCTACGAGGAGATGGCCGCCGAGGCCGACAAGGCCCGCAAGATCGACACCGCCGACATCAACATCCCGCCGGGCCCGCGCCTGGGTGACGTCGTGCTCGAGGCCAAGGGCCTCACCAAGGGCTTCGAGGGTCGCACCCTGTGGAACGACATCTCCTTCACCCTGCCCCGTGCCGGCATCGTCGGCATCGTGGGTCCCAACGGCGTCGGCAAGACCACCCTGTTCCGGATGATCACCGGCGGCGAGACGCCTGACTCCGGCGTCCTCACCGTCGGCCAGACGGTCAAGCTGTCCTACGTCGACCAGAGCCGGGGCGGCATCGACCCCAACAAGAACGTCTGGGAGGTCGTCTCCGACGGCCTGGACTTCATCAAGGTCGCCAACTTCGAGATGAACAGCCGCGCCTACGTCGCGTCGTTCGGCTTCAAGGGTCCCGACCAGCAGAAGAAGGCCGGCGTGCTCTCCGGAGGCGAGCGCAACCGCCTCAACCTCGCGCTCACCCTCAAGCAGGGCGGCAACGTGCTGCTGCTCGACGAGCCCACCAACGACCTCGACGTCGAGACGCTCTCCTCCCTCGAGGACGCCCTGCTCGACTTCCCGGGCTGCGCCGTGGTCACCTCCCACGACCGGTGGTTCCTCGACCGCATCGCCACCCACATCCTCGCCTGGGAGGGCACCGAGGACGCCGAGGGCGAGTGGTTCTGGTTCGAGGGCAACTTCGCCTCCTACGAGGAGAACAAGATCGAGCGCCTCGGCGTGGAGGCGGCCCGTCCGCACCGCGTCACGCACCGTCGCCTCACCCGCGACTGACCTGCAGCACCACGTCCTCGGGGGCGCCGACCGTCGTGGTCGGCGCCCCCGCGGCGTGCGCGGCCTTCGCGGACGGCCCCGGGGCTCGACGACGCCTACGGACATCAGGCTGACGACGTCGGGCCGTCCGGTCGGCCCGCCGGTGCGATCAGGTCAGGGTGAACTGGACGTTGTCAGGGGCAACTTCCCCTGACAACGTCCAGTTTCCCCGGATATCCGGGGAAGCTGCCCCTCAGCGCAGCTCGCGCTCGGGGTGCTCCCCGATCAGGCGGTCGGCGACGGTGTCGAACACGCGGCCCACCGCCTGGAAGTCGTCGGGGTCGACGAGGTCGACGAGGTGGTCGCGCACGCCGTTGACGTGCATCGGCGCGACGGTCTCCAGCAGCGCCAGACCCGGTGCGGTGAGCACGGCGACGATGCCCCGGCCGTCATCGTCGGCGGACGTGCGCTCGACCAGGCCGTCGCGCTCGAGGCGGGCGACGGTGTGGGTCACGCGGCTGCGGCTGTGGGCCAGCGCGGCGGCCAGGCGGGCCATCCGCATCCGTCCCTGGTTCTCCGAGAGGCGCACGAGGATCTCGTACTCCACCAGGGAGAGGTCGAAGTGGGTGCGCAGGTCCGCGTCGAGCTTGTCCATGAGGAGCGTGGTCCCGAGGAGGAGTGCGCGCCAGGCCTTCTGCTGCTCGGCGTCGAGCCAGCGACCGACCGGGGGCGGGGTCCCCGCGCGGTCGACGGCCGGGGCGGCGCTCGGGTCGGGTCGGGTGCTCACCGGGCGATGGTAGTGGTCCGTACCACCTCGCGTGCCCGAAGCGCGAAGAGCGCCCGGCCGCCGTGGCG
>NZ_JBUZJI010000002.1:172817-178078 GCF_055282735.1 Nocardioides sp. B129/18 | reverse complement strand
CCCGCTCCCGGGTGCTGCTGGGCGCGGTGCGCCCAGGGGCGTGCGATCAGAGGCGCTCGAGGATGAGCGCCATGCCCATGCCGCCGCCGACGCACATGGTGATCAGGCCGGTGGTCTTGTCGTGCCACTCCAGCGAGTTCAGCATCGTGTTCTGCAGGCGGGCGCCGGTCATGCCGAACGGGTGGCCGACCGCGATCGCGCCGCCGTTGACGTTGAGGCGGTCCAGGTCGATGCCGAGGTCCTGGTAGGACGGGACGACCTGGGCGGCGAAGGCCTCGTTGATCTCGACGAGGTCGATGTCGCCGATGCTCATGCCGGCGCTGGCCAGCGCCCGCTTGGACGCCTCGACCGGGCCGAGGCCCATGATCTCGGGGGAGAGGCCCGAGACGCCGGTGGACACGATCCGCGCGAGCGGCGTGAGGCCGAGCTCGGCGGCCTTGGTGTCGGACATGATGACGACCGCGGCCGCGCCGTCGTTGAGCGCGCAGCAGTTGCCGGCCGTGACGACGCCGTCGGGGCGGAAGACCGGCTGGAGGCCGGCGATGGCGTCGTAGGTGACGCCGGCGCGCGGGCCGTCGTCGGCCGAGACGACCGTGCCGTCGGGGGTGGTGACCGGGGTGATCTCGCGAGCCCAGAAGCCGTCGGCGATCGCCTTCTCGGCGAGGTTCTGCGAGCGGACCGCGAACTCGTCGAGCTCGCGGCGGTCCAGGCCGCGCAGGGTGGCGACGTTCTCGGCGGTCTGGCCCATCGCGATGTAGACGTCGGGCAGGACGCCGTCCTCGCGGGGGTCGTGCCAGGCGCCCGCGCCGTTGCCGGCCTCGGCGGTCGACTTCGTGCGGGCCTTGGCCTCCTCGAAGAGCGGGTTGTGGGTGTCGGGCCAGTGGTCGGAGGTGCCCTTGGCGAAGCGGGACACGGTCTCGACGCCGGCGGAGACGTAGACGTCGCCCTCGCCGGCCTTGATGGCGTGGAAGGCCATCCGCGTGGTCTGCACCGAGGAGGAGCAGTAGCGGGTGATGGTGGTGCCGGGCACCTCGTCGTAGCCGAGGAGGACGGGCACGTTGCGGCCCATGTTGTTGCCCGACTCGCCGCCGGGCAGGCCGACGCCGAGCAGGAAGTCGTCGATGGTGCGCGGGTCGAGCGCCGGGATCTTGTCGAGCGCGGCCTTCGTGATGAGGGCGGTGAGGTCGTCGGGGCGGAAGTCCTTGAGGGACCCCTTGTTGGCGCGACCGATCGGGCTGCGGGCGGCGGAGACGATGACTGCTTCGGGCATGGAGAGCAGGCTCCCTGTGACGGAGGAACGAGGACGCCTCACCCTAGCCGTCCGCCCCGAGCGCGAGAACAGGTTCCAGGCGTGCGAGCATCGCGGCGTGCGTCACGTCTACGAGTGCCCGCTGCGCTGGGCCGACATGGACCAGCTCGCCCACATCAACAACGTCCGCTACGCCGACTACCTCCAGGAGGCGCGGATCGACTTCCTGCGCGCGCTGGGGGTGCCGCCGGTGGCGGGGGAGGGCCTGGTCGTCGCACGTCAGCAGCTGCGCTTCCTGGCTCCGCTGGTCTTCCGCCCCGAGCCGGTGCGGATCTCGGTGCGGGTCACCGAGCTCCGGGCGGCGTCCTTCACCCTGGCGTACGAGGTGTACGACGCCACCCCCGACGGGCCGCGGGTCTACCTCACCGGCTCGACGGTGCTCACCCCCTACGTCTTCGACGCCGGACGTCCGCGCCGCCTCACCGAGGCCGAGCGCACCGCGCTGGGCCCGCATCTCGACGACGCCGCCGTCCCCGCGGGGCCGCTGGAGCTCCCGCCGATCCGCCGCGAGCCCCGCGACCACTACCCGGTGCACGTGCGCTTCTCCGACGTCGACTCCCTCGGCCACGTCAACAACGTGTCCTACGTGGAGTACCTCCAGGAGGCGCGGATCGCGGTCATCAGCCGGCTCTTCGGCGAGGTGCCCACCGGCCGCGGCCGCGGGGCCGTCGTCGTCGGCAGCATCGACGTCGAGTACCGCCGCCAGCTGCTCTCCCGACCGGAGCCCTACGACGCCTGGACCGGCGTCGTCGCCGTGGGGCGCACCTCGACGGTGCTCGGCACCGAGATCGTCGACCTCGCCAGCGGCGAGGTCGCGGCCCGCGGACGCGTCGTGCTGGTGTTCTTCGATCCCGAGACCCAGCGCTCGGCGGTGCCGCCGCCGGAGATCCACGCCGCCCTCGAGCGGGCGCTGGCCGACCAGCAGGTCTGAGCCGCAGGTCGGAGCCGGGCGTCAGTCGACGGTGTTGACCATGAACTGCGCGGCGTGGGTGACGTAGTCCCAGAACTGGGCGTCCTGCTCGGGCGGCAGGGCGACGTCGTCGAGCGCGGCGCGGAAGTGCGTCAGCCAGCGGTCGCGGGCCTCGCCGTCGACGCGGAAGGGCGCGTGCCGCATCCGCAGCCGCGGGTGGCCGCGCTGCTCGGAGTAGGTCGTCGGGCCGCCCCAGTACTGGGTGAGGAACAGCAGGAACCGCTCCTCGGCGGGGCCGAGGTCCTCCTCGGGGTACATCGGTCGCAGGACCTCGTCGGTGGCCACGCCCTCGTAGAAGCGCGCCACGATCCGCTGCAGGGTCGCGTGGCCGCCGATCTCCTCGTAGAACGTCACGTCGCCATCGTGCCGTACCGGCCTCGTCCATCGGTCGCGGGCCCCGGCGGCGTCGCTGGGCGCGCGTGCCAGACTCCGGCCGTACCCCCGATCACCCACCAGCACCAGGAGCGCCCATGCCCGTGACCCGCGTCGCCACCACCGACTGGGAAGGCACCCTCTTCGAGGGCGCCGGCCGCGTCACCTTCGACTCCTCCGGCCTCGGCACCTACGACGTCTCGTGGCCGGCCCGCTCGGAGGAGCCCGGCGGCAAGACCAGCCCCGAGGAGCTCATCGCCGCGGCCCACTCCGCCTGCTTCTCCATGGCCTTCTCCAACGGCCTGGCCAAGGCCGGCACCCCCGCCACCTCGCTGAAGACCTCCGCCGCCGTCGAGTTCACCCCCGGCACCGGCATCACCGGCATCGAGCTGACCGTCGTCGGCGTCGTCGAGGGCATCTCCGAGGACGACTTCGTCGCCGCCGCCCAGGCCGCCAAGGAGGGCTGCCCGGTCTCCCAGGCGCTCACCGGCACCACCATCACCCTGAAGGCGTCGCTGGCCTCCTGAGCCCGCCGCCTGGCTTGTAACGCGGAGTCCCGTGCACTTCCCACCGGAAATAACAGGGGGTCGGTGCACGGGACTCCGCGTTACATGCGTGCGGGGCCGGCCTCAGCGGGTCGGCTCGGGCCCGAAGGCGAGGCGCTGGGGGTAGGGCATCTCGATGCCCTCGTGGTCGAAGCGGGCCTTGACGCGCTGGCGCAGGGCACGGGCGACGCCCCACTGCTCCATGGGCGCGGTCTTCACCAGGACGCGCAGGTGGATGCCGTCGATGGCCAGGCTCTCGACGCCGGTGACCTCGGGCTCCTCGACGATGACGCCGCGGTAGTCGTCGTCCTCCCACAGGTCGTGGGCGACCTCCTGCAGCACGGTCGTGACGCGGGCGAGGTCCTCGCCGTAGCCGACCGCGACGTCGACGACGGCGCGCGACCAGTTCTGGCTCATGTTGCCCACGCGCATGATCTCGCCGTTGGGGACGTACCAGACCGTGCCGTTGAGGTCGCGCACCCGCGTGACGCGCAGCGTGACGGCCTCGACGGTGCCGCTGGCCTCGCCGATGTCGACGACGTCGCCGACGCCGTACTGGTCCTCGAAGATCATGAAGACGCCGGAGAGGAAGTCCTTCACCAGCGACTGCGCGCCGAAGCCGAGGGCCACGCCGAGGATGCCGGCGCTGGCGATGATCGGCGCGATGTCGACGCCGAGCTCGCTGAGCATCATCGTGCCGACGACCGCGACGATCACGCCGGTGACGATGCTCTTGAGCAGGTCGCCCATCGTCTTGGCGCGCTGCACCCGGCGGGTGACCTGCACGGGGTCCAGCGGCAGCCCGGCGGCCTCGCGGGTCGCGCGCCGGCGCGCGGCGATCCGCTTGTTGACGCGGTCGGGGAGCACGCCGTCCTCGGCCTGCTCGACGAGCTGGTCGACCATGCGGTGCAGGACCCACCGCAGCACCAGGCCCAGCAGCAGCAGGCCCAGCAGCGAGGCCCCCTTGTCGACGACGGCGTTGACGACGTCTCCGAGCGCGTCGTCGCGATTCCAGTTCCAGGGCACGGCTTCGGACATGCGCCCCACCCTCACAGATCGACGACGGCATTTCACGTCGGTCCCTCGCCCTCCCGCGTGGCTGGGGCGCAGGACGGCGGAGGGTGGTGGCCGGGCATGTCGGACGTCACGTCCCATGCGCCCGGCCCGGGCGCGAGCACGCGCGCCCAGGCGATACCCTGGGACCCGTGACCAGCACCGCCTCGTCCCCGGCCAGCCGCCTGATCCGTCGTCTCTCGACCCTCGTCGTCCTCGCCGCGGGCGTGGGCCTCGCGCTCGCGGCGCCGGCCTCCGCCGACGTGCCCGAGGGCTGGTCGGACCCCGCCGGGGTCGACCCCTTCCACGCCGCGCTCGTCGTCGCCGGCATCCCGCTCGGTCTCGCGGTGCTCTTCGCCGCGATCATCTACCTGCCGCCGCTGCTGCGCGGCGAGTCGGTGGCCCCGGGCGCCCCGCAGATCGAGAACCAGTGGCTCGGCGGTCCGCGCAAGAGCGCGGGCGAGCTGGCCGCCCCCGACGGCGAGGAGTCGCAGGCGGGTGGCGCAAGTGCCCGCTGGTGACGTCTTCACCGCCACCGAGCGCTCCTCGCTCGACGAGGCGATCCGCCAGGCCGAGCGCCTCTCGCGGGTCGAGTTCTCGGTGTTCGTCGGCACCGCCGACGGCGAGCCGCGCCCGTTCGCGACGCAGCTGCACAACACGCTGGTGGCCCCGAGCCGCAGCATCCTGATCATGGTCGACGTCGAGCACCGCGCGCTCGAGGTCGTCACCGGCGGCTTCGTCCGCCGCACCCTCACCGACGCGCAGGTCGAGCTGTGCGTCGTCGCCATGCAGACCGCCTTCGCCGAGGGCGACCTCGTCGGCGGCCTGCGCCGCGGCATCCTCATGCTCGCCGAGCACGCGCGTCCGCCGCGCACCCTGCACGCCGGCGCCTGAGGCTCCACTCCGGCGCGACCGCCCTCGGCGTCCGGTCGGCGCCGTCGCTGTTCCCTGCGCTCCCGACGCGTCGATGACACTCGAGCGCACCGTCGCAGCACGCACCAGGGCCCGGCGA
>NZ_JBUZJI010000002.1:69801-172807 GCF_055282735.1 Nocardioides sp. B129/18 | reverse complement strand
GTCGCCGGGCCCTGGTGGCGTCGGGGCGGGGATCAGCCCTGCGCGTCACGCTCCTGCGCCGCGAGGGCGCGGGCGGCGTCGGCGCGACCCTCGGTGACCAGGCGCTTCGCGCCGGGGGCGGCCGAGGTGGAGGCCAGCCAGGCGTCGACGCGCTCGAGGAGCTCCGCCGAGGCCAGCGGGTGCGGGAAGAGCGCCATCAGCGCCACCTGCGCCTTGTGGGTGCCCAGGTGCTCCCACGCGGTGTCGGCCGCCTCGAGGTACTTCTCGAGGTAGGGCGCGAGGACGTCGGCCTGGCCGTGCCGCATGAACGACACCGCCACCGAGCGCGAGGTCTCGTTGGGGGTGTCGGTGCGCTCGACGACCTGGGCCCAGGCCTCGGCCTTGGCCTCCGCGGTGGGCTGGGTGGCCCGGGCGGCGGCCGCGTGCTCCTGGCCGGCGATGGTCTTGTCGGTCTCGAGCTCGGCGTCGATGCGACCCTCGGCCCGGCCGTGGGAGGCGAGGGCGGTGATGAGGATCCAGCGCAGGTCCTGGTCGACGGCGAGGCCCTCGAGGACGACGGCGCCGTCGAGCAGCCCGGCGATCTCCTCCAGCGCGGCGTCGCTCTTCGCGGCACCGGCCCACGCGCGGACGAACGTCAGCTGGTGGTCGCTGCCCGGCTCCGCGGCCCAGGCGAGCTCGCGCAGGCCGGCCTCGAAGCGCGCCGTGAGCTCGTCGCGGTGCGCGGGGGCGGAGTAGTAGGACGCGGCCGTCGCGGCGGTGGCCGGGATGCGGCTGACGCCCCAGGAGTCGGTCTCCTGGCCGATGTTGGCCAGGACCAGGGCGACGTAGTCCGAGGCCGCCATCTCCGCGTCGCGGGTCATGTCCCAGGCGGCGCCCCAGACGAGGGCGCGGGCGAGGGAGTCCTCGAGGGCGGAGAGGTGCTCGATCGCGGTGGCCAGCGAGCGCTCGTCGAGGCGGATCTTGGCGTAGGCGTGGTCGCTGTCGTTGAGCAGCAGCAGGTCGGGCTGCTTCACGCCGACCAGCTGCGGGACCTCGGTGAGCTCGCCCTCGACGTCGATCTCGATCGCGTCGCGGCGCACGAGGCGGCCGTCGACGAGGTCGTAGAGGCCGACGCCGATGCGGTGACGGCGCAGGGTCGGCCAGTCGGGGTGGGCGGTCTGCCGCACGGCGACGCGCGCGAACGCGCCGTCGGCGTCGAGCTCGAGCTCGGGGGCCAGCGTGTTGACGCCGGCGGTCTGCAGCCACTCCTGCGCCCAGCCCTTGAGCTCGCGGCCCGAGGCCTTCTCGAGGGCGGCGAGCAGGTCGGTGAACTCGGAGTTCCCGAAGGCGTGGTCCTTGAAGTACTGACGCAGGCCCGCGAGGAAGGGCTCGAGGCCGACCCAGGCCACCAGCTGCTTGAGCACCGAGGCGCCCTTGGCGTAGGTGATCATGTCGAAGTTGACCTCGACGGCCGCGAGGTCGTGGTTGTCGGCGGCGATCGGGTGCGTCGAGGGCAGCTGGTCGGCGCGGTAGCCGGTGACCTTGCGGGCGTTGGCGAAGCCGGTCCACGCGTCGGTGTACTCGGTGACCTCGGCCTCGGCCCAGTAGCAGGCCCACTCCGCGAAGGACTCGTTGAGCCAGAGGTCGTCCCACCACCGCATGGTCACGAGGTCGCCGAACCACATGTGGGCCATCTCGTGGAGGATCACCGAGCAGCGGAACTCGTGGAACGAGCGCGGCTGACGGCTGCGGGGGAGGTACTCGTCGCGCAGGGTCACGCAGCCGGCGTTCTCCATCGCGCCCATGTTGTACTCCGGCACGTAGAGCTGGTCGTACTTGCCGAAGGGGTAGGGGAAGTCGAACTGCTCCTCGAAGAAGGCGAAGCCCTTCTGCGTGATGTCGACGAGCACGTCGACGTCGAGGTGCTCGGCCAGCGACTGTCGGCAGTAGTGGCCCAGCGGGATGGTGCCGAACTTGCCCTCGTAGACGTGCTGGACCTCGTGGTACTCACCGGCCACCAGCGCGGTGATGTAGGTCGACATGCGCTCGGTGGTGGGGAAGGTCCACACCGCGACGCCGTCTCCGGCGGGCGCGGGCTGCGGGGTCGGGGCGTTGGAGACGACCTTCCAGTGCGCCGGGGCGGTGACGCGGAAGTCGAAGACGGACTTGAGGTCGGGCTGCTCGAAGGTGGTGAAGACGCGGCGGGCGTCGGGCACCTCGAACTGCGTGTAGGTGTAGACGCGGTCGTCGACGGGGTCGACGAACCGGTGCAGGCCCTCGCCGGAGTGGGAGTAGGCGCAGTCGGCGCGGACGACGAGCACGTTGTCCGACTCCAGCCCCTCGAGCGTGATCCGGCTGTCGGCGTAGACCGTCGCGGGGTCGAGGCTGCGGCCGTTGAGGGTCACCTCGTGCACCGTGGCGCCGACGAGGTCGGCGAAGGTCGAGGCGCCGGGCTCGCGGCAGGTGAAGGTCAGGGTGGTCGTCGACCCGAAGGTCGTCTCGCCCGTCGTGAGGTCCAGATCGATGGCGTACGACGTGACGTCCAGGAGGGCGGCGCGGGTGGCGGCCTCGTCCCGGGTCAGATTGGTTCCAGGCATGCCGATGATCCTGCCACCCGGGTGTCGGCAACGTCACGGGCCCCGTCCCGGGGCGCGTGACGTGCCCGCCGGCCGCGGGTCTGCTGGTGCGCCCGAGACGGGGGAGCACTGGTGGGACAGGTGAGAGAATTGTGAAATTCTTGAACGGTTTCCGCGTGTCGGTGCTTGACCTCGGGTTTACTACCGGCTCGTGATGCATCTACGGCGTGTCGGCTTGACGTTGCTCATCGGCCTTCTCTCGGCGGTGGGCGTGGTGGTCGTGTCCCCGCCGTCGCCCGTCGCCGCGGCCAACGCCTACCTGTGCACCGGGTACGACGCCTGCGCGTCGGCCGGCTACAGCCACGCCGGCTACAAGACCGCCGGCTCGAAGATGTACTGGCGCATGTACGGTGGCCACAACTGCACCAACTACGTCGCCTACCGCCTCGTCCAGAGCGGACTGCCGAACACCCGTCCGTGGGAGGGCAACGGCAACGCCACCAACTGGGGCGTCGCGATGTCCGACATCACCGACCAGACCCCGCGCGTCGGCGCCGTGGCCTGGTGGCGCGCCAACACCCCCGGCGCCGGGTCGAGCGGGCACGTCGCCTACGTCGAGAAGGTCGTCTCCGCCACCGAGATCGTCATCTCCGAGGACATGTGGAGCGGCGACTTCCACTGGCGCCGCATCACCAAGGACAGCGGTCGCTGGCCGGCCGGCTTCATCCACTTCAACGACGTGCCGCTGACGGCGAGCGAGAAGCCGAGCGTCGTCGGCACGCCGGTGGTCGGCAAGAGCGTCTCCGCCGACATCGGCACGTGGCCCGCCGGCGCCAAGCTGTCGCTGCGCTGGTACGCCGACGGCAAGGCCCTCTCGGGCGCCACCTCCAAGACCCTCGCCATCACCCCGGCCCTGCTCTCCAAGCGCCTCAAGGTGCGCGTGGCGGCGAGCAAGACTGGCTACGCGTCGGGCGCCTCGACCTCGAGCAGCAGCTCCGCGACCGCTCCGGGCACGCTGGGCGTCGAGGCGCAGCCGGCCGTGCAGGGCACCACCCGGGTCGGCCAGACCCTGAGCCTCGCCGCGGCGAGCTGGTCGCCGTCGCCGGAGAAGGTCGACGTCCAGTGGCTCGCCGACGGCCAGCCGATCGACGGCGCGACCGAGCCGTCCCTGACCCTGCCGCCCGACCTCGTCGGGTCCCGCATCTCCGCGCGCCAGACCGCCACGGAGTACGGCTACCGCACCTCCACCCTCACCGCGCCGACGAGCACCGCCGTCGCGCCCGGCCTCATCGAGGTCACCAAGCCGTTCGCGGTCACCGGCACCGCCCGCGTCGGCCGCACGCTCACCGTCGGCGGCGGCACCACGACGCCGTCCGACGCGACCCGGCGCTACGCCTGGCTGCGCGACGGCCAGGTGATCTCCGGGGCGAACGAGGCCACCTACGCCGTCGGCTCCGCCGACGCCGGGCACGTGATCACCGCCCGGGTGATGCTCGCCCGCAGCGGCTACTCCGACAAGTGGGCCAAGGCGGCCACCAACGGGCCGGTCACCACCACGCCCACGGTCTCGGTGAGCACCGCCACCAGCCCGGGCGGCGCGCTCATCGTCACCCTGCGGGTCACCGCGCGCGGCGTCAGCAGCGTCACCGGCGCCGTCACCGCCACCGTCGACTCGGTCGTGGCGAAGGGCGACCTCGTCGACGGCCGGCTGCGGCTGGTCATGCGGGGCATCCCCGCCGGGCGCCGCGTGCTCGACCTCGTCTACGACGGCACCGACGTCGTCGAGGCCGCGCACGTGCGGATGGCGGTCACGATCCCGCGCACCTGAGGTCCTGGCCCCGCACGGGTGGAACATCGGACGGGGCGGCGCGGTTGAATGCGGTCATGACGAAAGCCGACTTCTGGTTCGACCCGCTGTGCCCCTTCGCCTGGATCACCTCGCGGTGGATCCTCGAGGTCGAGAAGGTGCGCGACATCGAGGTCGAGTGGCACATCATGAGCCTGGGCTACCTCAACCAGGACAAGGACATCCCCGAGGACTACCGCAAGATGCTCGAGGGCGCCTGGGGTCCGGTCCGCATCGCGATGGCCGTCCAGCAGCAGCACGGCCAGGAGAAGCTCGCCGAGCTCTACACCGCCATGGGCACCCGGATCCACAACGAGGGCAAGGGCCGGGAGAAGCCGGTGATGGCCGAGGCGCTCGCCGCCGTCGACCTGCCCGCCGAGCTCGTCGAGGCCTTCGACGACCCCCAGTACGACCAGGCCATCATCACCTCCCACCACGAGGGCATGGACCAGGTCGGCGACGAGGTCGGCACCCCGACCATCGCCATCGACGGCGTCGCGTTCTTCGGACCCGTCATGACCTCGATCCCGAAGGGCGAGGAGGCCGGCAAGGTCTGGGACGGCGCGGTGGCGCTCGCGGCCTACCCGTACTTCTTCGAGCTCAAGCGCTCGCGCAACCAGCCCCTCGACTTCAGCTGATGGCCGACGGGCACGACCACGCGCACGATGACACCGGCCACGGGCACGGCCACGGGCACGACGGCGGGGGAGCCGGCGGCGTCGACCGCCTCGCGATCCTCGCGCTGATCCGCTCGTTCACCCAGGCCGGCGAGCTCCTCGACCGCATCGGGCCCGACGACCTCGGACGTCCCACTCCCTGCCCGGAGTGGGACGTCCTGGCCCTGGCCAACCACCTGGTCGCCCAGCCCCGCATCTTCGTGACGATGCTCCAGGGCTCGCCCCCGGGCTGGGGACGCGAGGTGCTCACCGCCGAGTTCGGCGAGGAGCTGCGCCGCCGCGGCAACGTCGTCGTCAACCTGTGGCGCGAGGTCCAGGACGCCCCGATGCTCGACCCCGACTGGCACAGCGCCGAGATCGCGGTGCACTCGTGGGACCTCGCCTGCGCGCTCGGCGTCCCCACCGACGGCCTCGACCAGCAGGTCGCCGAGCGGGCCGTCGTCGCGATGGACCGCATCCTCGGCCCCCAGCGCACCGGTCGGGCCTTCGCCGACGCCCGCTCGGCCCCGGCCGGCTCCTCGGCCTACGACCACCTCGCCGCCTACGCCGGCCGCACCGTCCCGTGGGAGCGCCCGGCGGGCTGAGGCCGACCCCCGACTCCTAGGATCCTCCCCATGACCCGCGTGCTCTCCGCCGTCGCCTGGCCCTACGCCAACGGCCCCCGCCACATCGGCCACGTGGCCGGCTTCGGCGTGCCCTCCGACGTCTTCAGCCGCTACATGCGGATGGCGGGTCACGACGTCCTCATGGTGTCGGGATCCGACGAGCACGGGACGCCGATCCTCATCGCCGCCGACGAGGCCGGCCTCACCCCGCAGCAGCTCGCCGACCAGAACCACCGGATCATCGCCGAGGACCTCTGCTCCCTCGGGCTGAGCTACGACCTCTACACCCGCACCACCACCCGCAACCACCACGCGGTGGTGCAGGAGATGTTCCGCGGCGTCCACGACAACGGCTACTTCGTCGAGCAGACCACCTTCGGCGCGATCTCGCCGTCCACCGGCCGCACCCTGCCCGACCGCTACATCGAGGGCACCTGCCCGATCTGCAAGACCCCCGGCGCGCGCGGCGACCAGTGCGACACCTGCGGCAACCAGCTCGACCCCGCCGACCTCATCGAGCCGCGCTCGCGCATCAACGGCGAGGTGCCGGAGTTCATCGAGACCCAGCACTTCTTCCTCGACCTGCCCGCGCTCGCCGAGGCGCTGGGGGAGTGGCTCGACGAGCGCGAGGCCACCGGCCTGTGGCGTCCCAACGTCATCCGGTTCAGCCAGAACATCCTCAAGGACATCCGCCCGCGCGCGATGACCCGCGACATCGACTGGGGCATCGCGGTGCCGCTGGACGGCTGGCGGGAGAACCCCACCAAGAAGCTCTACGTCTGGTTCGACGCCGTCATCGGCTACCTCTCCGCCTCCATCGAGTGGGCCCGCCGCAGCGGCGACCCCGACGCCTGGCGGCAGTGGTGGAACGCCGAGGACGCCCGCTCGTACTACTTCATGGGCAAGGACAACATCACCTTCCACAGCCAGATCTGGCCCGCCGAGCTGCTCGCCTACGACGGCGGCGGCTCCCGCGGCGGCCAGCCCGGCCCGTACGGCACCCTGCAGCTGCCCACCGAGGTCGTCAGCTCGGAGTTCCTGACGATGGAGGGCCGCAAGTTCTCCTCCTCCAAGAAGGTCGTCATCTACGTCCGCGACCTGCTGAGCCGCTACCAGCCCGACGCCTTCCGCTACTTCGTCGCGGCCGCCGGGCCCGAGGCGCAGGACTCCGACTTCACGTGGTCGGAGTTCGTGCGGCGCACCAACGACGAGCTCGTCGCCGGCTGGGGCAACCTGGTCAACCGCACCGCGAGCCTGATCCACAAGAACTTCGGCGAGATCCCCGCCGCGGGCGCGCTCACCGACGCCGACCGCGCCGTCCTGGCCGTCGCCCACGACGCGTTCGGCGTCGTCGGCGACCTCATCGCCCGGCACCGCCAGAAGGCGGCCGTCGGCGAGGCCATGCGGGCCGTCGGCGAGGTCAACAAGTACGTCTCCGACCACCAGCCGTGGAAGCTCAAGGCCCCCGAGGAGCGCGAGCGCCTCGGCACGATCCTCCACGTCGTCGCCCAGTGCGTCGCCGACCTCAACCTCGTGCTCGCGCCGTTCCTGCCGTTCTCGGCCAACGCCGTCGACGCCGCCCTCGGCGGCGCGGGCGACGTCGCGCCGATGCCGCGGCTGGAGGAGGCCGAGGACCTCGACGGCGGTGCCGGCTACCCGATCATCACCGGCGACTACACCCGCGTCCCGGCGTGGGAGCGTCGTCCGATCACCGTCGGAGCGCCGGTGGCCAAGCCGACCCCCGTCTTCGTCAAGCTCGACCCCTCGATCATCGAGGAGGAGCTGGCCCGGCTCGGCTCCTGAGCCCGTCCCGCGCGGCGGGGGACGGACGTCGCGCCCACCGGCTAGATTTCCGGCCATGAGCGCCGCCATGTACCTGCCCTCGTTCCAGGTCAAGCAGAAGTTCGCGATGACCACCAACCGCTACGAGCTCTACGCGCTCGACCCCGACGGATCCGAGGGCCAGCTCATGGGCTTCGCGGAGCAGAAGCGGCTGGCGTTCAAGGAGCAGGTCACCTTCTACACCGACTCCTCGAAGTCGCGGCAGGTCTTCGGGTTCAAGGCGCGCAAGCGCATCGACCTCAACTCCGGCTACGACATCGTCGACGAGGCCGGCGCCCCGCTCGGCTTCTTCCGCAAGGACTTCGGCGCCAGCCTCATGCGCTCCACCTTCCACATGGAGGGCCCCGGCTTCGCCGGCACCGGCCAGGAGCGCAGCCAGCTCACCGCGATCCTGCGGCGCTTCACCGACCTGCCGTTCCTCTCGATCCACTTCGACTTCGTCGCCAGCGACGGCGCGCCGCTGATGAGCGTCGAGCGCGAGTTCAAGCTGCGCGACCGCTACGTCGTCACCGTGCCCGACCAGCGCGTCGACTTCCGCGTCGCCGCCGCCGTGGCCGTCGGCCTCGACGCGCTCATGCAGCGCTGACCCGAGCCGACGCCATGGTGCTGCACCCCGAGGCCCGCAAGGCCGTCGAGCTCGCCGAGCTCGAGCGCAAGGTCTTCGAGCCCGGCTTCGACATCGCCGACGCGCGCCGTCAGGCCCAGGAGACCGCGGCGGCGCAGGACCGCGAGGACGTCGCCTCGGTCCGCGACGTCGACGCCGACGGCGTCGCCTGCCGCGTGTACGTGCCGAGCGACGCCCGACCCGGCGTCATCGTCCACCTCCACGGCGGTGGGTTCGTGTTCAACGACGTCGAGGTGCACGACGTCATCGCCCGGCGCCTGGCCAACCGGGCCGGGCGCGCCGTGGTGAGCGTCGACTACCGGCGCCCGCCCGAGCACCGGTTCCCGGCCGCGCCCGACGACGTCGACGCCGTGCTGGGCTGGCTGGAGCGCGAGGGCGCCGCGCACGGCCTCACCGGACCGCTCTACGCGCACGGCGACAGCGCCGGCGGCAACCTCGCGCTCGTGGCCGCCCTGCGCAACCCGGGCCGGTTCGCGGCGGTCGTGCTCATCTACCCCTTCCTCGACCCGTCCGCGTCCTTCGAGTCCTACCGCACCGAGCAGCACGCCTTCGACGAGCGCGAGGCCGCCTGGTACTGGGAGCAGTACGCCGCCAGCGAGGACGACCTCACCCACCCCGACCTCGCACCGCTGCGCTCGGACCTGCTCTGGACGCTGCCGCCGACCCTCGTCGTCACCGCCGAGCACGACCCGCTGCGCGACGAGGGAGAGCACCTCGCCCGCCAGCTCGCCGAGCTGGGCGTCAGCGTCGTCGGCACCCGGTGCCTGGGGCAGATCCACGGCTTCTGGCGTCACGTCGACGCCTTCACCGCCGCCGACCCGTTGATGCTGCAGGTCGTCGGGTTCCTCGACCTCCACGGCTGACGTCTCGCCGCGCGCCCCCGGGCGTCGCGGCCGGCGACCTCCTTGGGAGGATGGGCGCATGCGCGTGCACCTCGGCTCCGACCATGCCGGACTCGACCTCAAGGACCACCTGCTCACCTGGCTCGGCGAGCACGGCTACGAGGCGGTCGACCACGGGCCGTTCGTCTACGACGCCCTCGACGACTATCCGGTCTTCTGCATCCGCGCCGCCCGCGGCGTCGCGCAGGACCGGGCCGCCGGGCTCGACAGCCTCGGCGTCGTCATCGGCGGCTCGGGCAACGGCGAGCAGATGGCCGCCAACAAGGTCGAGGGCATCCGCTGCGCCCTGGTGTGGTCCGAGGACACCGCCCGTCTGGCCCGTGAGCACAACGACGCCCAGGTCGTCTCCGTCGGCGGCCGCATGCACACCCTCGAGGAGATGACCCGCTTCGTCGAGCTCTTCCTCGTCGAGCCCTTCAGCGGCGACGAGCGCCACGTCCGCCGCATCAACCAGCTGCTCGACTACGAGCGCACCGGCGAGCCGCCCGCGCTCCCGGAGTCCGCGGCAGGCCGCGGCCCCGACGCCTGACCGGGGCCGGCTCGTGCCCGAGGGCCACACCCTCCGACGGCTCGCGCTCGCCCTGGGTGAGGCGTTCGCCGGCGACGCCGTCGCCGTCTCCAGCCCGCAGGGGCGCTTCGCCGCCGAGGCAGCCGAGCTCGACGGCGCCGTCCTGCTGGGCGCCGACTCCGCCGGCAAGCACCTGTTCGTCGAGTTCGAGGGCGAGCGGCTCGTCCACGTCCACCTCGGCCTGATCGGCGTCTTCGACGTGACGCCGGGCCCCGCCCCCGAGCCCCGCGGAGCCGTGCGGCTGCGGATCGAGGGCCCGCGCGCGCACGCCGACCTGCGCGGCGCCACCCGCTGCGACCTCGTCACCCCCGAGCGGCGCGCGGCCGTGCTCGCCGACCTCGGCGCCGACCCGCTGCGTCCCGACGCCGACCCCGACCGCGCCTGGGCGCGGATCTCACGCAGCCGACGCAGCATCGGCGAGCTGCTCATGGACCAGTCGGTCGTCGCGGGCGTCGGCAACGTCTACCGCGCCGAGGTGCTCTTCCGGCAGCGCATCGACCCCTTCCGCGCCGGCACCACCCTGCGGCGCGCGCAGTGGCGGGCGATCTGGGACGACCTCGTCGACCTCATGCCCGAGGGCGTCGCCACCGGACGCATCGACACCGTGCGTCCCGAGCACGCCCCCGAGGCGATGGGCCGCGAGCCGCGCCGCGACGACCACGGCGGCGAGGTCTACGTCTACCGCCGCACCGGCCAGCCGTGCTTCCTGTGCGGCACCACCGTGCGCACCGAGCCGATGGCCTCGCGCAACCTCTTCTGGTGCCCGCGCTGCCAGCGCCGCCACCGTCCGCGCACCGTAGGATGACCCTCTCCGAGGTCGTGGGCGGTGCCGTCACGGCCCTGGAGGTCTCTGCACCGACAGGAGCACCATGACGTCCGTCTCCGCCCTCCGGGCGACGATGAGCCGGCCCGCGCTGGGCCTGGCGGCCGTGGCCGCCGTCGTGGTGCTCTGCGTCGCGCTGGCGCCGGTCGACGTCCCCTTCACCGCGCTGATGGTGCCGCTGCTGGTCGGCAGCCTCCTGCTCAGCCCGCGCGAGATGCCCTGGTTCCTGGCCTGGATGAGCCTCATGCTCGCGCTCTCGGTGGCGCTGCAGCCCGACAAGACCGCCCGCATCATCGGCGCGTCCGGCATCCAGGTGCTGATGATCCTCATCGTCCTGGCCGTCTCGGTGCGGCGCAGCCGCCTCGGCGTCGGCGGGATGCTGGGGGAGTCGATGTTCGTCGACCTGCGCGACCGGCTCCTCGACCAGGGCCGCATGCCGGCGCTCCCGCACGGCTGGACCGTCGAGTCCGCGCTGCGCTCGGCGGGCGGCACGCCGTTCGCGGGCGACTTCGTGGTCTCGACGCGTCGGGCCGAGGGCACGCTCGAGGTGGTGCTCGTCGACGTCTCCGGCAAAGGGGAGGCCGCCGGCACGCGGGCGCTCCTGCTGTCCGGCGCCTTCGGCGGCCTGCTCGGCGCCGTGCCGCCCGGGGACTTCCTCTCCGCCGCCAACGAGTACCTCCTCGGCCTGGACTGGGAGGAGGGCTTCGCCAGCGCCGTCCACCTCTCCCTCGACCTCGACACCGGCGTCGCGGAGGTGCGCAGCGCCGGCCACCCGCCCGGCGTGCACCGGGCGGCCGGCTCCGGACGCTGGAACGTGCTCGGCGCCGAGGGCCCCGTCCTCGGCCTGCTGCCGGGGGAGGACTACCCGCCCGTGCGCATCCGCCTCCAGCCCGGCGACGCCGTGCTCCTCTACACCGACGGCATGGTCGAGGAGCCCGCTCGCGACCTCGACCGCGGCATCGACCGGATGCTCGGCGGCGCCGAGCAGATCGTCCGCGGGCACTGGGACGCCGCCGCCGCACGGCTGGTCGAGCGGCTCGGCTCGGCCACCGACGACCGCGCGCTCGTCGTCATCGCCCGCGGCTGAGCGCGGCGGTTGCGGGCCGCGTCGCGGCCTGTGGCACGATGAGCCCGCACCGGCGCTCGACGAGCGACCGGGGGCACGCGGATGTAGCTCAATGGTAGAGCCCCAGTCTTCCAAACTGGCTACGCGGGTTCGATTCCCGTCATCCGCTCCAAGCCGCTCCGCCGGCCTCCGCGAGGCCCGGCTCGGACGGCTTGGCGGGGCGTAGCGTAGTGGCTAGCGCGCCTGCTTTGGGAGCAGGAGATCGCAGGTTCGAGTCCTGTCGCCCCGACTCCCGGCCCGCCTCCCGGCCTGACCCGGTCCTCGGCCCCTTCCGCGCTCGACGTCCGCCGGTGCCGGGTGATTTCGGCGCGTCGAGCCGCGCTGGGTAGGCTGCCCCGAGGTCCCGTGCGCTGCGGGTGCCGGAGTCCTCCGGCCGGTCGCGAGCGCCGGCACCGCCACCCATCATTCGAACGTAGGAGAAGTCTGTGAAGAGCGCCGTCGAGACCTTGAGCCCGACCCGGGCCAAGCTGACCGTCGAGGTGCCCTTCGAGGAGCTCAAGCCGAGCCTCGACGCGGCGTACAAGAAGATCGCGCAGCAGATCAACATCCCCGGCTTCCGCCGCGGCAAGGTCCCGCCCGCGATCATCGACCGCCAGGTCGGCCGGGGCGTCGTGCTCGACGAGGCCATCAACGACGTCCTCCCGAAGAAGTACGTCGAGGCGCTGCAGGAGAACGACCTCGAGCCGCTCGCGCAGCCCGAGATCGAGGTGACCAGACTCGAGGACAACCAGCTCGTCGAGTTCACCGCCGAGGTCGACGTCAAGCCCGAGTTCGAGCTGCCCTCCTACGACGGCCTCGAGGCCGAGGTCGAGGACGTCGCCGTCTCCGACGAGGACCTCGAGGAGCAGATCAAGGCGCTGCGCGAGCGCTTCGGCACCCTCGCCGACGTCGAGCGCGCGGCCGCCGAGAACGACTTCGTGACCCTCGACCTCGTCGCGGTCCAGGACGGCGAGGTCGTCCCGGGCGCCGAGGTCAGCGGCATGAGCTACCAGGTCGGCCGCGGCGGCATGATCGACGGCCTCGACGAGGCCCTCGTCGGCATGGCGGCCGGCGAGGAGAAGACCTTCTCCTCCCAGCTCGTCGGCGGCGACCTCGTCGGCCAGGATGTCGAGGTCCAGGTCAAGGTCACCGGCGTCCAGGAGCAGGAGCTCCCCGAGTTCGACGACGAGTTCGCCCAGCTCGCCTCGGAGTTCGACACCGCGGAGGAGTTCCGCGACGACCTCCGCGAGCGTCTGGGCCGTGGCAAGCGCCTCGAGCAGGCCGCCGCCGCCCGCGACGCCGTCCTCGAGGTCCTCCTCGAGCAGGTCTCGATCCCGCTGCCGGAGTCCTTCGTCACCGACGAGCTCAACTCCCGCCGCGAGAGCGTCGAGCAGCAGCTCGCCTACGCCGGCATCACGATGGAGAAGTACCTCGAGGACGAGGGCCAGACCCAGGAGGAGTTCGAGGCCGACCTCGACCGCCGGGTCCGCGACGCCGTCACCGCGCAGTTCATCCTCGACGCGATCGCCAAGAAGGAGGAGTTCGGCGTCGACCAGAACGAGCTCTCCCAGCACCTCGTGCGCCGCGCCCAGCAGTCCGGCCAGGACCCGCAGGAGTTCGCGAACCACATGTTCGCGCACAACCACATCCCCGAGCTGGTGCAGGAGATCCTGCGCGGCAAGGCGCTGGCCCAGATCGTCGAGGCCGCGGTCGTCAAGGACGCCTCCGGCAACGTCGTCGACCTGAAGAACCTGCGTCCCGACGGCACCATCGGCGAGCCCGAGGCGGAGGTCGACTCCGACGCTCCTGCCGAGGCCGACGCCGAGGAGACCACCGAGGCCTGAGGTCTCACCCCCACCGCCCCCGTCGTGATCGACGGGGGCGGTGGTGTTTCGCGGGGGGTTGAAAGCTTTGGCGGCCAACCGCTGAAACCCACGGTTGGCGTTCGAAGCTTCGAACGCCAACCGGAAGGTCTGGCGGCTGACCGCCGATACTTTCACCGCGGGCGCCAGTGCACAGATGTACTCCGAACCGGTACCCTGCTTCCATGACCACCGCCCCCGGACCCACGCTGCTCGACGCCGCCTCGCTGCTGTGCGAGGTGGCCGACGAGCTCGTCGTGCGCAGCGCGCGCGACACCCACCTCGCGGTGGTCGACCGCGTGCACGGCGTCGGGCGAGCGGTGACACGCGCTCCGGCGGGGCCCATCGAGCGGGCGCACCGCGGCATCGCGGGCGCGGTCTACGGCGGCCTGGGCGTGGGCCTGCGGGCGGCGTCGAAGGGGCTCGACAGGGCGGCCGAGACCGGAGCCGGGCCGCGCCTGGAGGGACGGGCCGAGGGCCGCTTCCTCTCCGCGGCGGTCAACGGCCTCATCGGCGACCGGCTGCTGCGCGAGCGGCCCCAGATGGCGATCCCGATGGCCGTGCGGCGGTCGGGCGCCGACGTCCAGCCCGAGACCGTGGCCCTCGCGGCGGCGTTCCCGCAGGCCACGGGGCGCATCGCCGTCCTGCTCCACGGCCTGTGCGAGGACGAGTCGGCGTGGGGGCTGGGCCGCGAGCAGCGCGGCACCTCCTACGTCGAGGCGCTGGAGGAGCTCGGCTGGACGCCGGTGCTGCTGCGCGCCAACACCGGTCTGCCGCTGCGCGAGAACGGCGTGGCGCTCACGGCGCTGCTGCGCGACGTCGTCGAGGCCTGGCCGGTGCCGGTCACGCGGATCGCGCTCATCGGGCACTCCATGGGCGGGCTGATCATGCGCGCCGCGGCCGCGGTGGCCGCCGAGCGGCCCGGGGAGAGCGCCCCGTGGACCACGCACGTCACCGACGTCGTCACCCTCGGCACCCCGCACCTGGGGGCCCCGCTGGCCACCCACGTCGGGCACGGCAGCCGCGGCCTGGGCGTGCTCGCCGAGACCGCCGCCTTCAGCCGCATCCTCGAGCTGCGCTCGGCCGGCGTCCGCGATCTCGTCGCGGGGCTCGCCGAGGACGTCGCGGCGCTCCCGCACGCGCGCTACCGGCTGGTGGCCGCGACCCTCACCGACGCCGACGCCCACCCGGTGGTCGGCGCGCTCGGCGACCTCCTGGGCGACCTGCTGGTGCGTCCGGCCTCCGCCGAGGGACGCGACCGGCGCGGCCGCACCCTCTTCCCGGGCGCCGAGGTGCTGCGGGTCGGCGGCACGCACCACTTCGGGCTGCTGAACCACGTCGAGGTCGAGCGCGCTCTGCGAGACTGGCTGGCGTGACCCTCTCCTCCCCGGCGGCGCGCGAGCTGCGCGCCGAGGCCGTCCTCCCCGTCGCCCCCGAGCAGGTCTGGTCGGTGCTCACCGACCTGGGCCGGATGCGCGAGTGGAGCCCCGAGACCCTCGCCATGCTGCCGCTCAAGCGCGGCGGCCTGCGCGTCGGCCAGTGGTACCTCGGCGTCAACCGCCGCAAGGCCTTCGTGTGGCCCACCCGCAACGTGCTGGCGGTCCTCGATCCGGGTCGCGTGCTCGCCTGGGACACCACCTCCTCGGGCGCGCGCTGGATCTGGGAGCTCGAGCCCGTCGACGCCGGCACCCGCGTCGTCCACCGCCGCCCCGTGCCCCGCGACGTCACCCGGCTCTCCAAGCTCGTCGCGCCCCTGTTCCTCGGCGGCAGCGAGGGTCACGCCGACGAGCTCGAGGCCGGCATGGCCACCACGGTGCGTCGCCTCGGCGAGGCGATCGCCGCGTCGGGACGCTGACCGGCCGGCGGCGGCTTCCGCTGTCGGCGAACAGGACCCCGAACCCCCTGGAACCGGGGCCGGGACGGGCTAGGGTCGGCGACGTGAACCAGTACTCGAGCCCTTCGGCGTCCGGCTCCACCCTGGGTGGCGGTGGCGGACTCAACGTCCTCGACGACCACATCTACCAGCGCCTGCTGCGCGAGCGCATCGTGTTCCTCGGCTCCGAGGTCCGCGACCAGAACGCGAACGCGATCTGTGCTCAGCTGCTGCTGCTCTCGGCGGAGGACCCCGAGGCCGACATCTTCCTCCACATCAACAGCCCCGGCGGCTCCGTCGACGCCGGCATGGCCATCTACGACACCATGAACTACATCCCCAACGACGTCGCCACCGTGGCCATGGGCCTCGCCGCGTCGATGGGCCAGTTCCTGCTGTGCGCCGGCGCGAAGGGCAAGCGGTACGCCCTCCCGCACGCGCGGATCATGATGCACCAGCCGTCGTCGGGCATGGGCGGCTCCGCCTCCGACATCAAGATCCAGGCTCAGCAGTCGCTGCACATCAAGAAGGTGCTCCTCGACCTCATCGCCGAGCACACCGGCCAGCCCATCGAGCAGGTCGTCGCCGACGCTGACCGCGACCGCTGGTTCACCGCCGACCAGGCCCTGGAGTACGGCCTCGTCGACCAGGTCATCACCAGCGCCCGCGAGGCCGTCGACTCCGGCCGTCCCGCCCACACGAAGTGAGGTCCCGCGCATGAACTACTACATCCCCCAGTGGGAGGAGCGGACGTCGTACGGCTTCCGCCGCATCGACCCCTACGCCAAGCTGTTCGAGGACCGCATCATCTACCTCGGCACCCCGATCTCCGACGACGTCGCGAACGCCGTCATCGCTCAGCTGCTGTGCCTGCAGTCGATGAACCCCGACCAGGACATCAGCATCTACATCAACTCCCCGGGTGGCTCGATCACCGCGCTCGCGGCGATCTACGACACGATCCAGTTCATCAAGCCCGACGTGCAGACCGTCTGCATCGGTCAGGCGGCCTCGGCGGCGGCGATCCTGCTCGGCGCCGGCGCCAAGGGCAAGCGCCTCGCGCTCCCGAACAGCCGGATCCTCATCCACCAGCCCTACACCGAGGGCACCTTCGGCCAGACCTCCGACATCGAGATCCAGGCCAACGAGATCCTGCGCATGCGCGAGATGCTCGAGCGGATGATCAGCCAGCACTCCGGCCGGGCGATCGAGGAGGTCAGCCGCGACATCGAGCGCGACAAGATCCTCACCGCCCCCGAGGCCATCGAGTACGGCCTGATCGACTCCATCCTGGAGTCGCTCAAGACGCCCGCTCTCGTCTGAGCGCAGCGTCCCCGGACGCCTGACCCCGTGTCGCCCGTGCCTTCACGGGCGCACGGGGGGTAGCGTTCCCGAGAGTTCCAACCGGTTCAGTCAGATGCCGTCCCCGACGGCCGATGGACCACCCGTGAGACCCCGACTGGGAGGAAGCCCGTGGCACGCATCGGCGACGGCGGTGACCTGCTGAAGTGCTCGTTCTGCGGCAAGTCGCAGAAGCAGGTCAAGAAGCTCATCGCAGGCCCTGGGGTCTACATCTGCGACGAGTGCATCGATCTGTGCAACGAGATCATCGAGGAGGAGCTCTCCGAGGGCACCGAGGTCGGTCTCGAGGAGCTGCCCAAGCCCCGCGAGATCTTCGAGTTCCTCAACTCCTACGTCATCGGCCAGGAGCAGGCGAAGAAGTCGCTGGCCGTCGCGGTCTACAACCACTACAAGCGGGTCCAGGCGGGCCTGCAGCCGGTGGCCGGGAAGCACTCCAAGGAGGAGAGCGTCGAGGTCGCGAAGTCGAACATCCTCGTCATCGGCCCCACCGGCTGCGGCAAGACCTACCTGGCCCAGACCCTGGCGCGCATGCTGAACGTCCCGTTCGCCATCGCCGACGCCACTGCGCTCACCGAGGCCGGCTACGTCGGCGAGGACGTCGAGAACATCCTCCTCAAGCTCATCCAGGCCGCCGACTACGACGTCAAGAAGGCCGAGACGGGCATCATCTACATCGACGAGATCGACAAGGTGGCCCGCAAGGCGGAGAACCCCTCGATCACCCGCGACGTCTCCGGCGAGGGCGTGCAGCAGGCGCTGCTGAAGATCATCGAGGGCACCACCGCCTCGGTGCCGCCGCAGGGCGGGCGCAAGCACCCGCACCAGGAGTTCATCCAGATCGACACCACGAACATCCTGTTCGTCGTGGGCGGCGCCTTCGCCGGGCTCGAGCACATCGTCGAGCAGCGGGTCGGCAAGAAGACCCTCGGCTTCACCGCGGAGGTCCGCGGCCAGGCCGAGCGCGAGGCCGAGGACCTGCTCCAGCTGGTGCGGCCCGAGGACCTCACCAAGTTCGGCCTGATCCCCGAGTTCATCGGCCGTCTGCCGCTGATCGCGAGCGTCAACAAGCTCGACCAGGCCGCGCTGGTGCAGATCCTCACCGAGCCGCGCAACGCGCTGGTCAAGCAGTACCAGAAGCTCTTCGAGCTCGACGAGGTCTCCCTGGAGTTCACCGACGAGGCCGTCGCCGCCATCGCCGACAAGGCCATGGAGCGCGGCACCGGCGCCCGAGGCCTGCGCGCCATCATCGAGGAGGTCCTCCTCCAGGTGATGTACGACGTCCCCTCCCGCGGCGACATCGCCAAGGTCGTCGTCACGGCCGAGGCCGTGCTCGGCGAGGCGGCCCCGACGCTCGTGCCGCGCGAGGCGGAGTCGAAGAAGAAGAAGTCGGCCTGACGCCGACCACCGAGACGCCCGAGGGGCGCTCCCGCCACATGCGGGGGCGCCCCTCGCGTCGTTCCGGGCGAGAGCACGAGGGGCAGGACCTCCACCGTTCGCCCGGCCCGCTGCTGCGACGTCGACGGCCGGCCGCTCCCGGGGCGGCCGTCGTCGGCCTTGGCCCCCGCGGTGGCCGTTCCGAGCGCGCGGCGCTGGATCCTCGCCACGCCGCGGGGGCTGGTGGCCTACGCCCGCCGGTGAGGCGGGCGTGCGGTCAGTCCTGCTTCTCCTCCACCGGCGCGAGCTCGGCGGTGACGCTGAGCTCGGTGGCGGCGTCGTCGACGACGAAGGTGAGCTCGCCGACGATCCGGCCGGTCTTGCGCAGGTCCTCGGCGGCCGTGCGGGCGCCGTCGACCAGGGCGGCCGGGCCGGTGACGGTGGCGTGCGAGAGCGGCGCGCGCATCGAGACCTTCGCGGTGGACTTCACGCCGCGCAGGCCGATGAGGGCGGCGGCGACGCCGTCGAGGGTGGCGGGGTCGGCGGCCGCCGCGGAGCCGAGGTCGAGCTCGGTGGGCCACGAGGCGTGGTGCACCGAGCCCTCCTGCCACCACGACCAGACCTCCTCGGTCACGTAGGGCAGGAACGGCGCGAGCAGGCGCAGCTGGGCGTGCAGCGCGATCGCCAGCGTCGCCTTGGCCGAGGCCGTGCCGGGGCCGCGCTCGGCGTCGTAGGCGCGCTCCTTGACCAGCTCGAGGTAGTCGTCGCAGAACTCCCAGAAGAACTTCTCGGTGGTCTCCAGCGCCGTGGTGTAGTCGTAGGCCTCCAGCGCCTTGGTGGCCTTGCGGATCACCAGGACGAGGCGGGCCAGGAGCGCGCAGTCCACCGGGTCGGAGACCTCGAAGGCGTTGAGCTCGGTGGCGCCGACGCCGCCGAGCACGAACTTCGAGGCGTTGAGCACCTTCATCGCCAGGCGGCGGCCGACCTTCATCTGCGACTCGTCGAAGGGGGAGTCCAGACCCGGGCGCGCCATCGCGGCACGCCAGCGGACGGCGTCGGCGCCGAACTTGTCGAGGATCTCGTTGGGGACCACGACGTTGCCCTTGGACTTCGACATCTTCTTGCGGTCGGGGTCGACCACGAAGCCGGAGACCAGCGCGTGATGCCACGGGGCGACGCCGTTCTCCAGGTGCGAGCGCACCATGCGGGAGAACAGCCAGGTGCGGATGATGTCGTGGGCCTGGGTGCACAGGTCCATCGGGAAGACCCGGCCCCACAGGTCGGGGTCGGACTCCCAGCCGCCGGCGATGTGCGGCGTCAGGGACGAGGTGGCCCAGGTGTCCATGACGTCGGGGTCGCCGATGAAGCCGCCGGGCTTGCCGCGCTGGGCCTCGTCGAAGCCGCGGGGGGCATCGGTGGACGGGTCGACCGGCAGCTCGGCCTCGGTGGGCATGAGCGGGTGGGCGTAGTCCGGCTCGCCCTCGGCGTCGAGGGGGTACCAGACCGGGAACGGGATGCCGAAGAAGCGCTGGCGCGAGATCAGCCAGTCGCCGTTGAGGCCGCCGACCCAGTTGTCGTAGCGGTGCCACATGTGCTCGGGCACCCAGGTGAGCTCGGTGCCGCGCTCGAGCAGCTCGGCGCGCAGGGCGGCGTCGCGGCCGCCGTTGCGGAGGTACCACTGGCGGGTGGCGACGATCTCGAGCGGCTTGTCGCCCTTCTCGTAGAAGTTCGCCATGCGCTGGGTGGGCTTGGGCTCGCCGTCGAGGTCGCCGCTCTCGCGCAGCATGGCGACCATCTCCTCGCGGGCGGAGAAGGTGGTCTTGCCGGCGAGCCGCTCGTAGGCGCCGGCGGCGGTCTCCGAGGAGAGCCACTCGGGGGTCTCGCGCGTGAGGCGGCCGTCGCGACCGACGACGGTGCGCACGGGGAGGTTCAGCTCGCGCCACCAGGTGACGTCGGTGAGGTCGCCGAAGGTGCAGCACATCGCGATGCCGGCGCCCTTGTCCATCTCGGCGGCCGGGTGCGCCAGCACGGGCACCTCGACGCCGAAGACCGGGCTGGTGACCGTGGTGCCGAACAGCGGCTGGTAGCGCTCGTCGTCGGGGTGGGCGATGAGGGCGACGACGCTCGGGATCAGCTCGGGACGGGTGGTCTCGATGTGCACCGGGGTGCCGTCGGCGCGGTGGTAGGCCACGCGGTGGTACGCGCCGGCGTACTCGCGGGCCTCGAGCTCGGCCTGGGCGACGGCGGTCTGGAAGGTGACGTCCCAGAGGGTCGGCGCCTCCTGCAGGTAGGCCTCGCCGCGAGCGTGGTTGCGCAGGAACGCACGCTGGCTGGCGACCTGCGCGCTGCGGCCGATCGTGGTGTAGGTGGTGTCCCAGTCGACCGAGAGGCCGAGGGTGCGCCACAGGGACTCGAAGACCTGCTCGTCCTGCTCGACGAGCTGCTCGCACAGCGCGACGAAGTTCGGACGGCTGATCGGGATCTGCCGCTTGGGGTCCGGCTTCTCCGGGGGAGTGAAGTCGGGGTCGAAGGGCAGCGTGGGGTCGCAGCGCACGCCGAAGTAGTTCTGGACCCGACGCTCGGTGGGCAGGCCGTTGTCATCCCAGCCCATCGGGTAGAAGACGGCCTTGCCGCGCATGCGCTGGAAGCGCGCGACGAGGTCGGTGTGGGTG
Organism: Nocardioides sp. B129/18; assembly: GCF_055282735.1. Classification (NCBI taxonomy): domain Bacteria; kingdom Bacillati; phylum Actinomycetota; class Actinomycetes; order Propionibacteriales; family Nocardioidaceae; genus Nocardioides; species Nocardioides sp. B129/18. The sequence continues at coordinate 152,116 of NZ_JBUZJI010000002.1, read as the reverse complement.
TAGGAGAAGACGTGGCCCACGTGCAGGCTGCCGCTGACGGTGGGCGGCGGGGTGTCGATGGAGTAGACGTTCTCCCGCGGCTGGGTGCGGTCGAAGGCGTAGGTGCCCTGCTCCTTCCAGCGGGCGGCCCAGCGCTCCTCGAGGCCCTCCAGGGCCGGCTTCTCCGGTACGACGACGGCGCGGCGGGCGCTCGTCGACGTCTCGGATGAAGTGGCCGTGGTCTCAGTCATGGTCGAATCCTAAGGACACGCTGAGTGCGAGGCGAAAGCGGCGTCGCCCCCCGGACGGAGAGGGTCTTGCGGCGCGACCTGCGCGGACGCGCCTCCGGCTAGGTTGCGGGCATGGCTCCCGAGGTGCTCGTGCTGACCGATCCGGCCGAGGTGGTGGAGGTGGCCGGAGCCTGGATGGCCCGCCAGCCGGTGCTCTCCACGGTGGTCGCGACGGTGACCGTCCGCTCCATCGGCACGCCGGCTCCGGAGCATCCGCGCTGGTGGATCGTCGTGCGCGAGGCCGGCGAGGTGCGCGGCGTCCTCATGCGCACCGCGCCCTACGAGCCCTACCCGATCTACACCCTCGGCCTGCCCGCCGACGCGGTCGAGGCGGTGGCGGCGTGGTGCGTGGAGCACAGGGAGACCTCGAGCCTGGTCAACGGCGTGCTGCCGGCCTCGCGGCTGCTCGCCGAGGCGTTCGCCCGGGCGTCGGGCACCTCGGCCTCGCTGCTGGAGTCGATGCGGCTCTTCGAGCTCGACGCGCTGCGTCCGCCGGTCGGGGTGCCCGGCGGCGCGCGACCCGCCACCCGCGACGACCTCGAGGTCTGCGTCCCCTGGCTCGGCCGGTTCCACAGCGACGCCGACGAGCAGGCCGGACGCCCGGGCGGTGCCGCCGCGCTCGACCTGGGGCCGGCCGACGTCGAGGGCATGATCGACGCCGCGCGGCTGTGGCTGTGGGAGGTCGAGGGACGCCCGGTGAACCTCACCGGCTTCAACCACCCGGCGCTCGGCGTGGCGCGCATCGGTCCGGTGCACACCCCGCTCGAGCACCGCGGACGCGGCTACGCGGCGGCGCTGGTGAGCGAGGTGGCCGCCCGGCTGCGTGAGCGGGGCGCCCGCGTATGCCTGTTCGCCGACGCCGACAACGCCGTGTCGACCGCCCTCTACCGGCGGCTGGGCTTCGTCGAGGCCGCGGTGACCGGCGCCTATCGCCTCGAGGCCTCGCTCACCACGTGAGGACGGCCTTGACGACCTCGCCGGACTCGACGTCGCGCACGGCCTCGCCGATGCGCTCGAAGGGATAGGTGCGGATCAGCTCGTCGAGGGGCAGGTCGCCGGCGGCGTTCATGGCCAGCAGGCGCGGCACCATCGTGAGCGGGTCGGACTCGCCCTCGATGGAGGAGGTGATGCGCTTGCCGGTCTGCAGCAGGTCGACGGCGTCGACGACGTACTCCGCGGCGCCCAGGCCCAGCGCCACCAGAGTCCCGCGGGGAGCCAGGGCCAGCTGCGCCTGACGTACGACCTCGGGCACCGCGGTGGTGTCGATCGCGTGGGTGGCGCCGCCGTCGGTGAGCTCCTTGACCCGCTCGACGACGCCCGCGCCGAGGGCGGAGGCGTCGACGGCAGTGGCGCCGAGGCGCTCGGCGATCGCCAGGCGCGAGGGCTGCAGGTCGACGGCGAGGATCGTGCCCGTGCCGTGCGCGCGGGCCGCGGCGATCGCCGCCAGGCCGACGGCGCCCGCGCCGAAGACCACCAGGCTCTGGTCGGGGCCGGTGCGCAGCAGGTTGAGCACGGTGCCCGCGCCGGTCTGGAAGCCGCAGCCGTAGGGCGCGACCAGGGAGAGGTCGAGCGCGGGGTCGACGACGACGCAGTTGTCGGCGTAGGCGATCGCGTGCCGCGAGAGGCTCGACTGGCCGAAGAAGGACCCCAGCACGGGGGAGCCGTCGTGGCGGTAGGTGGTGGAGCCGTCCATGCGCAGGCCCATGTAGTTGAGCAGCAGGGAGGACTCGCAGTAGCCGACCGCGCCCTCCCGGCAGGGCCCGCAGGCGCGGCAGGAGCGGAAGGAGAGGGCGACGTGGTCGCCCACCGCTATGCCCTCGACCGCGGCGCCGACCGCCTCGACGACGCCGGCTCCCTCGTGGCCGAAGACGTTCGGGAACATCTCCGGGGGCAGCATCGAGCGCATCGTGAGGTCGGTGTGGCACAGGCCGGCGGCCTCGATGCGCACGAGCACCTCGTCCTCCCGCGGCTCGTCGAGCTCGACCTCGGCCAGCTCGAAGTCCGCGCCCTGCTCGGGCACCCAGGCCACCGTCGTCCGCATGGGCTCAACCTAGAACCTGTTCCAGTCTCGGGGTCAAGGGGAGCGGCTCCCTAGAATGGGGGACATCATGAGCGAGACCCCTGCACCGGCCGGCCCCCGCCTCGCCGAGACGATCGAGGAGGTCGAGGACGCCCTGCTGTCGCGGTGGCCCGAGACCCGCCTCGAGCCCTCCCTCGACCGCATCGAGGCCTTCACCGAGCTGCTCGGGCGCCCCCAGGACGCCTACCCGGTCGTCCACCTGACCGGCACCAACGGCAAGACCTCGACCTCGCGCATGATCGAGGCCCTCCTCGGCGCGCTCGACCTGCGCACGGGGCGCTTCACCAGCCCCCACCTCGAGCGCATCAACGAGCGCATCGCCGTCGACGGCGAGCCGCTCGACGACGAGGCCTTCGTGCGTGCCTTCAACGACGTCGCGATGTTCACCCACCTCGTCGACGACGACCAGCCGCACCCGCTGTCGTTCTTCGAGACCGTCGTCGGCATGGCCTACGCCGCGTTCGCCGACGCGCCCGTCGAGGTCGCGGTCGTCGAGGTCGGGATGGGCGGCTCGTGGGACGCCACCAACGTCGTCGACGCGCAGGTCGGCGTCGTCACCCCGATCGCCATCGACCACGCCAAGTACCTCGGCGCCACGCCCGAGGCCATCGCGCAGGAGAAGGCCGGCATCCTCAAGCCCGGCGCCATCGGCGTCATCGCCGCCCAGACCCCCGAGGTCGCCGCCGTGCTGAACGCCCGGGCCGCCGAGGTCGGCGCGCGGCTGGTGCGCGAGGGCCTGGACTTCGGCGTCGTCGAGCGCACCGCGGCCGTCGGCGGCCAGGCCGTCACCCTGCAGGGCCTGCGCGGACGCTACGAGGAGGTCTTCCTCCCGCTCTACGGCGCCCACCAGGCGCAGAACGCCGCCGTCGCGCTGGCCGCGGTCGAGGCGTTCATCGGCGGCGACGAGCCGCTGGGCGACGACGTCGTCCGCAAGGCCTTCGCCGAGGTCACCTCGCCCGGCCGCCTCGAGGTCGTCCGCCGTGGCCCGACGGTGGTGCTCGACGCCGCGCACAACCCGGCCGGTGCCGAGGCCACCGCGGCCGCGCTCGACGACTCCTTCCGCTTCTCCCCGCTCGTCGGGGTCTTCGGCGTGATGGCCGACAAGGACGCCGAGCCGCTGCTCGCGGCCTTCGAGCCGCACCTGGCCCACGTCGTCGTCACCCAGAACTCCACCGAGCGGGCGATGCCCGTCGAGGAGCTCGCCGCGGTGGCGCGCGAGGTCTTCGGCGAGGACCGCGTCAGCGTCGAGCCCCGCCTGCCCGACGCCCTCGACGCCGCCATGGCGCTCGCCGAGGCGGGCGAGGCCTTCGGCGACCCGCTCGGCTCCGGGGCCGTGCTGGTCACCGGCTCGGTGGTCACCGCGGGTCAGGCCCGCACCCTGCTGCGACGAGGAGGTCAGGCATGAGCGAGCGTCCGGAGCCCGTGGAGCCGGTGGGGCCCGGGGAGCCCGGCCATGACTCCGACCTCGACTCCGCGCTGGACCGGGAGCGGACCAAGTCGCCCAAGCGCAGCATGGCCGCGGCCGTGCTGGCGCTGCAGTGCATCACCCTCGGCCTCACGACCCCGGTGCTGATCTCGATCGCCGACGTGCCCGTCGGGCTCTCGCTCGCCATCGGTCTCGGCCTGGCCGTGCTGTGCCTGGTCGCGGCCGGACGCCTCGGCTCGTCGTGGGCCTACGGCCTGGGCTGGGCGATCCAGGTGGCCTCGATCGCGCTCGGCCTGGTCATCGGGCTGATGTTCGTGCTCGGCGGCATCTTCGCCCTCCTGTGGTGGGGCGCGCTCCACCTGGGCACGCGCATCGAGCGCGAGCGGGCCGAGGCGTTCGCCGCCTACGACGCCGAGCGCGCGGCGCGCGGCGAGATCTGACCCTCGTCGCGGGCTCGTCCCGGCCTCAGTCGAGCACCGAGGCGATGGCCGCGAGCGCGGCGTCCAGCTGGGCGTCGGTGCAGCCGCCGAAGCCGAGCACGAGCCCGTGCCGCGGCGTCGAGCGGGCGTAGTCGGCGAGCGTCGGGACGTTGAACCCGGCCCGGCGCGCGGCCTCGCGCGCGGCGGCCGTGGTGGCCTCGTCGAGATCGACGCAGGCGTACATGCCGGCCACCGACCCCGGCGCCACGTGGGGGCCGAGCACCTCGGCGACCCGGGCCGCGCGGGCCGCGTAGACCCGCCGCGCGGAGCGGACGACGCGGTCGACGTAGCCGTCGCGCAGCAGGGCCAGCATGGCGCGCTGCACCGGCCAGGCGGCCACCTCGTGGGTGCGGGCCCGGTGGTGGTCGAGCGGCTCCTGCAGCCACGGCGGGGCGACCAGCCAGCCCAGGCGCAGGCTGGGCGCCACGGCCTTGCTGGCGGTGCCGAGGTAGGCGACCCGCTCGGGGTCGAGCGTGGTGAGCGCCGGGATGGGCGCCACGTCGTAGCGGAACTCGGAGTCGTAGTCGTCCTCGATGACGAGGGCCCCGGCGCGCCCCGCCGCCTCGAGCAGCGTCAGCCGGTGCGCGCCCGGCATCGGCGGCCCCAGGGGGTGCTGGTGGGCGGGAGTGACGTAGGCGGCGGCGCAGCCGGCGAGATCGTCGACCGGCGCAAGCGCCGGCAGGTCGCGCACCTGCCGTCCGCTCGCGCGCACCACGGCCACGGCCGCGCGGTAGCCGGGATCCTCGACGCCGACCGCGCCGGGGCCGAGCGCCGCCAGCAGGTGACGCAGGCCGTCGGTGGTGCCGGCGGTGACGCGCACGGCGTCGGGGTCGACCGCGATCCCGCGGGTGCGGGCGAGGCGCTCGGCGAGCGCGGCGCGCAGGGCAGGCACGCCGCGCGGGTCGTCGTAGCCGGCCGGCGGTCGCGCGGCGCCGACCTCGCGCCAGGCGCGACGCCACAGCGCGGCGTGGCGGGGGTCGATCCAGGGAGTGCCGGCGTCGAGGCGCACCAGACCGGAGTCGGCCGCGCCGGGGGCGGGCGCGCGGCGCGGCTCGACGGCGTGCCCGGAGGCCGCGACGAACGTGCCGGCGCCCCGGCGCCCCTCGAGCCAGCCCTCGGCCACCAGCTGGGCGTAGGCCTGCTCGGTGACGGCGCGGGCGACGCCGAGGTCGGTGGCGAGCGCGCGCGAGCTCGGCAGCCGATCGCCGCGGGCGAGGGTGCCGCCGGCGACGAGGTCGCGGATGCGCCCGGCGACCTGGGTGGTGAGCGGCTCGGCGGAGGAGCGGTCGAGCCGGAGGGGCAGCATGCGAAGTGGCCTGTCGTTCTGGGGTCGGATTGGCCCGTGCGGGCAGGCCAATCCTGACGCAGGATCGTCGTCGTGCCCACCCTGCCGCTCCAGCCCACCGCCCGCACCACCATCGTCCGGGGCCGCCGCCGTGCGGTCGAGGAGCGGGCTGCGCTGCACGCCCTGCTGGCCGACGCCCTCGTCGCGCACGTCGGCGTCGTCGTCGGCGATCACGCGATCGTGCTGCCCTCGGCCTTCGGCGTCGACCTCGACGGCCCCGACGAGGGCGGCACGCTCTACCTGCACGGCTCGGTCGCTGCGCGATGGCTGCGCGCGGCCGTCGGCGCGACCGTGTGCGTCACGATCACCGAGCTCGACGGCCTCGTCGCCGCCCGCTCCGGCTTCCACCACTCGATGAACTACCGCTCGGGAGTGGTGATCGGCGTCGCGCGGGAGGTCGTCGACGTCGACGAGCGGGCCCGCGCGCTCGACCTGGTCGTCGACCAGATGATCGCCGGCCGTGCGGCGACCCTGCGACCGCCGACCCGCAAGGAGCTCGCCGCCACCGCCGTCCTGGCGCTGCCCCTGGCCGAGGCCTCGCTCAAGGTGCGCGACGGCGACCCCGTCGACGACGAGGACGACGTCGGCGCGGGCGCCTGGGCCGGCGTCGTCCCGGTGCGCCGGGTGCTGGGGGAGCCGGTGACCGCCGCCGACGCCGCCGGCGTCGCGGTGCCCGCCGACGTACGCGCCTGCGCGCGCGGACCGCGAGGTCAGTAGGGTGCGGGCATGACCCAGCGCACCCTGGTCCTGCTCAAGCCCGACGCCGTGCGGCGGGGCCTGGTCGGCGAGATCCTCTCCCGCTACGAGGCGAAGGGGCTCACGCTCGTGGCCCTCGAGCAGCGCACCATCGACGCCGCCCAGGCCGACGCCCACTACGCCGAGCACGTCGAGCGCGACTTCTACCCGCCGCTGCGCACGTTCGTCACCAGCGGCCCGCTCGTCGCGCTGGTGCTCGAGGGCGACGAGGTGATCGAGGTCGTCCGCGCCCTCAACGGCGCCACCGACGGCCGCAAGGCCGCCCCGGGCACCATCCGCGGCGACCTCTCCCTCTCGAACCGCGAGAACCTCGTCCACGGCTCGGACTCCCCGGAGTCGGCCGAGCGCGAGATCGCCCTCTGGTTCCCCTCGCTCTGACGCGCTGACCTCCGGCTCCACGGGCCGTCGACCTCCGGGTCGGCGGCCCGTTCGTCGTCGGTGCGCACGAATCTTTCGGTGGGCGTTCGAACCTTCGAACGCCCACCGTCCGTTTCGGCGGCCAGCCGCTGAAGCTTCGGCGGTCAGCCGCCGAAACCCCCACCCCCGCCCGACCACACCCGTCACATCCTCACCACCGACACCACCAGCCCCGGCGTGCCTGCGCGAATCGGGGCGTCGGCGTCCCTACCCTCCAAGCAGGGCCGGTGGAAGCGCGTGCATCGACCCGCTTCCCCGCACCCACGCGCAGAGCACGCGAGGACGCCCGATGGCGAACAGCTTCTTCGGCCGCGACATGGCCGTCGACCTCGGCACCGCCAACACCCTCGTCTACGCGCGCGGTCGCGGCGTGCTGCTCGACGAGCCGAGCGTCGTCGCGCTGAGCACGTCCACCGGCGAGGTGCTGGCCGTGGGCCACGAGGCCAAGCGGATGCTCGGCCGCACCCCCGACGGCATCGTCGCCATCCGGCCGCTCAAGGACGGCGTCATCGCCGACTTCGAGGCCACCGAGCAGATGCTGCGCTACTTCATCCAGCAGGTGCACCGCCGGCGGCACTTCGCCAAGCCGCGCATGGTCATCTGCGTGCCCTCGGGCATCACCGCCGTCGAGCAGCGCGCGGTGAAGGAGGCCGGCTACCAGGCCGGCGCCCGACGCGTCTACATCGTCGAGGAGCCCATGGCCGCGGCCATCGGCGCCGGCCTGCCCGTGCACCAGCCCACCGGCAACATGGTCGTCGACGTCGGCGGAGGCACCACCGAGGTCGCGGTCATCTCCCTGGGCGGCATCGTCACCAGCCTCTCGGTGCGCACCGCCGGCGACGACCTCGACGCCGCGATCGTCAGCTGGATGAAGAAGGAGTACTCCCTGCTCCTGGGCGAGCGCACCGCCGAGGAGGTCAAGATCAGCCTCGGCTCGGCCTTCCCGCAGCGCGACGAGCCGGAGGCCGAGATCCGCGGCCGCGACCTCGTCTCGGGCCTTCCCCGCACCGTCGTGGTCTCCGCCGCCGAGGTGCGTCAGGCGCTCGAGGAGCCGCTGCACGCGATCGTCGACGCCGTCCGCTCCACCCTCGACCAGACCCCGCCCGAGCTGGCCGGCGACATCATGGACCGCGGCATCGTCCTCACCGGCGGCGGCGCCCTGCTGCGCGGCCTCGACGAGCGGCTGCGGCACGAGACCGGCATGCCGGTGCACGTCGCCGAGGAGCCGCTCACCTCCGTCGCCCACGGAGCGGGCAAGTGCGTCGAGGAGTTCGAGGCGCTCCAGCAGGTGCTCGTGAGCGACGTGAGGCGCTACTGATGACCATCCTCGACCTGCGCCCCCGGGGCGCCGACCGTCCCGAGGAGCCCGCGCGCCCCGAGCGCGGGCGGCGGCCGATCCGCCTGCCCCGGGCCACCAGCGGACGCCGCTGGGGCGACGACCGCGAGCCGACGCCGCCGCGCTCCCTCGTGGTGGCGATGGTGCTGGCCGCGGCCAGCCTCATGGCCCTCGACGGCGCGGGCGCGCTCGACCCCGCCCGCAGCGTCGTCGCCTCGGTCATGGGCCCGGCCGAGTCGGCCACCAGCGCCGTCGGTCGCCCGCTGGGCGCGATCCCCGACTGGTTCGAGACCCGGGGCGAGCTGCGTCGCCAGGTCCGCGACCTGCAGGACCAGAACGACGCCCTGCGCTCGGAGGTCGCCCGGGCGCCCTACGACGCCAACCGCCTCGAGGAGCTCGACGGCCTGACCCGCCTCGCCGGCGACGTCGGGCACGCGCTCGTGCCCGCCCACGTCATCGGGATCGGCCCGGCGCAGTCCTTCTCCGACACCGTCACCCTCGACGCCGGCTCGGACGCCGGCCTGCGCAAGGACCTCACGGTCGTGAACGCGCAGGGCCTGGTCGGACGCGTCCTGTCGGTCACCCGCTCCACGGCCACCGTCCTGCTCGTCACCGACGCCGACTCCGTCGTCGGCGGCCGGATCGGCGCGACGATGGGGCTGGGCACCGTCCGCGGCCGCGGCGAGAGCGGCGCCCACGGCCGTCTCGACCTCGAGCTCGTCGACGACGCCTCGATCCCGGCCCGCGACGACGTCGTGGTCACCTGGGGCAGCCAGGGCCAGGGGCCCTACGTCTCCGGCGTGCCGATCGGCAAGGTCGTCCAGGTCTTCTCCTCGGTGCGCGAGACCGCCCAGCGCGCGGTCATCGAGCCGCTGGTCGACTTCGGCTCCCTCGACCTCGTCGGGGTGGTCGTCCCGCGCGGCACCGCCTCCGATCGCCGCCTCATCCCGGCCGACGGCTCGGTCACCTCCGCGGAGCTCGGCCGATGACCGCCCTGCGCGCCACCGCCGTCGGCCTGGCCGTCGCGCTCGCCGCCCTCCTGCAGGTCTCCCTGTTCCCGCACCTGGCCTGGCGCGGCATCGGCCCCGACCTGTGCCTGCTGGTCGTTGTCGCGGCCGGCCTGGCGTGGGGCGCCCAGAGCGGGATGGTGCTCGGGTTCGCCTCCGGCGTCCTGCTCGACCTCGTGCCGCCGGCCGACCATCTCGTCGGACGCTGGGCGCTGGCGCTCATGGTCGTCGGCTACGTCGCCGGCCGGGTCCGCGCCGACCTCCGCCCGCACGTGCGTCCGCCGGTCGGCACCGTGGTGGCCACCGTCGCGGCCTGCTCGTTCGTCGGCACCTCGGTCTTCGCGCTCAGCGGCCTGCTGCTCGGCGACACCGAGGTCGGCGTCGGCGGCCTGCTCGAGGTGATCCTCGTCGGGCTGGTGTGGGACGTCGCGCTGACCCCGCTGATCCTCCCGCCGCTGATGCGCGGCTTCGCCCGGCTCGAGCCGGGGCACGCCCGATGAGCCTCGACCCGCGACGCCTGCTCGCGCGCGGCCGCGGGGGAGCGGCCGCCCGGGGCGAGAGCGCGGGCGCCCGCCGCAGTCGGCTGCGACTGATCGTCCTGCAGGCGCTGGTCTTCTCGCTCTTCGCCACCCTCTTCGCTCGCCTCTACTACCTGCAGGTCAGCAGTGGCGAGGCCTACCGCGCCCAGGCCGCCTCGCAGTCGGTGCGCGACATCGTCATCCAGCCCCAGCGCGGCCTCATCGTCGACGCGCAGGGCCGCCCGCTGGTGGCCAACCGCACCGCGTGGGTCGTGTCCGTCGACCGCACCACGCTGGGCCGCATGGGCGAGGACGCCGCCGCGTCGATGCTCGGACGCCTGGGCAAGGTCGTCGACGTCTCCACCGCGGGTCTGCGCGCCCGCCTCCTCGACTGCGGTGACGCAGGCGCGAAGGCCGGTCGTTGCTGGAACGGCTCGCCCTACCAGCCGGTGCCGGTGGCCGAGGACGTCGAGCAGTCCGTCGCCCTGCGGCTGCTCGAGCAGCCCGAGGACTTCCCGGCCGTCGTCGTCGACCAGCAGAGCGTGCGCGCCTATCCCGAGCCGTACGGCGTCAACCTCGCCCATGTGCTCGGCTACCTCAGCCCCGTCACCGAGGGCGAGCTCGACACCGCCAAGGCCGACAACGACCAGTCGCTCAACGGCGCCTCCTCGGTCGGCCGCGCCGGGCTGGAGCGCCAGTACGACTCCTGGCTGCGCGGCATGCCCGGCTACCAGCAGGTGGCCGTCGACTCCATGGGTCGGGTGCTCGGCGACGACGGCGAGATCGCCGCGCGTCCGGGCGACACCCTCGTCACCTCGATCGACGCCAAGGTCCAGGCGGCGGTGGAGAAGCAGCTCCACGAGGCGATCACCACCGCCCGGCGCACCTACGACCCCGTCACGCACAGGAACTACGTCGCCGACTCCGGCGCCGCGGTCGTCATGGAGGCCCGCACCGGCCGCGTCGTCGCGATGGCCAGCCAGCCCACCTACGACCCCTCGGTGTGGGTCGGCGGCATCAGCCAGAAGGCGCTCGACCGGCTCTACTCCACGAAGAGCGGCGACCCGCTCCTGGCCCGCGCCACCCAGGGCCAGTTCGCGCCCGGCTCCACCTGGAAGCCGCTGATGACCGTCGGCGCCCTCAACCACGGCTTCAGCACCAGCACCCGCCTGGACTGCTCCAGCGGTCTGCAGGTCGGCAGTCGCTGGTTCAAGAACTACGAGTCGGCCTCCTACGGGATGATCGGCTTCGATCGGGCCCTGCAGATCTCCTGCGACACCTTCTTCTACCGGGTCGGCCTGAAGTACTGGAACCAGTACGGCTCCGACCCGACGAACGTCGAGGCCAAGGACCCGCTCGTCGACACCGCGAAGGACTTCGGCTTCGGCCGGCGCACCGGCGTCGACCTGCCCGGCGAGGCCGCCGGCCGCATCGCCGACCGTCGCTGGAAGCTGGCGTACTACCAGTCGATGAAGGACTACTACTGCACGATGGATCGCAAGGGCTCGGCGCCCAACGCGTTCCTGCGGGTCTTCTCCCACGAGTTCTGCCTCGAGGGCAGCTACTACCGTGCCGGCGACGCCGTGAACTTCTCCATCGGGCAGGGCGACACCCTCGTGACGCCGCTGCAGCTGGCCCGCGCCTACTCCGCGGTCTCCAACGGCGGCACCCTCTACGAGCCGCGGGTGGCCAAGGCCGTCGTCGGCGCCGACGGGCAGGTGATCGAGCGGATCAGGCCGAAGGTCGCGGGTCACCTCGAGGCCAGCTCGAAGAGCATCGACTACGTCGACCGCGCGCTCCTGGGCACCCCCAAGACCGGAACCCTCGCCTGGCGCTTCGTCGGCTTCCCGCTCGACCAGGTGCCCGTGCGCGGCAAGACCGGCTCCGCCGAGGTCTACGGCAAGCAGTCGACGTCGTGGGTGGCCACCTACGACAAGGACTACGTCGTCGTCATGGTCGTGACGCAGGCCGGCACCGGCTCGGGCACCTCCGGCCCGGCGGTCCGCAAGATCTGGGAGGCGCTCTACGGCGTCACCGGCGAGAAGGTCGACCGCAGCAAGGCCACGATCAAGGGCGTCGTCGCGCCGCAGGGCCTGCCCACGTTCACGAAGGACGGCGCGATCCTGCCGCCGACCGGCCGGAAGGAGTGAGATGACCACCGTCGTCGGTCGTCCCCAGCCCGTCGTCCGCTCCGGGCTGCGCACCCGCGCCTCCGCGACGCGTCCGGCCTTCGCCTGGCGCGCCCTGGACTGGCCGCTGCTCCTCGCGGTGCTCGCCCTCGCCGCGCTCGGCACGCTGCTGGTGTGGTCGGCGACCTCGCGCCGCGATCTGCTCACCGGCGGTGACCCCACCGCCTTCCTGCGCAAGGACCTCGTCAACCTCGCGATCGGCCTGGTGCTGGCGGCGACCGTGGTCGTCGCCGACCACCGCTGGGTGCGCGTCGCCGCGCCGCTGGTCTATCTCGGCTCGCTCGTGGGCCTGGGCCTGGTGCTCGTGATGGGCTCGACGATCAACGGCTCGCGCTCGTGGCTGATGCTCGGCGGGATGTCGATCCAGCCCTCGGAGTTCGCCAAGCTCGCCGTCATCATCGGCATGGCGCTGGTGCTGGCCGAGCGCGCGGCGGGGCGCTGGCGCAGCAGCGTCGGCACCACCGAGGTGCTGCTCATGCTCGCGGTCGCCGCCGTGCCGGCCGTGCTGATCCTGGCCCAGCCCGACCTCGGCACGATGCTCGTGCTCACCGCCACCGTCATCGGCGTGCTCGCCGCCGCGGGCGCGCCCCGCGTCTGGCTCGGCGGTCTGGCCGGCGCGGGCGCCGTGGCCGCCGTCGGCGCCGTGCTGGCCGGGGTCGTCAAGCCCTACCAGCTCGACCGTCTCCTGGCCTTCACCAACCCCGACCTCGACCCGCGCGGCGCCGGCTACAACGTCGAGCAGGCTCGCATCGCCGTCGGCAACGGCGGCCTGTGGGGGGAGGGGCTCTTCCACGGCTCGCAGACCCGCTCGGGCTTCGTCCCCGAGCAGCACACCGACTTCGTGTTCACCGTCGCCGGCGAGGAGCTCGGGCTGATCGGCGCCACCGCGCTCATCGCGCTGCTGCTGGTCGTGCTCTGGCGGGCGCTGCGGATCTCGGCGGCCACCCAGGACGTCTTCGGACGCGTGGCCGCGGCCGGCATCGCCTGCTGGTTCGGCTTCCAGGCCTTCCAGAACATCGGCATGTGCCTGGGCATCATGCCGGTCACCGGCGTGCCGCTGCCGTTCGTCTCCTACGGCGGCAGCTCGCTGTTCGCCTCGATGCTCGCCGTCGGGCTCCTGCAGAACATCCACCTGCGCTCGCGCCAGGTGACCCGCCGCGGCCTCGCCGGCTGAGCGACCCGCGCCGGGGGAGCCCCGCTAGGGGTTGACGGAGAGGAACAGGTAGGCGGCCAGCAGGATCAGGTGGACGCCGCCGTTGAGCGGCTTCGCGCGCCCGGGCACCACCGTCAGCACCGAGACGACGACGGTGAGCAGCAGGAGCACGGTCTGGGTCTGGTCCAGGCCGAGGGCCAGCGGGCCGTCGAGCCAGATCGACGCGATCGCGATGGCCGGGATGGTGAGGCCGATCGAGGCCATCGCCGAGCCGTAGGCCAGGTTGAGGCTGATCTGCACCCGCTCGCGGGCCGCGGCCCGGGTGGCGGCGATCGACTCCGGCAGCAGCACCAGCAGGGCGATGACGACGCCGACGAAGGAGGCGGGGAAGCCGACGGCCGCCACGGCGTCCTCGATGGCGCCCGACTCCACCTTGGCCAGGCCGACGACGGCGACGAGCGCCGCGACGAGCAGGCCGAGCGAGATCAGGGCCTGACGGCTCGACGGCGGGTCGGCGTGGCCGTCCTCGTCGTCGTCGGGCAGGCCGGGACGACCCTGCGCGTCGACGGGCAGGAAGAAGTCGCGGTGCCGCACGGTCTGGGTGAACACGAAGATGCCGTACAGCGCGGCGGAGGCGACGGCGGCGAAGGTGAGCTGCTCGCCGGTGAACTGCGCGCCGGGCGCGCCCGTGGTGAAGCTCGGCAGCACCAGCGTCAGGCCGGCCAGGGCGACGACGGTGGCCAGCGCGGAGCCGGTGCCCTCGGCGTTGAACACCGCGAGATGGTGGCGCACGGCGCCGACCACGAGGGCGAGCCCGACGATGCCGTTGAGGGTGATCATCACGGCCGCGAAGACGGTGTCGCGCGCCAGGGAGGAGGTGTCCTTGTCGCCGGTGACCATGAGGGTCACGATCAGCGCCACCTCGATCACGGTCACGGCGACGGCGAGCACGAGCGACCCGTAGGGCTCGCCGACGCGGTGCGCGACGACCTCCGCGTGGTGCACCGCCGCGAGCACGGCGCCGATGAGGAAGACCGCGATGCCGGCGGAGACGGCCGTGCCCGGGTGGTGGCCCCAGGCGGCTGCCAGCACCGCGAGCGCGAGCAGCGGCATCCAGACGGTCCAGGCGAATCGGCCGGAGGTGTGTCCCGTCGCGCTCATGGCGCCACCCTACGGACAGGTCCGCTGCGGATCAGGTCACCCTTCGGTGCCCGCTTCCCCCGGATCCCGGGCTAGTCTGGTTGCCGATGGCAACCAACACCTCGGCGGCTGGTGCCGCCCCGGCGGAGACCGGCGAGTACTCCCACGCGCAGATCCTCACGATCCTGACCGGGCTGATGCTCGGCATGTTCCTCGGCGCCCTGGACCAGACGATCGTCTCGACGTCGATCCGCACCATCGCCGACGACCTCAACGGGCTCTCGGTGCAGGCGTGGGTGACGACCAGCTACCTGATCGCCTCCACCATCACCACGCCCATCTACGGCAAGCTCGGCGACCTCTACGGACGCAAGCGCCTGTTCCTCTTCGCGATCACGGTGTTCGTGCTCGGCTCGGCGCTGTGCTCCTTCGCCACCTCGATGTACCAGCTCGCCGCGTTCCGGGCCTTCCAGGGCCTGGGCGCCGGCGGTCTGTTCACGCTGGTGCTGGCGATCATCGGCGACATCGTCTCCCCGCGCGAGCGGGCCCGCTACAGCGGCTACTTCATGGCGATGTTCGGCACCTCGAGCGTCCTCGGCCCGGTCATCGGCGGCTTCTTCGCCGGCCGCGACGAGCTGCTGTTCATGTCGGGCTGGCGCTGGGTGTTCCTGGTGAACGTGCCGATCGGCATCCTCGCGCTGGTCGTCGTCGTCCGCACCCTGCACGTGCACCACACCCGCCCGACCCACGCCATCCGCATCGACTGGTGGGGTGCCGTGACGCTGACGCTCGGCCTGGTGCCGCTGCTCACCGTCGCCGAGCAGGGCCGCGAGTGGGGCTGGGACTCCGGCCGCTCGATCGCCTGCTACGCCATCGCCGCCTTCGGCATCGTCTCGTTCATCGCCGTCGAGCGGGCGATGGGCGCGGCCGCCCTCATCCCGCTGCGCCTCTTCCGCATCCGCGCCGCCGCGGTGACGATCGTGGCCAGCATCGTCGTCGGCGCCGCGATGTTCGGCGGCATCATGCTGCTGCCGCTCTACATGCAGATCGTCCACGGCGCCTCGCCCACGGAGTCCGGCTTCCTGATGCTCCCGATGGTGGCCGGTCTGATGGTCGCCTCGATCACCTCGGGTCGCCTCATCGGCCGCACCGGCGTGGTGCGGCCCTTCCCGATCGTCGGCTCCGCGCTGATCGTCGTGGGTCTGCTGCTGCTCTCCTTCACCTCCGCCGACACCGCGCTTCCGCTGGTGATGGGCGCGATGGTCGTGCTCGGCCTCGGCCTGGGCAACTGCATGCAGCCCCTGCTGCTCATCGTCCAGAGCTCGGTGCCGCCCACCGAGATCGGCGTGGCCACCGCGTCGGCCACCTTCTTCCGTCAGATCGGCGGCACCCTCGGCGTCGCGGTGTTCCTCTCGCTGCTCTTCAGCACCGTCGGGGACAACATCAAGGAGGCCGTCGCCACGGCCAGCCGCACGCCGCAGTGGCGCGAGGCGGTCGGCTCCAGCGGCGGGCTCGACCCGTCGGTGGTGGCGAAGGTGCAGGACGACTCCTCGGTCATCGACACGCTGAACCCCGTCATCGCGCACCCGTTCAAGGTGGGCTTCGCGGAGTCGATGGACCTGGTGTTCCTCTGCGCTGCCGGCGTCGCGGTCGTCGCGTTCGTCGTCCTGCAGCTGATGCCGCAGGTGCGGCTGCGCGACACCTCCGCCGCGGCGGCGCGTGCCGCCCAGGCTCCCGTGGAGTAGGCAGGGAGTAGGCAGGGCGTGAGGCAGGGAGTAACGCGGCGTCGCGACGGCGCCGTACGATGATCCCCATGTCCGCGAGCGTCTTCCCCGTGCTCGAGGCGCACCTGCCGAGCGTCTCCAAGCCCATCCAGTACGTCGGCGGCGAGCTGAACTCCACCGTCAAGGAGTGGGACTGCGCGCCCGACGGCGAGACCGTCCGCTGGGCGCTGATGTACCCCGACGCCTACGAGGTCGGCCTGCCCAACCAGGGCGTCCAGATCCTCTACGAGGTGCTCAACGAGCGGCCGTGGATCCTCGCCGAGCGCACGTACGCCGTGTGGCCCGACCTCGAGAAGATCATGCGCGAGCAGGGCATCCCGCAGTTCACCGTCGACGCCCACCGGCCGATCGGCGACTTCGACCTGCTCGGCCTGAGCTTCTCCACCGAGCTCGGCTACACCAACATGCTCAACGCCCTCGACCTCGGCGGCATCCCGCTGCAGGCCGTCGACCGCACGGGCGAGCACCCCGTCGTCATCGCCGGCGGCCACGCCGCGTTCAACCCCGAGCCGATCGCCGACTTCATCGACGCCGCCGTGCTCGGCGACGGCGAGGAGGTCGTCCTCGCGATCTCCGACGTCGTGCGGGAGTGGAAGCAGCAGGGCCGCCCCGCCGGCGAGATGGCCTCCCCGCGCCTGGAGCTGCTGCGTCGCCTCGCCGTCACCGGCAACGTCTACGTGCCGCAGTTCTACGACGTCTCCTACGGCGAGGACGGCGCCATCGCCGCCGTCACGCCGAACCGCGCCGACGTGCCCGAGCGCGTCCGCAAGCACACGCTGATGGACCTCGACGCCTGGCCCTACCCGGCCAAGCCGCTGGTGCCGCTCGCCGAGACCGTCCACGAGCGCTTCAGCGTCGAGATCTTCCGCGGCTGCACCCGCGGCTGCCGCTTCTGCCAGGCCGGCATGATCACCCGCCCCGTCCGCGAGCGCTCGATCCAGACCGTCGGCGCGATGGTGGAGAACGGCATCCGCAAGACCGGCTTCGAGGAGGTCGGCCTGCTCTCGCTCTCCAGCGCCGACCACACCGAGATCGGCGAGATCGCCACCGACCTCGCCGACCGCTACGAGGACCAGAACGTCTCGCTGAGCCTGCCCAGCACCCGCGTCGACGCCTTCAACATCACCCTGGCCAACGAGTTCTCCCGCAACGGCCGCCGCTCCGGCCTGACCTTCGCCCCCGAGGGCGGCAGCGAGCGGATGCGCAAGGTGATCAACAAGATGGTCACCGAGGACGACCTCATCCGCACCGTCGCCGCGGCCTACTCCCACGGCTGGCGACAGGTGAAGCTCTACTTCATGTGCGGTCTGCCCACCGAGACCGACGAGGACGTCCTGCAGATCGCCGAGCTCGCCAAGCGCGTCATCGCGACGGGCCGCGAGGTGTCGGGCCGCAACGACATCCGCTGCACCGTCTCCATCGGCGGCTTCGTGCCCAAGCCGCACACGCCGTTCCAGTGGGCCGCCCAGCTCGACCACGAGACCACCGACGAGCGCCTGCGCAAGCTGCGCGAGGAGGTCCGCACGGACAAGCGCTACGGCCGCGCCATCGGCTTCCGCTACCACGACGGCAAGCCCGGAGCCGTCGAGGGACTCCTCTCCCGCGGCGACCGTCGCGTCGGCCGCGTCATCGAGGCCGTGTGGCGCGACGGCGGCCGCTTCGACGGCTGGAGCGAGCACTTCTCCTACGAGCGCTGGATGGACGCCGCCGACCAGGCGCTGGCCGGCACCGGCGTCGACGTCGCCTGGTACATTACCCGCGAGCGCGGCTACGACGAGACCCTGCCCTGGGACCACCTCGACTCCGGCCTCGACAAGGACTGGCTGTGGGCCGACTGGGAGGACGCCCTCGCGGTGGCCGACGGCTCGGCCGACGTCGAGGTCGAGGACTGCCGCTGGACGCCGTGCTACGACTGCGGCGTGTGCCCGGAGATGAACACCGAGATCCAGATCGGCCCCACCGGTCAGCGGCTGCTGCCGCTGTCGGTGGTCTGACCCCGGCCGAGGCCACAGTTACCCGGCTGACCGGGTAACTGTCCCCCGTGTGACGTGTCCGGCAGGTTCTGGCGTCCTCGAACCTGCGAGACACGCCCCGCGGGGGTGGTTTCCGCGCGCTTCGGCGTCGACGCCGCGGCCGGCGACGAAGGTGCCCGCGCGGCCCCGGGTGTCCAGGACGCCGTCGGCCTCGAGCTCGCGGTAGGCGCGCGCGACGGTGTTCGCGGCCACGCCGAGCTCCTCGGCGAGCGCGCGCACGGTCGGCATCCGGGTCCCGGCGGCGAGGTGACCGCTCTCGACCTGCGCGGTCACCTGGCTGCGGATCTGCTCGTAGGGCGGTGCGGCCGCGGCGGGGTCGACGCTGATCACGCGGTCGAGCATCCCAGGTGCCAGGGTGGACGGCGATGAGTCCGGCGGGCGGGACCGGTCGTCCCTGGACGACACCCGCCGCCCCACCAGGAGGAGCCATGCCCGCCACCTACACCGTCGACCTCTTCAGCAGCCTGGACGGATACGGCTCCTACCGCGCGCCCGGCGACTGGGGCGGCTACTGGAGCAAGCAGGGGCCGGAGCTGCTGGCGTCCCGGCAGACGCTGCTCGAGGGGATGACGCGCGTCGTCCTCGGGGCGCGGACCTTCCGCCAGTTCGCCCGCTTCGCGCAGATGGAGCGGGACGGCGAGCTGCCGACGGCCGACGCGTGGTCGCTGACGATGCGCTCGCTGCCGCTGCACGTCGTCACCTCCACGGTGGAGGGCGACCTCGGCTGGCCGTCGGTGAGCCTCGAGCGGGGGACGGCCGTCGACGTGGTGCGTCGCCTCAAGGAGGAGCACGACGGCGCGATCGTCTCCCACGGCAGCGTCTCGCTGAACGGGGCGCTGCTGCGCGCCGGCCTCGTCGACGTCCTGCAGGTCACGATCTTCCCCGTGGTGACGGCCGCGACGGGGGACGTCCCGGTGCTGGCCTCCGCCGGCGATCTCGACCTCGAGCTGCTCGACGCCGCCACGGTGGACGGACGCACGCAGGTGCTGCGCTACCGGCCGCACCCGCGCTGACTCAGCCGGCGCCGCGCAGACGCCACTCGTCGCCCCCGGCGGGGTCAGCTCTGGGTGCCCGAGCCGAGGCCGTCGCTGGAGGCGAAGGAGTCGAGCTTCGTGCCGTCGGCGTTGTGGACGACGCAGGCGATGTCGTCGCCGGCCTTGGGCTCGTCGCGGTCGAAGATGCCGAGGACCTCGAGGTCCGGCTGCTCGCTGAGGTACTGGATCGCCGCCCGGTTGGTGGAGACCGCCCGGGTGCACAGGGCGTTGATGTCGCCGTCGGCGTTGACCTTCTCGGCCTCGGCCGCGGTGAGGGTGGCGGTGGCGAGCACCTGGGCGTCGTGGGACTTCGAGCAGTCGACGGTGCGCAGCACGCCGACCTCGCGGTTGCCCTTGACGCCGTCGATGCACTCCAGCGCCTGCACGTCGTTGACGGTGGTGACGTCCTTGGCCGCGACGTAGATGCCGATCGTGGCCAGGGTGGCCCCGATCAGCAGGAGGGGCGCGACGACGAGGGCGCCGATGGCCAGGCCCTTGCCGTGGTTGCGGCCGTCGCGACCGCGCACCAGCACGATGATGGCCAGGACGATCGCGACGATCGGCAGGATCGGGATGCACACCAGGAAGCTGAGGACCAGCGCGGTGATCGCCATGCCCTTCGAGGGCGCGAGCTCGGTCGGGCCGCCGTACGCCTCGCCGTAGCCGCCCGGCCCGCTGGGGGGCACAGGGCCGCCGTACGGGCCGGGCTGGCCGTAGGGCGCGGCGCCGGGCGTGCCGTAGCCGCCGGGCTGGCCGTACGCCGGGGGGCTCTGCGGGGCCTGGGGGGCCTGGGGGGCCGCGTAGGGGTCGGCCGGAGCCTGCGGAGCCGAGGGCGACGGTGCGGACGGGTAGGCCGGCGGCGGGGCGCCGTAGTCGGGCCCCGAGCCGGTGCCGCCCGTGCCGTAGTCGGGTCCGGACGCCGGCTGACGGCCGTCCTCGGTGCTGTCGCGGGGGTCTTCCGGCGTCTGGGTCACGGGCGTCAGCCTAGGTGGTCCGCCGCCGCGGCCCGCGACGCCGTCCCGCCGGGGCGGGCCCAGGACGTCGGTGCCGTCGGCGAGGATGCTCGCCGTGACCCTCCACCACGTCGACGACGACGAGCGACGCGCCCGCATCGGCGTCCGCCACGCGCTGGCCCGGCGGGCTCCGGACGCCGTCGCCGCCACCCGCGCGGTCGGGGTGCTCCACGCCACCGAGCCCGCCACCGTCTACCTCTCCCTGCACGCGCGCGTCGAGGGGCTCACCCGCGCGCAGGTCGACGACGTGCTCTATCGCGAGCGCAGCCTGGTCAAGCAGCTGGCCATGCGCCGCACCCTCTTCGCCTTCCCTCGCGACCTCCTCCCCGCGGCGTGGGGGAGCAGCTCGCGGCGCGTGCTGCTCGCCGAGGCGGCGCGCATCGCCAAGGACGCCGAGCTCGCGGGGGCCGACGACGGCGCCGCCTGGCTGGAGCAGATGCGCGGACGCATCCTGGCCGAGCTCGCCCAGGAGCCCGCCGGCCTCACCGCCGCCGAGGTGCGCGAGCGGGTGCCGGAGATCGACCTCCTCGGGCCCGGACGCCACCGCGTCATGACCAACCTCGGCCTCTCCGCCCACGTGATGCGCGGGGAGAACACCCAGCACTGGCGGGTCTTCCGTCCTCGGTGGCGACTCACCCGCGACTGGCTCGACCCCGTCCCGGTGCCCGCCGAGGCCGCGGACGGATTCCGGCGCCTGGTCGCGGTGTGGCTCGAGCGCTTCGGCCCGGGCACCGAGGACGACCTCGTCTGGTGGCTCGGCGCCACCAAGGGCGTCGTGCGCGCCGCCCTGGCCGAGCTCGACGCCGTGCCGGTCACCACCGACGCCGGCGCGGCGTGGCTGCTGCCCGACGATCCGCTGCTCGACGGCCACCGCACCGCGGACGAGCCGTGGGCCGCGCTCCTGCCCGTGCTCGACCCCACGATCATGGGCTGGCGCCACCGCGACTTCCACCTCGGCGCGCATGCGCCGCTGCTCTTCGACCGCAACGGCAACGCCGGCACCACCGCCTGGTGGTGCGGCCGGGTGGTCGGCGCCTGGACCCAGGACGAGGACGGCGTCGTGGAGGTGCGGCCGCTCGAGCGCCTCCCGCGGGAGGCCGCGCAGGCCCTGCGTCGCGAGGCGGCCCGGCTGACCGCATGGCTCGACGGCGAGCGCGTCGGCACCGTCTACCCCTCGCCGACGATGCGGGCCGACCCCGCCGACCTCCCCTACCCTGTGCTCCGTGCGTGAGCAGCCCGAGCAGCAGGCCCCGCCCGTCCAGCGGCTGAGGATCCGCTACGCCAAGCGCGGACGGCTGCGGTTCACCAGCCACCGCGACTTCAGCCGGGCCTTCGAGCGGGCGGTCTTCCGGGCCCGCCTGCCGATGGCCTACTCCTCGGGGTTCAACCCGCACCCGCGCATCTCCTACGCCGGCGCCGCCCCCACCGGCTCGGCCAGCGAGGCGGAGTACCTCGAGATCGGGCTCGCGGCCGTCGTCGACCCCGCACGGGTGCATGCCGAGCTCGCGGAGGCTCTGCCGCCCGGCCTCGACGTCCTCGAGGTCGTGGAGTCGCCCGGCGGCTCCCTGGCCGACCGGCTCGAGGCCAGCCGGTGGATCGTCGCCGTCGACGCCTCGGCCCAGGACGCCGCCACCGCGGTCGCCGCCTTCCTGGCCGCCGAGGAGGTCTCGGTCGAGCGGATGACGAAGAAGGGCCTGCGCACCTTCGACTGCCGCGGGGCGGTCGTCTCGCTGGAGGTCCGCCCGCCTGCGGCCGAGTCCGCGGAGCCTGCCGGGCCGGCCGACACGCCCGGGCCGCGCACCGAGCTCGACCTCGTGCTGCGCCACGGCGTCCCCGCGGTGCGACCCGACGACGTCCTGCGCGGGCTGGCTCAGGCGGGCGCTCTCGAGGCCGGCCCGGCCCCGCTCATGACGCGCCTGGCGCAGGGCCCGCTCACCGCCGACGGCGTCGTGGATGACCCGCTGCGGGCGTGATGTGCGATACTCGCCGTGATCAGCCACCGCGGAGACGCGCCTGATCCGACGACGTCCTCGCCGGCCCCCAGCAGGGTCGGCACACCGAGCAGACGTCGTCACCGGACCGCGACGCGGCCGGCGAGCCTGGTGACAGCGGGCCCGCCACGATCCGAGAGATCCTCGGACAGGCCCGGCGACCGCGGCGGGTGACGACCGGCGCGAGGTGGCCAGCGCGGAGGAGGTCGCCGCCGACCACAGGCTTAGCGTGTCCCGCCGCTGCGGCGGGGGAGACGTGTGAGGGGTCCGGCGCCGCGAGGTCCGGGCCGAGGAGCAGTCCATGCCCGACGAGAACCAGGTGGAGAACCAGGCCGACCAGCCGGTCACCACCCCCGACGCGCCTGGCGAGGCCGACGCGAGCCAGCCGGCCGCCAAGCCGGCCAAGAAGACCGCCGCGAAGAAGGCCGCCAAGAAGGCGCCGGCCCGGAAGAAGGCCGCCGCGGCCGAGGTGGCCGACGAGCCGCTGCCGATCGATGCCCAGGCCCCGGAGGCCCCGGAGGCCCCGGGGGCCTCCGAGCCCGCGAAGCCGGCGAAGAAGGCCGCCGCCAAGAACTCGGCCGCGAAGAAGGCCCCCGCGAAGAAGGCGGCCTCCAAGAAGACCGCCGCTGCCGCGGCTCCCGCGGAGTCCGCTGCCGAGTCCGCTCCCGAGGTCGCCCCCGAGGCGGTGGAGGCTCCGGCCAAGAAGACCGCGGCCAAGAAGACGGCCGCGAAGAAGACCGCGGCCAAGAAGGCCCCCGCGAAGAAGACGGCCGCGAAGAAGACCGCTGCGACGGCCGAGCCCGCCGACGCCGCTGCCGAGGTCGTTGCCGAGGCCCCCGCCGACGAGCCGGCCACCGCGTCCGCCGCGGTCCTGTTCCAGGCGCCGGCGGCCACCACCACCCGTCGCACCCGCACCCGCAAGGCCGCGGCGCCCGCCCCCGTCGAGGAGCCCGCCGAGGACGCCGGCGAGACCGAGGACGCCTCGCCTGAGGCTGCCGAGTCGGCCGAGTCGGCCGAGTCGGCCGAGGCTCCCGCCGACCAGGACGCCGACGCCGACTCCGACTCCGACGACGAGGACTCCGACGAGGACTCCGACGGCGAGCAGCGTCCGCGCCGCCGTCGTCGCCGCGGTGGCCGTCGTCGCCGTAAGCCCGGCGACGGGTCCGACTCGGCCGACGACGCCGGCGACTCCCAGGAGTCCGGTCAGGGCGGCTCGGGCCGGGTCGCGACGTCCGAGGCCGAGGGCTCGGAGGAGACCGAGAGCGCTGACGGCGCCGAGGCCGAGGGCTCCGAGGCCTCCGACTCCGACGACGCGGGGGAGGGCGGTGGCAGCTCGCGCCGTCGTCGTCGCCGCCGGCGTGCCGGCGAGGGTGGCGGCTCGTCCGACGACGACCCGGAGAACACCGTCACCCGGGTGCGCAGCGCGCGCTCCGCCGAGGACCAGATCACCGCCGTCTCCGGCTCCACCCGCCTGGAGGCCAAGAAGCAGCGCCGCCGCGAGGGCCGCGAGGCCGGCCGCCGCCGCGCGCCGATCGTCAGCGAGGCCGAGTTCCTGGCCCGCCGCGAGGCCGTCGAGCGGGTCATGGTCGTGCGCGAGCGCGAGGACCTCACCCAGATCGCCGTCCTCGAGGACAAGGTGCTCGTCGAGCACTACGTCGCGCGGGAGTCGCAGACCTCGCTGATCGGCAACGTCTACCTGGGCCGCGTCCAGAACGTGCTGCCCTCGATGGAGGCCGCCTTCATCGACATCGGCAAGGGCCGCAACGCCGTGCTCTACGCCGGCGAGGTCAACTGGCAGGCGCTGGGCCACAAGGACGGCCAGCCTCGCAAGATCGAGTCCGTGCTCAGCTCGGGCCAGTCCGTGCTCGTGCAGGTCACCAAGGACCCCATCGGCCACAAGGGCGCCCGCCTCACCAGCCAGGTCAGCCTGGCCGGCCGCTTCCTGGTCTACGTGCCCGACGGCACCACCAGCGGCATCTCCCGCAAGCTCCCCGACACCGAGCGCGCCCGCCTGAAGGCGCTGCTCAAGGAGATCGTCCCCGACACCGCCGGCGTCATCGTGCGCACGGCTGCGGAGGGCGCCTCGGAGGACGAGCTCACGCGCGACGTCGAGCGGCTCAAGGCCCGCTGGGAGGACATCGAGGCCAAGTCGAAGGGCAGCGCCCCGCAGCTGCTCTACGGCGAGCCCGACCTCACGCTCAAGGTCGTCCGCGACCTGTTCACCGAGGACTTCTCGCGCCTGGTGATCCAGGGTCAGGACGCCTGGGACACCGTCCAGGGCTACGTCTCCCACGTCGCGCCCGACCTCGTCGACCGCGTCGAGCGCTACGAGGCGCCCGCCGAGGGCAAGAACGCCGGCGCCGACGTCTTCGCGACCTTCCGCATCGACGAGCAGATCGCCAAGGGCCTGGACCGCAAGGTCTGGCTGCCCTCGGGCGGCTCGCTGGTGATCGACCGCACCGAGGCGATGACCGTCGTCGACGTCAACACCGGCAAGTTCACCGGCTCCGGGGGCAACCTCGAGGAGACGGTCACCAAGAACAACCTGGAGGCGGCCGAGGAGATCGTCCGCCAGCTCCGCCTGCGCGACATCGGCGGCATCATCGTCGTCGACTTCATCGACATGGTGCTGGAGTCCAACCGCGACCTCGTGCTGCGGCGCATGGTCGAGTGCCTGGGCCGCGACCGCACCCGTCACCAGGTCGCCGAGGTCACCTCGCTCGGCCTGGTGCAGATGACCCGCAAGCGCATCGGCACCGGCCTGCTGGAGGCGTTCTCGGAGAACTGCCCCAGCTGCCAGGGCCGCGGCGTCGTCGTGCACGACCACCCGGTGGAGAAGGGCTCGGGCGTCGCCGACGACGAGCCGCGCCGGTCCAAGCGCTCGCGCGGTGGTCGCGGCGGCCAGAACGGCCAGCAGAACGGCCAGGGCCAGGGCCAGCAGAGCGGCCAGCAGAACGGCCAGCAGAACGGCGCGCCGTCGCCGAAGGACGTCGCCGCCAAGGCGCGTCCCGAGGAGCTGGCCGAGGCCCCGGACGCCGCGGACGTCGCGGAGGCACCCGTCGAGCCCGTCGTGGAGCCCGTGGTGGAGCCCGTGGAGGCGGAGGTCGTGACCCCCGTCGTCGAGGCGACGCTCACCCCCGAGCCCGAGCCCGAGCCCGAGACCCAGCCCGAGACCCAGCCCGAGGCCGGCACCCGCGTGGTGACCCGCACCCGGCGGGCCGCGACGCGGCCGGCGGGCCGGCCCGAGTCCGGCGCCGTCGCGATCGTCGTGGCGCCCACGGCGGAGCCGGCGTCGGTGCCGGTGCCCGACGCGCCTGCGCCCACCGTCGTCACCCGCACGCGCTCGGCCCGCAAGCCGGTCACGCCGGCCGCGACGCCGGATCGGGCGGGGGAGCAGTCGGGCGAGACGTCCGAGACGTCCGAGACGTCCGTCGAGCACGTCCCCGTGAAGCGCAAGGGCACGCGCAAGCGCTGACCCCGGAGGCCGGGAGGTGCGCGGTTTTGCCACTTCCCGGCCCCACCCGTAGCATTGACCCTCGTTGCACGCTCCGGCGTGCCCTGTCCAGGCGGCGCCGCTCCGGCGTTGCGCCCCGGACCCGAAGACCACTCGAAGAACCCGACGAAGGAGACCGCGGTGTACGCGATCGTGCGCGCTGGCGCCAAGCAGCAGAAGGTTGCCGTGGGCGACGTCATCGAGATCGACAAGGTCGCCACCCCCGTCGGCGAGACCCTGACCCTCCCGGTCGTCCTCGCGGTCGACGGCGATTCGGTCACCTCGGCCGGCCTGGACAAGGCGTCGGTCACCGTCGAGGTCGTCGGCGCCACCAAGGGCCCGAAGATCATCATCCAGAAGTACAAGAACAAGACCGGCTACAAGAAGCGCCAGGGTCACCGCCAGAAGTACACCCAGGTCAAGGTCACCGACATCTCGCTCTGAGCCCCGCGGCTCACCACTTCGGCCCGCTCGGGCCGTCTTCGACAACGAGGGACTGAACATGGCACACAAGAAGGGCGCCGCGTCCACCAAGAACGGCCGCGACTCCAACTCCCAGCGCCTGGGCGTCAAGCGGTACGGCGGCCAGCTCGTCAACGCCGGCGAGATCATCGTCCGCCAGCGCGGCACGCACTTCCACCCGGGCTCCGGCGTCGGCCGGGGCGGCGACGACACCCTGTTCGCCCTGCAGGCCGGTGCGGTGCAGTTCGGCACCCGCCGCGGCCGCAAGGTCGTCAACATCGTCCCGGGCGAGTGATCTGACGCTCGCACCTCCGGCCTCACCAGGCCACCCACGCTAGGGCGTCCCGTCTCGGGGCGCCCTTCGTGCTTCCTGGGCCGCCCCTCGGCGGCCCGCACCTCCACCCGAAGGATCCCCATGGCTGTCCCCACGTTCGTCGACCAGGTCACGCTGCACATCAGCGCCGGCCGCGGGGGCAACGGCGTCGCGTCGGTCCACCGGGAGAAGTTCAAGCCGCTGGGCGGCCCCGACGGCGGCAACGGCGGCCCGGGCGGCTCGGTGATCCTGCGGGTCGACCCCGACGTCACCACGCTGCTCGACTACCACCACTCGCCGCGCCGCAAGGCCGAGCACGGCGGCCACGGCGCCGGCTCGATGCGCAACGGCGGCCACGGCTCCGACCTCGTGCTGCCCGTCCCTGACGGCACCCTGGTGCGCACCGCCGACGGCGAGGTGCTCGCCGACATGGTCGGCCCCGGCACCGAGCTGGTCATCGCCCAGGGCGGCCGCGGCGGCCTCGGCAACGCCGCGCTGGCCTCCTCCAAGCGCAAGGCGCCCGGCTTCGCGCTGCTCGGCGAGCCCGGCGAGGAGCTCGAGGTCGTCCTCGAGCTCAAGGTCGTCGCCGACATCGGCCTCGTCGGCTACCCCAGCGCCGGCAAGTCCAGCCTGATCGCCGCGATCTCGCGCGCCCGGCCCAAGATCGCCGACTACCCGTTCACCACCCTCGTCCCGAACCTCGGCGTCGTCACCGCCGGTGACACCGTCTTCACCGTGGCCGACGTCCCGGGGCTCATCGAGGGGGCCAGCGAGGGCCGCGGCCTGGGCCACGACTTCCTGCGCCACATCGAGCGGTGCGCCGCGCTCGTCCACGTCATCGACACCGCCAGCATCGAGCCGGGGCGCAACCCCGCCGACGACCTCGACGTCATCGAGAACGAGCTGGCCCGCTACGGCGGCCTCGAGGACCGTCCCCGCCTGGTGGCCCTCAACAAGGTCGACGTGCCCGACGGCTCCGACATCGCCGACCTCGTCATCGACGACCTGCGCGCCCGGGGCCTGCGGGTCTTCCCGGTCTCGGCGGCCTCCGGCGCCGGCACCCGCGAGCTGACCTTCGCGATGGCCGAGATCGTGCAGGCCGCCCGCGCGGCGAAGCCGGTCGTCGAGGCCACCCGCATCGTGCTGCGTCCGCGCTCGGCCGACGGGTCCTCGGACTTCACCGTGGCCCGCGACGGCGACGGCTGGCGGGTGCGCGGCGAGAAGCCCGAGCGCTGGATCCGCCAGACCGACTTCAGCAACGACGAGGCCGTCGGCTTCCTCGCCGACCGGCTCAACCGCCTCGGCGTCGAGACCGAGCTGGTCAAGGCCGGCGCCGTCGAGGGCGACGCCGTGCTCATCGGTCACCCCGACAACGCGGTGGTCTTCGACTTCCGCCCCAGCGTCGACGCCGGCGTCGAGATGCTCGGACGCCGCGGCGAGGACCAGCGCTTCGAGGAGCAGCGGCCCGCCTCGCACCGCCGCCGCGCGATCGAGGAGAAGATGGACGACCGCGGCGAGAACGAGACCCGCGCCGACGTCGCCCGCCGCATCGACTCGCCCGACGTCTACGGCCCCACCTCCTACGAGATCGGCACCGCCGCCGACCCCGACTGGGACGAGTACGACCCCGACTCCGAGCAGGGCCGCTCGTCATGACCGCGGCCCGGGAGCCGGTGCTGGCGGCGCGCCGCGTCGTCGTCAAGGTCGGCTCCTCCTCGCTCACCACCGCCGAGGGCGGGCTGGACCCCGAGCGCCTGCGCGCGCTCGTCGACGTCCTGGCCGCCGTGCGGGAGCGGGGCGCCGAGGTGGTGCTGGTGTCCTCCGGCGCGATCGCGGCCGGGCTCGCGCCGCTGGGCCTGACCCGGCGTCCTCGCAACCTGCCCGCCCAGCAGGCCGCCGCGTCGGTGGGGCAGGGGCTGCTCGTGCACCGCTACACCGAGGAGCTGCGTCGCCACGGGCTCACCGCGGGCCAGGTGCTGCTCACCGTCGACGACGTCACCCGGCGCACCCACTACCGCAACGCCGCCCAGACCTTCGCCCAGCTGCTCGAGTACGGCGTGCTGCCGATCGTCAACGAGAACGACACGGTCGCGACCTCCGAGATCCGCTTCGGCGACAACGACCGGCTCGCCTCCCTGGTGGCGCACCTGGTGCACGCCGACCTGCTCGTGCTGCTCTCCGACGTCGACGGTCTCTACGACGGGCCGCCCAGCCGCCCCGGTGCCCGCCTGATCACCGACGTGCGCGGCCCCGAGGACCTCCTCGAGGTCTCGATCGGCAGCGTCGGCTCGGCCGTGGGCACCGGCGGGATGGTCACCAAGGTCGACGCCGCCCGCATCGCCACCGGTGCCGGCATCCCCGTGGTGCTCACCAGCGCCGATCGCGCCGCGGCCGCCCTGGCCGGCGAGGAGGTCGGCACGCTGTTCCACGCCACCGGCAAGCGGGTGCCGACCCGGCTGCTGTGGCTGGCCCACGCCACCGAGCCCAAGGGCGCCCTGGTGCTCGACGCCGGCGCCGTGCGCGCCGTCCTCGAGCGGCACGCCTCGCTGCTCGCGGCCGGGCTCACCGGCGTCACCGGCGAGTTCGAGGCCGGCGAGCCGGTCGACCTCATCGGCCCCGACGGCGCCCGCATCGCCCGCGGGCTGGTGAACTTCGACGCCGCGGAGATCCCGGCGCTGCTGGGCCGCTCCTCCAGCGACCTCAAGCGCGAGCTCGGCGCGGCCTACGAGCGCGAGGTCGTGCACCGCGACGACCTCGTCCTGCTCTGACCTGACACGACGCGGCACGACGCGGCACGACGCGCCCCGACGCGCCGCCGTCATCGGCCCGCAACACCGCGGGGCTAGCGTCGCAGCCGTGAGCGCGCCGTTCGTCGTCCCCGCCCTCGACCTGGGGCCCTACGTCGGCGACGGCACGCCGGCCGAGCGGGCCGCCTGCGCCCGGGCGCTCGACGACGCCTGCCGCCGCACGGGCTTCATGCAGGTGCACGGCCACGGCGTCCCCGACGCCGTGCTCGCCGGGCTCGGGACGGCGATGGACGACCTCTTCGCGCTGCCCGAGGACGTCAAGCGGCGGTGGATCCGCCCGCCGGAGGAGAACCGCGGCTACACCCCGCCGCGCACCGAGCGGCTGGGCCTGAGCCTGGGGCTCGAGGGCGTGCGGATGAACGACCTCTTCGAGGCCTTCAACGTCGGCGTCGGCCTCGCCGACCTGCCCGATCCCGCCGCGGTGCCCGCCGAGCTCGCCGGCCACTACGCCCCGACCACCTGGCCCGACGTCCCCGGCTTCGAGCCCCGGGTGCGGGCGTGGTTCGCCGAGGCCGCGCGGGTGGCCCGCACGCTGGGTGATGGCCGATGCCCTGGGACTGCCGTCCACGGCCTTCGACGACCTCGCCGGCCACGGCATCCAGGTGCTGCGGCTCAACCACTACGCCCTGCCGCCCGGCACGCCCGTGCCGCCGGGGAGCGACCTGACCGGCATGGGCGAGCACACCGACTTCGGCCTGGTGACGGTGCTCTGGGCCGACGACGAGCCCGGCCTGCAGGTGCTCGGCGCCGACGGCGTGTGGCACGACGTCTCGCCCGAGCCCGGCGCGCTGCTGGTCAACCTCGGCGACCTCACCGCCCGCCTCACCAACGAGCGCTGGCTCTCGACGCTGCACCGGGTGCGGCCGCCGATCCTCGAGGGGACGGTGCGGCGTCGTCGCAGCGCCGCGTTCTTCCACGACGGCGACGCCGACGCGCTCATCGCCCCGTGGCCGGCGCTGCTCGCGCCGGGGGAGGAGCCGCGCTACGACCCCGTCACCGTCGACGCCCACGTGCGCGCCAAGCTCGCCGGCTCGCGCGCCGGCGTCCGCAACGGCGCCGCCGAGCGCGAGCTCGCCCGGGTGCGGGCCGCCGCGGCGCGCTGACGGGGCTCCGACGCGGGCACCGTAGGCTGGACCCGAGATGTCCGCCCGCACCGTCTACCTCGATCACGCCGCCACCACCCCGATGGTGCCTGCGGCTATCGAGGCGATGACCGCCGAGATGGCGGTCGTCGGCAACCCCAGCTCCCTGCACGCGGCCGGGCGCCGCGCCCGCCGCGTCGTCGAGGAGGGGCGCGAGCAGATCGCGGCCGCGCTGGGGTGTCGTCCCGGCGAGGTGGTGTTCACCTCCGGCGGCACCGAGGCCGACAACCTCGCGCTCAAGGGCATCGCCTGGGCGCGCCGCGAGGCCGACCCGCGCCGCCGCCGCATCGTCTCCTCCGCCGTCGAGCACCACGCGGTGCTCGACCCGCTGGCCTGGCTCGCGGAGTCCGGTCACGCCGAGGTCGACCTCGTCGACGTCGCCGCCGACGGCCGCCTCGACCTCGACGCGCTCGACCGCACCCTCGCCGCGGATCCCGCGAGCCTCGCGCTGGTCTCGATCATGTGGGCCAACAACGAGAGCGGCGCAGTGCAGCCGCTGCCCGAGGTCGTCGAGCGGGCCGCCCGCCACGGCGTCCCGGTGCACTCCGACGCCGTGCAGGCGCTCGGCACCCAGCCGGTCGACTTCGCCGCCAGCGGCCTCGACGCCCTCAGCCTCAGCGCACACAAGATCGGCGGCCCCATCGGGATCGGCGCGCTCGTCGTGCGCCGCGAGGTCGCCGTGACGCCGCTGGTGCACGGCGGCGGCCAGGAGCGCGACATCCGCAGCGGCACCCTCGACGCCCCCGCGGTGGCCGGCTTCGCGGCCGCCGTCGAGCTGGCCGTCGAGCAGCGCGACGCCCACGCCGCCCGCCTCGCCGGCCTCTCCGAGCGCCTGGTCGCCGGGCTGCGCGCGGCGGTGCCCGGCGTCGTCGTCAACGGGCCGGCCGACCCCGCGCTGCGGCTGCCCGGCGTCGTCCACGCCTCGTTCCCCGGCTGCGAGGGCGACTCCCTGCTCATGCTGCTCGACGCCCGCGGCATCGAGTGCTCCACCGGCTCGGCCTGCTCGGCCGGCGTGCCGCAGGCCTCGCACGTGCTGCTCGCCATGGGCCACGACGAGGACGAGGCCCGCTCCTCGCTGCGGTTCTCGCTGGGCCACACCTCCACCGAGCGCGACGTCGAGGCGGTGCTGGAGGCGATCCTCCCCTGCGTCGAGCGCGCCCGCGCGGCGAGGGCCTGAGACCGTGCGCGTCGTCGCCGCCATGTCCGGCGGGGTGGACTCCGCCGTGGCCGCCGCCCGCGCCGTCGAGGCCGGCCACGAGGTCACCGGCGTGCACCTCGCGCTCTCGCGCAACCCGGCGTCCTACCGCACGGGGAGCCGCGGCTGCTGCACGATCGAGGACGCCGACGACGCCCGCCGCGCCGCCGACGTGATCGGCATCCCCTTCTACGTCTGGGACCTCTCCGAGCGCTTCCACGACGACGTCGTCGAGGACTTCCTCGACGAGTACGCCGCCGGCCGCACGCCGAACCCGTGCCTGCGCTGCAACGAGCGGATCAAGTTCGCCGCCGTGCTCGAGCGGGCCCTCGCGCTGGGCTTCGACGCCGTCGCCACCGGCCACTACGCCCGCCTGCGCACGGGCGCCGACGGCCTCGTGGAGCTGCACCGCGCGGTCGACGACGCCAAGGACCAGTCCTACGTGCTCGGCGTGCTCGACCAGCGCCAGCTGCGCCACTCGCTGTTCCCGCTGGGGGAGTCCACCAAGCCCGAGGTGCGCGAGGAGGCGGCCCGCCGCGGGCTGCGGCGCGTGGCCGGCAAGCCCGACAGCCACGACATCTGCTTCATCTCCGACGGCGACACCGCCGGGTTCCTGCGCGAGCGGCTGGGGGAGCGGGCGCCCAACCACGGCGGCGCGATCGTCGACGACGCCACCGGCGAGGTGCTCGGCGAGCACGCCGGCACCTACGGCTACACCATCGGCCAGCGTCGCGGCCTGCGCCTGGGACGTCCGGCGCCCGACGGCCGGCCTCGGTTCGTGCTCGACATCGAGCCGGTCTCCGGCACCGTCCGCGTCGGCCCCCGCGAGGGCCTGGCCGTCCACGCTCTGCGCGCCACCGCGCCGCGCTGGGCCGGCACCGCCCCCGACGTCCTCGACGAGGCCACCGTGCAGCTGCGCGCCCACGGCGCCGAGCACCGTGCGCGCGTGCGGGTCGAGGACGACGTCGTGCACGTCGAGCTGCTCGAGCCGGCCAGCGGCATCGCGCCGGGCCAGGCCGTGGTGATCTACGACGGCACCCGCGTGGTCGGCTCGGCCACCATCGACGCCACCGTCCGCGAGGGGAGCCCCGCATGAGCGTGCGCGCCACCGGCGTCGGCTCCCACCCCGGCGACGACCAGCCCGCCTTCGACGACGCCCTGCAGGTCGTGCTGCGCGAGCTCGCCGAGGAGCCCGGCCTGCCCTACCTGCCGGAGGTGCCGGGCCGCGGCGCGGTCGCCGCGATGACCGGGCGGACGCTCGCCGTCGTCGCCGAGCTCGGGGCGGACCTGCAGCCCGCCGGCTGGCGGCTCACCGGCGGTGGCTCGGGCGTCGACCACCGCCGTGCTCGCAGCCTGCTGGCCCAGGACCTCGACGCCCTCGAGGAGCACGCCGCCGGGTACGCCGGCGACTGGAAGGTGCAGCTGGCCGGCCCCTGGACGCTGGCCTCCACGGTCGAGCGTCCGCGCGGCGACCGCGTCCTGGCCGACCACGGCGCCCGTCGCGAGCTGGCCCAGGCGCTGGCCGAGGGCGTCGGCACCCACGTGCGCGACCTGCGGCGCCGCCTGCCCGACGCCGCCCGCCTCGTGGTGCAGGTCGACGAGCCCGCGCTCGCCGCCGTCCACCACGGCCAGGTGCCCACGGCGTCCGGCTTCCACCGGCACCGCAGCGTCGACCGGCCCGAGCTCACCGAGACCCTCGCCGGGGTGATCGACGCGATCCGCGCCGCCGGGGCGGAGCCGTGGGTGCACGCCTGCGCTCCCGACACCCCCTGGGACCTCGTGCGCGCCGCCGGCGCCGCGGGGCTCCTCGTCGACCGCGGCACCCTCGCGCCGCGTGACCTCGACCAGCTCGCCGAGGCCCTCGAGGCCGGCGTCGTCCTCGGGCTCGGCGTGCTGCCCGGCCTGGCGCCCCGCGGCTCGGCGGTCCCCAGCGGCGACACCGTCGTCATCGAGGGCGTGCTGCGCTGGCTCGACCTGCTGGGCCTGGACCCCGCCGAGCTCGGCGACCGGCTCGTGCTCACGCCGGCCTGTGGCTTCGCCTCGGCCGATGCCGCCTGGGCGCAGCGCGCCCTGCGGCTGCTGCGCGGCGCCGCTCGCGGCGTCGCGGACTCCGCCGGCTGACCGCGCCGACGCACGAGGGCCCCGGACCGATCGGTCCGGGGCCCTCGTGCTGGTGCAGGAGCGGGATCAGCCCACGTGGACGCCCTCGGGCGCCTCGCCGGCCAGCTCGGTGTGCTTGACGCCGAGCAGCGACCAGACGATGAGCGAGGCGGTCCAGATCATGAAGGCGCCCACGAGGAACGCGTGGGTGGCGCCCTCGGTGAAGGCTCCGAAGTAGGCCTGGGTGCGCAGCGCGGCCTGGTCGACGCCGGCGAGGTCCGGGCCGAGACCCTGGAGCGCGCCGGTCAGCGAGCCGAGCTTGTCGGTGGTGTAGTGCGCGGCCACCGTCGAGAGGCTGGCCAGGCCGAGCGCGCCGCCGACCTGCTGCATGGTGTTCAGGACGCCCGAGCCGATGCCGGAGTCCTCGGCGCGCACGCCGTGGACGGCCACCAGCGTCATCGGGACGAACGTCAGGCCCATGCCCAGCGCCATCACGACGATGAACGGCGCGATGTCGGTCCAGTAGCTGACGCTGTCGCCGAGGCTGCTCTGGCCCTTGGCGGCGGCCACGACGGCGGCGGCCGACACGTCGGCCTGCAGCCGGGAGAACATCAGCAGCGCGAAGCCCGCGAGCAGGGTGCCGGTGCCGGCCAGGAAGCGCGGGTCGACGCGGGCGATGAGCTTCGAGGACGTCGTCGCTCCGACGACCATGCCGATCGCGAACGGCAGGAACGCGAAGCCGGTGCGCAGCGGGCTGTAGCCCATGACGTTCTGGACGTACTGGGAGAGGAAGAAGAACATCGCGAACATCGCGGCCGGGGTGATCATCATGGCCACGAAGGCGACGGCGCGGTTGCGGCTGGCGAAGATCCGCAGCGGCATGATCGGGTGCGGGCTGCGGGTCTCGACGAACACGAAGACCGCGAGGAGCACGACGCCGAGCGCGATGAACGTCAGCGCCATCGGGTCCGACCAGCCGTAGGTGTTGCCGGCGCTGTCGCTGTTGCCGGTGCGGGTGATGCCGTAGACCAGGGCCAGCAGGCCGCCGGTGCCGAGCACCGCGCCGGGGACGTCGAGACGGCCGGCGTGGTGGGAGGTGTCGGGCAGGACGCGCGGCGCCAGGAAGGCGGCGCCCAGGCCGATCGGCACGTTGATGAGGAAGGTCAGGCGCCAGCCCCAGCTGGGGTCGAGGTCGGTGAGCCAGCCGCCGAGGATCAGGCCGATGGCCGCACCGAGGCCGGACATCGCGGCGAAGACCGAGAACGCGCGGTTGCGCTGCGGGCCGGCCGGGAAGGTCGTGGTGATCAGCGCGAGCGCGGTGGGCGAGGCCAGCGCGGCACCGACGCCCTGCAGGCCTCGCGAGCCCAGCAGCATGGCCTCGTTCTGGGCCAGGCCGCCCAGGGCGGAGGCGAAGGCGAACAGCGCGACGCCGATCATGAACACGCGACGACGGCCGTAGAGGTCGCCGAGACGGCCGCCGAGCAGCAGCAGACCGCCGAAGGCCAGGGCGTAGCCGGTGACGATCCACGAGAGGTTCGTGCCGACGATGTCGAGGTCGCGGCCGATGAACGGCAGCGCGATGTTGGCGATGGTGGAGTCGAGCACCACCATCAGCTGCGCGGAGCAGATGAGCACCAGGGCCAGCGCCGCGTTGGCGTGACGCGGCGCGTCGACGACCTCCGCTGCGGAGGCGTCGTCAGGACCGAGGTCCTCGACGGGCTTGGTCAGATCGGTCATGGGTTCCCTCTGTCGTGTCGGGCGGTTCAGGGCGGTTCAGGGCGGTTCAGGCGGTCGGTCGGGTCGGGCGCGTCAGGCGGGCCGGCGATGGGCGGCGACGGGCAGCACGATCTGGTCGATCACGCGCTCGACGAGGTCGGCGTCGGGCTGGTCGCCGAGCACCAGCGCGCGGTGCAGGACGATGCCGGGCAGGGCGGGGACGAGGAGGTCGAGGTCGACGTCGGGGGAGATCTCGCCTCGCTCGACGGCGCGCTCGAAGACCGCCCGGGTCAGGGCGGCCTTGGGGCCGATGACGCGCGAGCGGAACTCGTGGGCGAGGTCGGCGTCGCGGTGCATGGCGGTGATGACGCTGGCGAAGATCGAGAGCTGCTCGGGGGCGAGCGCGCCGCCCATGCCGCAGAAGGCCGCCAGGAGGTCGCCGCGCAGGGTGCCGGTGTCGACGTCGGCGGGCTGCTGCTGGCGCTTGTGGTGCACCAGGGCGTCGACCACGAGGTCGGACTTGCCGGCCCAGCGCCGGTAGAGCGTGGCCTTGGACGCCCGCGCGGCGGTGGCGACGGCGTCCATGGTGAGGCGGTCGTAGCCGACCTCGCCGAGCACGGCGAGCGCGGCCTCGAAGATCTCCTGCTCGCGGTCGCCCTCGATCCGCGGACGCGCGGCGGGCGCCTCGGACTCGGAGCGGTCGAGCGTGGTCACGGTGCCTCCCGGCGGAGATGGAACGAAACGGTTTCGTTCCACCCGAACCGTAGGACCCCTCCGGTCATTCCCGGACATCCACGATCGCCGTGTGGCCTGGACCACACGGAGCACCCGGACCTCCGGTCGCGGGGGACGCTCAGTCGCGCAGGAGGGAGAGGCTCTGCTCGCGGGCGACGTCGTTCCACGCCGAGATGCGGCGCAGCATGTAGTGGCCGACGTGGCCCATGTCGACGAAGTCCGTCGACGCCGCCACCTCCGCAGCGCGTCCGACCAGGGCACGGGTCGCGCGGTAGGAGGTGATCTTGTCGGCCGCGCCGTGGGCCGCGCGCAGGTGACGTCCGCGGAGGGGCTCCACCGAGGTCTCCGGCGGCCACCAGGGCGCGAGTCCGACGACGCCGCGCACCTGCGGGGCGTCGCACACGTGCAGGGCGGTGCGTGCGCCCATCGAGTGGCCCAGCAGCACGACGGGGACGTCGTCGTAGGTGCGGGCGATCTGCTCCAGTGCCCAGCGGGCGTCCGCGATGGGCGACTCGCCGGTGTCGTTCCAGCCGCGCACCCGGTAGCGCAGCAGCCAGGTGGCCACGCCCGAGCGGTGGGCCTGGGGCGTGACGGCCCGCTGGATCGCGGCCATCCGGTGCCACGACGCGCTGCGGCCGTCGACGACCTCCTCGGAGTGCTCGGTGCCGCCATGGAGCAGCAGGACGACGCCGCGCACGACGCCGCCGGGGTCCTGGCGGGTCAGGGAGGGGAGGGGAGGGCTCGTCACAGGGGTCACCACATCACGGTGTTCGGCGTCGGCGCCTCATCGGATCGGCGGGGGTCGGGGCTGTCGGAGGTCCCCGGCATGATGAGGCCATGACCAGCGCGCCCACCCCGGTCCCCGACGCCGCCCGCGAGGAGCACCGCGCCCTCGCCGACGAGGTCGAGGACGCCCGCTGGCGCTACTACGTCCTCGACTCCCCGGCCCTCGACGACGCCGACTTCGACCGTCGTCTGCGCCGCCTCGAGGCGCTGGAGGAGGAGTTCCCCGAGCTGCGCACGCCCGACTCGCCCACCCAGAAGGTCGGCGGGGCGGTCTCCACCGAGTTCACCCCGGTGGCCCACCTGCAGCGCATGGAGAGCCTCGACAACGCCTTCTCCGCCGACGAGCTCGCCGCCTGGCACGCCCGGCTCGAGCGCGACGGCGTCACCGCGCCGGCGCTGCTGTGCGAGCTGAAGGTCGACGGCCTGGCCATCAACCTGCTCTACGAGGACGGCCGCCTGGTGCGCGCCCTCACCCGCGGCGACGGCACCACCGGCGAGGACGTCACCCCCAACGTCCGCACGATCGCCTCGATCCCGCACCGGCTCGCCGGCACCGACGAGCACCCCGTGCCGCGGCTGGTCGAGGTGCGCGGCGAGGTGTTCCTGCCCGTGGCGGCCTTCGAGCGGCTCAACGAGCAGATGCTCGAGGCCGGCCGCCCGATCTTCGCCAACCCCCGCAACGCCGCCGCCGGCTCCCTGCGGCAGAAGGACCCGCGCGTGACGGCGTCCCGGGCCCTCGACATGGTCTGCCACGGCATCGGCGCCCGCGAGGGCTTCGAGCCGGTCAGCCAGTCGCAGGGCTACGAGGCGCTGGCCGCCTGGGGCCTGCCCACCAGCGAGCGCGTGCGCGTGCTGCCCGACCTGGCGGCGGTGCAGGAGTTCATCGCCCACTACGGCGAGCACCGTCACGACGTCGAGCACGAGATCGACGGCGTCGTGGTGAAGGTCGACGAGGTGGCCCTGCAGCGTCGACTCGGCTCCACCAGCCGGGCGCCGCGCTGGGCGATCGCCTTCAAGTACCCGCCCGAGGAGGTCAACACCCTCCTCAAGGACATCCGCGTCAACGTCGGCCGCACCGGCCGCGTCACGCCGTTCGGCGTCATGGAGCCCACCCGGGTGGCCGGCTCCACCGTCGAGAACGCCACGCTCCACAACGCCCACGAGGTCAGGCGCAAGGACGTCCGTCCGGGCGACACCGTCATCCTGCGCAAGGCCGGCGACGTCATCCCCGAGATCCTGGGCCCCGTGCTCTCGCTGCGCCCCGAGGGCCTGCCGGAGTGGGTGATGCCGGCGGAGTGCCCCGCCTGCGGCACCCCGCTGGTGGAGCAGAAGGAGGGCGACAAGGACCTCCGCTGCCCCAACCACCGGCTGTGCCCCGCGCAGGTGCGCGAGCGGGTCTTCCACGTCGCCGGCCGTGGCGCCTTCGACATCGAGGGTCTGGGCTACGAGGCGGCCGTCGAGCTGCTCGAGCACGGCGTCATCGCCGACGAGGGCGACGTCTTCGACCTCGACGCCGAGCGGCTGCTGCGCACCGAGCTGTTCACCCGCGCCCCGAAGAAGGGCGAGGAGGGCCGCCAGCTCACCGCCAACGGCGTCAAGCTGCTGGAGAACCTGCAGAAGGCGATGACCGTCCCGCTGTGGCGGGTGCTCGTGGCGCTCTCGATCCGCCACGTCGGCCCCACCGCCGCCCGGGCGCTGGCCACCCAGTTCGGCTCCATGGAGGCCATCCGCGCCGCCGACCACGACTCCCTCGCCGCCGCCGAGGGCGTCGGCCCCACCATCGCCGAGGCGGTGCTGGAGTGGTTCGAGGTCGACTGGCACACAGCGATCGTGGAGAAGTGGGCCGCGTCGGGGGTCACGATGGCCGACGAGCGCGACGAGTCCGTCCCGCGCACCCTCGAGGGGCTGACGGTGGTCGTCACCGGCTCGCTGGTCGGCTTCAGCCGCGACTCCGCCAAGGAGGCGATCCTCGCCCGCGGCGGCAAGGCCGCGGGCTCGGTGTCGAAGAAGACCGACTTCGTCGTCATCGGCGAGAACGCCGGCTCCAAGGCCGAGAAGGCCGAGCAGCTCGGCGTCCCGATCCTCGACGAGGCGGGCTTCGTCAGCCTGCTCGAGAGCGGTCCGCCCGACGTCGTCGACGGCCCGCTCGCGTAGCGACCCAGTGCCCGAGGCCGAACCCGAGAGCGATCGGTGTCAGGGCGGCCAGAGCCAGGACGCCCGTCGTCGTGGAGGCCAGGAGCCGGAGAATCTCCGAGAGGATCCACATCGCGGTCAGGAGCCCGCCGATCACGAGGGCCGGCAGCAGTCCGAACCGCGCCAGCGCGCCACGAACGCCGCCGCCCTGCACCCGTCTCTCGATGACCCTGTCGAAGCCGCCGGCCCACCGGAAGAACCAGCCACGGCGGTGGAACTCCGAGCCGAGCGCGTGAGGCTCGACGATCCGTACGGAGGGATCCACCTGTGCATCGATCAGGCCAACGGCCTCTGCGCCACCGTGCCACTGGTGCGGGTCGACGGTGATCGCGTAGCCGCCAGCGCCGACGATGTGCCGTGCCCCGTCGTCGCCGACGTGCATGCCCACGACGTCATCGAGGGCGATGCGCCGCGCGATTCCGGACTCCACCAAGGCGATCCCCTCGGTGTCGATGCTGAGCCGTTCGCCGATCCACGGCGCATCCTTGTGCCGGAAGGTCCGCGCCTCAGCGGGCATCGGCGACTCCGCAAAGCGCAGGAGCGGGACGATGCCGCCCAGCACCCGATGGTCCTGAGTCGGACTTGCGCCGGGCAGTCCGATGAGGAGCGAGTCGTGCCAGTCGGTGAGCGCGTCGGCGACGTTCGCGACGTCGAGGCCCACCACCTGCCGGATTAGGTCGTCGCGCGTCGTCTCAGCCCGTCCCTCCAGCCAGCGGAGACCGGCGGTCCACGCCGCCGATGCCGCGGCCCGCGGATCTGCGAGATCCTGGAGCCGCGACGCCCGCAGGTGCTCCAGGTCGCTCGCGAGCGGACCCCGCGCGAGGTACTGCTCGAAGGCGAACAGGGCGCGTGCGGCGCCATCGCGTCGTAACGGATCGGCGAGGTCCGTGCCTGCGATCATCAGCGCTCGGTGAGCGTCCACGGGCTCGTAGAGCGACCACGGGGCATAGGCGCCCGCCGCCTCCTCCCGCAGCTCGCGCTCCAGCACGGTCCGCACGAGCTCGTGCGCGATCCACAGCAGCCCGGAGCGGTCGACGAGTCCTGACAGCACAGCACCGGACTCCTCGACGTACGCCGCCGGGAAGGTGTCCTCGACGGGACTGGCCTCGGGCACCGCGAGTCGTCGACCCTCCCGGAGGAGCAGCCGCAGATCCGGCGGGGGAGGACCGTCGAGGACCAGGACGGCGTTCTC
This sequence comes from Nocardioides sp. B129/18, assembly GCF_055282735.1. Taxonomy (NCBI): domain Bacteria; kingdom Bacillati; phylum Actinomycetota; class Actinomycetes; order Propionibacteriales; family Nocardioidaceae; genus Nocardioides; species Nocardioides sp. B129/18. The sequence goes on along the minus strand of NZ_JBUZJI010000002.1, from coordinate 112,012 downwards.
GCGGGCGAACACCCGTCGTGTTCGATCGAGCAGCCCATCCTCGTCGACGCGTCCGAGACCGGGCTCGCCCTGAGCGACGACGCCCGCACCGCTCGCCCCGAATCGCCGGCCGAGCGCGCGACTCACGGGGCCGCTGTCTCCTCGCAGCTGCCTCTCGGCGGCGAGCACGGCCGCCTCGTGCTGGACAGGGCCGAGGTCCGGTGAGCTCAGCCAGGCAGTCAGGTCCTGCAGGTGCGCTGCGACTACGTCTGCCGGCCCGTGGGCATGGAAGCCGGTGGTCAGCAGGCGGACTGCTCCGTTGACGTGGAGCGCTCCCTTGCCTCGCCCGTGCAGGGCGCAGTGCTCTAGCAGGTGTTGCCAGCCCGCCTCGGCGTAGGGCTCGTCGGCCTGGCCGAACCGGAAGATCAGCTCGGCGGACAGGCTCGGGAGGCCGGAGTCGACCCAGAAGCATCGGACGCCGTCGACGTCCGTGGAGTGCACCGAGGTCACCGGCGGAACGGTAGTGCGGGCGTGAGCGGTGCGCGCGGGAATTCGCCAGACCGCGGGCGACGGCCGGGTCGGCGGGTCCCGGTGCGCCTCCCTAGGATGGGGGCCATGCCTGAGATCTCCCGTGACGAGGTCGCCCATCTGGCGACCCTCGCCCGGATCGACCTGTCCGACGCCGAGCTCGACCACCTCGCACCGCAGCTGTCGGTGATCCTGGAGTCGGTCGCCTCGATCAGCGGCGTGGCCGGCGACGACGTCGCTCCGACCTCGCACCCGCTGCCGCTGGTCAACGTCTTCCGCGACGACGTCGTCCGCCCGAGCCTGACCCCCGAGCAGGCGCTGTCGGGCGCCCCGGCCGCCGAGGAGCAGCGCTTCATGGTCCCGCGCATCCTGGGGGACGAGCAGTGAGCGACCTGACCCGCCGGTCCGCCTCGGACCTGGCCGACGCCCTCGCCGCGGGCGAGATCACCTCCGTCGAGCTGACCCAGGCCCACCTCGACCGCATCGCCGAGGTCGACGGCGCCGTCCACGCCTTCCTGCACGTCGACGCCGAGGGCGCGCTGGCCGCGGCCGCCGAGTCCGACGCCCGGCGTGCCGCCGGCACCCCGGCGTCCGCGCTCGACGGCGTGCCGATCGCCGTCAAGGACGTCCTCACCACCACCGGCCTGCCCACGACGTGCGGCTCGAAGATCCTCGAGGGCTGGATCCCGCCCTACGACGCCACCGTCGTCGCGCGCCTCAAGGCGGCGGGCCTGCCGATCCTCGGCAAGACCAACATGGACGAGTTCGCGATGGGCTCCTCCACCGAGCACTCCGCGTACGGCCCCACCCGCAACCCGTGGGACCTCGACCGCATCCCCGGCGGCTCCGGCGGCGGCTCGGCCGCGGCGCTGGCCGCCTTCGAGGCGCCGCTGGCGCTCGGCACCGACACCGGCGGCTCGATCCGCCAGCCCGGTGCCGTCACCGGCACCGTCGGCGTGAAGCCCACCTACGGCGCGGTCTCGCGCTACGGCCTGGTCGCGATGGCCAACAGCCTCGACCAGGTCGGCCCGGTCACCCGCACCGTGCTCGACTCCGCGCTGCTGCAGGAGCTCGTCGGCGGGCACGACCCGCTCGACTCCACCTCGATCGTCGACACCCTGCCCTCGCTCGTCGACGCCGCCCGCCAGGGCGCGGCCGGCGACCTCTCGGGCCTGCGCGTGGGCGTCATCCGCGAGCTGTCCGGCGAGGGCTACCAGGACGGCGTGCTCGCCCGCTTCCAGCACGGCGTCGACCTGCTCGTCGCCGCCGGCGCGGAGGTCGTGGAGGTGTCCTGCCCGAGCTTCGTGCACGCGCTGGCCACCTACTACCTGATCATGCCGTGCGAGGTCTCCAGCAACCTCGCCAAGTTCGACGCCATGCGCTACGGCCTGCGCGTCCAGCCGGCCGGCATCGACTCCCCGAGCGCCGAGGAGGTCATGCGGGCCAGCCGCGACGCCGGCTTCGGCGACGAGGTCAAGCGCCGCATCATCCTGGGCACCTATGCGCTGTCCAGCGGCTACTACGACGCCTACTACGGCACCGCGCAGCGCGTCCGCACCCTCATCAAGGGCGACTTCGACGCCGCCTTCGGGCAGGTCGACGTGCTTGTCAGCCCCACCTCGCCCACCACCGCGTTCAAGCTCGGCGAGAAGCTCGACGACCCGCTGGCGATGTACCTCAACGACCTCGCCACGATCCCGGCCAACCTCGCCGGCGTCCCCGGCATCTCGCTGCCGGCGGGCCTGGCCGACGACACCGGCCTGCCCGTCGGCTTCCAGGTGCTCGCGCCCGTCATGGCCGACGACCGCCTCTACCGCGTCGGCGCCGCCCTCGAGGCCGCGCTGGAGTCCGAGTGGGGCGGGCCGCTGCTGGCCCAGGCCCCGGCCCTGGAAGGAGCCACCCGATGAGCGGCGCCACCGAGACCCTCGTCCCGTTCGAGGACGTCCTCGCCTCCTACGACCCCGCGCTGGGCCTCGAGGTCCACGTCGAGCTCAACACCGCCACCAAGATGTTCTGCGGCTGCTCGACGGTCTTCGGCGGCGAGCCGAACACCCAGGTCTGCCCGACCTGCCTGGGCCTGCCGGGCGCGATGCCGGTGGTCAACGGCACGGCGGTGGAGTCGGCGATCCGGATCGGCCTGGCCCTGAACTGCTCGATCGCCGAGTGGTGCCGCTTCGCCCGGAAGAACTACTTCTACCCGGACATGCCGAAGAACTTCCAGACCTCCCAGTACGACGAGCCGATCTGCTTCGAGGGCTGGATGGACGTCGAGGTCGACGGCGAGACCTTCCGCGTCGAGATCGAGCGCGCCCACATGGAGGAGGACACCGGCAAGTCCACCCACGTCGGTGGCGCGACGGGCCGCATCCACGGCGCCGACTACTCGCTGGTCGACTACAACCGCGCCGGCATCCCCCTCATCGAGATCGTCACCAAGCCGATCGTCGGGGCGGGGGAGAAGGCCCCCGAGGTCGCCCGCGCCTACGTCCAGCAGCTGCGCGACCTCATCGTCGCGCTCGGCGTCTCCGAGGCCCGGATGGACCAGGGCAACCTGCGTGCCGACGTCAACCTCTCGCTCTCGCCGAAGGGCAGCGGCGTGCTCGGCACCCGCACCGAGACCAAGAACGTCAACTCCTTCCGCTCCGTCGAGCGGGCGGTGCGCTTCGAGATGCAGCGGCACGCCGCGATCCTCGGCGGCGGCGGATCGATCCTCCAGGAGACCCGCCACTGGCACGAGGACACCGGCATCACCACCAGCGGCCGGGAGAAGTCCGACGCCGAGGACTACCGCTACTTCCCCGAGCCCGACCTCGTCCCGGTCGCGCCCTCGCGCGAGTGGGTCGAGCAGCTGCGCGGCACCCTGCCGGAGAACCCGACCCAGAAGCGGGCGCGCCTGCAGGCCGCCTGGGGCTTCTCCGACCTCGAGATGCGCGACACCGTCGGCGCGGGCGCCCTCGGCCTGGTCGAGGAGACCATCGCCGCCGGCTCCGCCCCGCAGGCGGCCCGCAAGTGGTGGCTCTCCGAGCTGGCCCGTCGGGCCAACGACGCCGGCGTCGAGCTCCCCGAGCTCGGCGTGACGCCCGCCCAGGTGGCGGCCGTCCAGGCGCTCGTGGACGCCGGCTCCCTCAACGACAAGCTCGCGCGCCAGGTCTTCGACGGCCTCATCGCCGGCGAGGGCACGCCGGAGGAGATCGTCGCGGCCCGCGGTCTGGCGATCGTCTCCGACGACGGCGCCCTCTCGGCGGCCGTCGACAACGCGATCGCCGCCAACCCCGACGTCGCCGACAAGATCCGCGACGGCAAGGTCGCCGCGGCGGGCGCGCTCATCGGCGCGGTCATGAAGGAGATGCGCGGCCAGGCCGACGCCGGCCGGGTGCGCGAGCTGATCCTCGAGAAGCTCGCCTGACCAGGGACCGATCCCGGCTCCGATCCCGGCTCCGTCCCACGGCCCCCGTCCGCACCCCGGTGCGACGGGGGTCTCGTCTTGCCGCTCCCGCCCCGGGCGGCACGGCCGGCGAACCGGGGTAGAGTCCGCAGCGACACATCCACAGACCACGCCCGTGGCGAGGGGAAGCCGGTCCAAGTCCGGCGCTGACCCGCAACCGTAGGCCGCTCTCCTGCTCGGACAGGGAGCGGCGAGCCGGACCGCCTCCCATGACGCGTCCTGATCCCACGCTGTCGAGGAAAAGCAGCGGGCGGTCGCGCCGGTCCCGGCGTCCACGTCCGCTGTGCAGCGGAAAGGACCACCATGACCGCCACCCCGCGTCGCCGCCTCGCGACGCTCGCCTCCGCCGTCGTCGCGCTCGCGACGGCCGCCGCTCTCGTCCCCGGCGCCGCCGATGCCGACGTCGCCGCCGGCACCGCCGCCAACTCCCGCAACGACGCCTACGGCTGGCTCGCGCGGCAGATCAACGCCGACGGCGTGGTCTACAACGCCCAGTACGACTTCACCGACATCGGCCTGACGATCGACACCGTCAGCGCCCTGCGCGGCTCGGGCCGCTTCGCCGGCACGATCGCCCGCGCCGACCAGGCGCTGCGCGCCAACGCCGCCTCCTACGCCGGGTCCACCGGCGGTGCCGCGAAGCTGGCCGCCTACGCCACCGACGCCGGCCTCGACGCCACCTCCTTCGGCGGCGTCGACCTGGTCGCGAAGGTCGAGGGCGCCATCGCGACCTCCGCGCCGATCGCCGGTCGTCTGCAGCAGAGCGAGAACGACTACAACAACGTCCTCACCCAGGCCTACGCCGTCGAGGCGCTCGCGCGCTCGAAGTCGGCGAGGACCCGCTCGGCGATCTCCTTCCTGGTCCAGCAGCAGTGCTCCAACGGCGCCTTCCGCGAGTCGCTGACCGCCGACAAGACCGCTGCCGAGCAGGGCTGTGTCGACGGCGCCGCGGGCAGCGAGGCCAGCACCGACGCCACCGCCATCGCCGTCCTGGCCCTCCTCGACGCGCCCGGCTACTCCAGCCTCACGCGCCCGGCGCTCACCAAGGCCCGCCGCTGGCTGATCGACCACCAGTGGGCCTCCGGCGCCTTCACGCAGGGCACCGGCAAGGGCGTCAACACCAACTCCACCGGCCTCGCCGGCGCCGCCCTCGGCGCGCTGCAGGCCTGCGGCCCGGCCTCCGACGCCGCGCGCTACGTGTACGGCCGCGAGGTCGAGCGTGGCCTCAGCGGCCCGCTCAGGACGCAGGTCGGCGCCATCGCCTACGACGGCACCGCGCGTCGCATCGGCAGCAGCGAGGGCATCACCGTCGAGACCCGCGACCAGTGGCGTCGCGCCTCGGCGCAGGCCGCGCCCTCGCTGGAGAACCTGCGGGTCATCGAGTGCCGCTCCTGAAGCGCCTCGGCGCCGTCGCGGCCCTCGTGGTCACGGCGGCGCTGACCTCCGTCGGCGTCGGGGCCACCCCGGCGTCGGCGGCGGCCTGCTCGGACGCCGGCGGCATCACGGTGGTCGTCGAGGCTAACTCCCTCGGCGGCACCGACGTCGCCTGCGTGTCGGCGTCCGCCCCGACGCTGGCCTCCGCGCTGTTCCCGAACGCCGGCCACCCGCTCACCTACGCCCAGCAGCAGCCGGGCTTCGTGTGCCGGGTCGACGCCGTGCCGGCCGACGCCGGCTGCCAGCAGGCCTCCCCGGCCTCGGCCTACTGGGGCCTGTGGTGGAGCGACGGCACCGACGGCTCCTGGACCTACAGCTCCCTGGGCGCCCGCTCCCTGCGCGTGCCCCCCGGCGGCTCGGTGGCCTTCGCCTGGGACGACCGCTCCGGTCAGGTGCGTCCGGCCACGTCGGCGCCGCGCACCCGCACCAGCGCGGGCTCCGGCTCGGGCGGTTCGGGCAGCGGCTCCGGCAGCGGTACGAGCAGCGGCTCGGGCAGCGGCTCGTCGGGCGGCTCCTCGAGCGGCGGCGGCTCGACGTCCGGCGGCGGCAGCACCGCTCAAGGCAGCACCGGCAGCACCGGCAGCGGCACCCGCGGCACGGGCTCGCCCTCGCGCGCGGCCTCGCCGAGCGCGTCGTCCTCGACGTCCGCCTCGCCCTCGGCGTCGCCCTCCGCCAGCGCGACGAGCTCGCCGAGCCCGTCGGACGCCTCGCCGTCCGCGGCCGCGACCCTCGCCGCCGACCCCGACGCCTCGAACGCCTCCTCCGACGCCGCCCAGCCCGCCGCCGACGGCTCGGGCCTGCCGGTGTGGGTGGCCCCGCTGCTGATCGTGGCGGCCCTCGGCGTGGGTGGCGTGGTCGTGCTGCGCCGCCGTCGCGGAGCCTCGTCGTGAGCGCGCCGCGGCTGGCCCGAGACCTCCACCCCGCCGCCTGGTGGGCGTGGTCGATCGGGCTGGCCGCGGCCGCCTCCTTCACGACCAATCCGCTGTCCCTGCTGCTGCTCGTCACCGCGGCCTGGCTGGTGGTCGTCGCGCGCCGGGGCGACCAGCCCTGGGCGGCGTCGTTCCGGCTCTACCTGCTCATGGGCCTGGCCATCGTCGTGCTGCGCGTGGCCTTCCGCCTCGTGCTCGGCGGCTCCTACCCGGGCCTGGTGCTGGTGGACCTGCCGACGGTGCCGCTGCCGAGCTGGGCCGCCGGCATCACGCTGCTCGGCCCGATCACCCGCGAGTCCGTGCTCTCCGGCCTCTACGACGGCATGCGCCTGGGCGCGATCGTCGTGTGCATCGGCGCGGCGAACGCGCTGGCCAACCCCAAGCGGCTGCTGCGCTCGGTGCCGCCGGCGCTCTACGAGGTCGGCACCGCGCTCGTCGTCGCCGTCACCGTCTTCCCGCAGTTCGCCGAGAGCGTGCGCCGGGTGCGCGCCGCGCAGAGCCTGCGCGCCGGCGCCACCGGACGGATCGGCCGGCTGCGTCGCTTCCTCGTGCCCGTCCTCGAGGACGCCCTCGACCACTCGCTGGCGCTGGCCGCCGGCATGGACGCCCGCGGCTACGGCCGCGCCGGCGAGCGCAGCCGCGCCGAGCGCCGGCGCACCGGCGCGCTGCTGCTCACCGGGCTGATGGGCCTGTGCCTGGGCGTCTACGCCACGCTCGACGGCACCCTGCCCGGCTGGCTCTCCCACCCGGCGCTCCTGCTCGGCGTGCTGCTCGCCGCCGGCGGTCTGCTCAGCGCCGGCCGCTCCGTGCAGCGCACCCGCTACCGCCCCGACCCCTGGGGCTGGCCCGAGACCGGCGTCGCCGTGGCCGGCGTGCTCGCCGCCGCGCTGATGCGCCACGCCAGCCTCCACGAGACCTCCATCGCCTACCCGGGCCTCGCGAGCGTCCCCACGATCAGCCTCCTGGTGCTCGCCGCCGTCGGGGCCGCGCTGGCCGGTGGCCTGATCAGCCCGCCGGTGCGTCGCGCGGAGGTGGCGGCGTGATCGAGCTGCGCGAGATCACCGTCGGCTACGACGGCGCCCCCATCCTCGACGGCGTGAGCCTGGAGGTCGGCGAGGGCGAGCTGGTGCTGGTCGCCGGCCCCACCGGCGTGGGCAAGTCGACGCTCCTGGGCGTCGTCACCGGGCTGGTGCCGCGCTTCTCCGGCGGCGTGCTCCACGGCGACCTCCTCCTCGACGGCGCCTCCATCGTCCGCACGCCCCCGCGCGACCGCGCGCACGTCATCGGCCACGTCGGTCAGGACCCCGCCCGCGGCTTCGTCACCGACACCGTCGAGGAGGAGCTGGCCTACGGCATGGAGCAGCTCGGGCTCCCGGCGGCGACGATGCGGCGCCGCGTCGAGGAGGCCCTCGACCTGCTCGGCATCGCCGACCTGCGCGCTCGCGACCTGCGCACCCTCTCCGGAGGCCAGCAGCAGCGCGTCGCGATCGGCTCGGTGCTCACCATGCATCCGCGGCTGCTCGTGCTCGACGAGCCCACCTCGGCGCTCGATCCCACCGCGGCCGAGGAGGTGCTGGCCACCCTGACCCGCCTCGTCCACGACCTCGGCGTCTCGGTGCTGCTGGCCGAGCACCGGCTCGAGCGCGTGGTGCCCTTCGCCGACGCGATGTGCCTGCTCGACGGCACCGGCGGCCTGCGCGTCGGCGACCCCGCGGACCTGCTGCTCGACTCGCCGGTGGCGCCCCCGCTCGTCGAGCTCGGCCGGGCCGCCGGCTGGCGGCCGCTCCCGCTGAGCGTGCGCGACGCGCGGCGCAAGGTCCGCGGCCTGCCCGACGGCTGGGGCGAGCGGGTGCTCGCGGCGCTGCCCACCGACGCCGCGGAGGTCGCGGCGGGGGAGGGCGAGCCGGTGCTCGAGGCCCGCGAGGTCACCGTTGCGCACGGCTCGGTCGTGGCGCTGCGCGAGGTCGACGTCGCGCTCGTGCCGGGGCGCGTCACCGCCCTCATGGGCCGCAACGGCGCGGGCAAGTCCACGCTGCTGTGGACCCTCCAAGGCACCCGCGAGCGCCGCAGCGGACGGCTGCGCGCCGACGGCGTCGACCCCGCTCGCGTCGAGCCCGGACGCCGCCGCCACCACGTCGGCCTGCTGCCGCAGAACGCCGCCGACCTGCTCTACCTCGAGACCGTCGCCGAGGAGTGCGCCGCCGGCGACGCCGGCACCGGCGAGTGCCGGGCGCTGCTGGAGCGCCTGGTGCCCGGCATCCCCGACGACGTCCACCCGCGCGACCTCTCCGAGGGCCAGCGCCTGGCGCTGGCGCTCTCGCTGGTGCTGGTGGCCCGGCCCCCGGTGCTGCTGCTCGACGAGCCCACCCGCGGCCTCGACTACGCCGCCAAGCACGCCCTCGCGCAGATCCTGCGCGACCTCGCCGCCGACGGCCGCGCCGTCCTCGTGGCCACCCACGACGTCGAGTTCGTCGCCCAGTGCGCCGACGACGTCGTCGTGCTCGCCGAGGGCGAGGTCGTCTCCTCCGGGCCGGTGCGCCGGGTGGTGGCGGAGTCGCCGGCCTTCGCGCCGCAGGTCACCAAGGTGCTCGGGCCGCCGTGGCTGCGGGTCGACGAGGTGCTCACCGCCTGGGAGTCGGCGTGAGCGGCATCCGCCCCGTCGCCGTCCCGCTCTCGCGTCGCTCGGTGGCCACGCTCGCCCTGGCCACCCTCGGCGGGCTGATGATGTTCCTGTGGCCGCTGCTGCTGCGCGTCGAGCCGACCGCCAGCGGCCAGCCCACGCTGCAGCCGCCGTTCCTCTTCCTGCTCCTGCTGCCCGTGCTGGTCGTCGTCGTGCTGGCCGAGGTCAGCGAGGGCGGCCTGGACCCGCGGGTGCTGGCGATCCTGGGCGTGCTGGCGGCGGTCAACGCGCTGACCCGCGCGCTCTCGCCGGGCCTGGCCGGCATCGAGCTGGTCTTCTTCCTGCTCGTGCTCGCCGGGCGGGTCTTCGGGCCGGGCTTCGGATTCGTGCTGGGCGCCACCTCGCTGTTCGCCTCCGCGCTGCTGACCGCCGGCGTCGGGCCCTGGCTGCCCTACCAGATGCTCTGCGCGGCCTGGGTCGGCATGGGCGCGGGCCTCCTGCCCCGGCGGGCGCGCGGACGCGCCGAGATCGCGCTCCTCGCGGGCTACGCCGTCGTCGCCGCCTACGTGTTCGGCGCGCTGATGAACCTCTCCAGCTGGCCCTTCGCGCTCGGCGTCCAGGTGCCCGGCCACGCCGGCTCGCTGGCCTACGTCGCCGGAGACCCGATGCTCGACAACCTGCGGCGCTTCGGGCTCTACACCCTGCTGACCTCCACCGGCGGCTGGGACACCATGCGCGCGATCGCCAACGCCACGGCCATCGTCGTGCTCGGGCCGGCCGTGCTGGTGACGCTGCGACGGGCGAGCCGGCGGGCGCTGGTGGTCGGCCGGGTCGTCGGCTCGGTGGTCGACGCGGCCACGCCTCAGGCGCCGTCGACCGGATCGCCGGTGCCGGCGTCGACCCGCACGGTGCGCCGGCCCGAGGTCAGCAGCAGCACGTCGTCGCCGAGCGAGGTCAGCGCGTCGACCGAGGAGCGCGCCAGCTCGTAGGCCACGGGGTTGCCGGCGCGGGCGCCGTCGACGTCGAGGCGCCACACCCGGCCCGTGGACGTGCCGACCCACACGTGACTGGCCGTGACCAGCAGCGAGGTGGGACGCGCGTCGTCGGCCCAGGCCGTGACCGGCGTCAGCGTGAGCGGACCGGTGGGCGCTCCCTCGGGCAGGCTGGCGACGCCCAGGCGCAGGCTGCCGCCGTCGGCGACGACGCTCCACACGCGGTCGGTGACGTCGCTGGGGGGCGTGGCGGGCACCTCGGCGCCGTCGGCGACGAGATCGGCTGCGTCGACGGCCACGGGCGCCCCGCCCGCGGTCAGGCCCACGGCGTCAGGGGCGTCGACGACGTCGGTGAGCCGCGCCCGAGTGCCGGTGCCGCCCCAGGTGACGACGCCCGTGCGGGCCGGCTGGCCGACCGAGCGCCACAGCACCACCGCGCGGCGCGCCGATGCGTCGGGCACGACGACGTCGCGAGGGGTGCCCGGGAGCGCGACGAGGCGCTGCGGACCACCGGCCAGGCGGAGCAGCTCGTCGGGGTTGGCGGTGGCCAGCACGGTGCCGGTGCGCGCCGCCGACGTGGCGGCACGGACGCCGGAGAGCCCGGCGCCGGCCGGGCCGATCACCGAGGGGTCGCGGTCGCCGGAGGGCAGGACGGGGGCGTCGCTGCTCTCCTGCGAGGGCCCCGAGGCGTCGGCGGACGGGCTGCTCGACGTGCCCGGCGCCAGCGTGGTGACCTCGACGTCGGAGCGGGTGCCCTCGGCCAGGCAGCCCGAGAGACCGCCGGTCGTCACGACCAGGCCGGTCGCGACGGCCAGGGCGGCGCGCCTCATCCGACCGTGCTGAGGAAGTCGAGGAGGAGGTCGTGGACGACCTCGGGCTGCTCCATGGCGATGAAGTGGGTGCCGTCGAGCTCGGTGAAGCTGGCGCCGGGGATGCGGGCGGCGGCGCTGGCCATGTCGCGCGAGCCGGCCAGGACGTCCCACTTGCCGGCCACGAAGGCGACGGGCACCCGGATGTTGCGCAGCGAGACCCGCGCGTGCTCGGAGGTGCGCAGCGCCAGGTGGAAGTACCAGTCGAGCGGGGTGGTGAGGAACTCCTGCACCGCGACGGCCGCGAGGTCGGGGTCGGGCACGGGCAGCATGAAGCCGCTGTGGCTGATCATCCGCACCGCGCGCTCGCCGATCGGCAGCCGGGAGGCGATGGGGGTGAGCGCGGGCCCGGCCAGGCGCAGCGCCCGCGAGGCGTTGACGGTGATCGCCCGCGCCAGCGCGTGCGGCAGGTGCAGCGGGCCGAGCATGGTGGCGAAGGTGTCGCCGGGGACGCCGGCCACCGCGAAGAGGCCAGCGACGCGCTCGGGGTGGCGGAAGGCCAGCTCGAACATCGTGTTGACGCCCATCGACCAGCCCATCAGCACCGGGCGCTCGAGACCGAAGTGGTCCATCACCGAGAGGCCGTCCTCGACGAACTCCTCGATGCCGCAGCGCTGCGGGTCGGCCGGGCGGGCCGAGCCGCCGACGCCGCGGTGGAACCACGAGACCACGCGCACCGAGCAGTCGGGCTCCAGCAGCGCCGGCCAGGTCCAGGGGTTGGTGCCCAGGCCGTTGCACAGCAGGACCGTCGGCCCGGTCTTGGTGCCGTCGGGGTCGTTGGTCCAGGCGCGCAGGCGCGTGCCGTCGTCGGAGAGCACGTGGTGGAAGCCGAGCGAGGCGTGGCTGGCGGCGCGCGCTGCGGAGGTACGCATGGGCCGATTCTGCCTGAGCGCGTCGTCGGCGGGGGCCGGCGTCCGCGATGGGTGCGGCGCCCGGGCGGCCCGCGGCAGGCTCAGCCCGACGCGGCCTGGTCGCCGTCGGCCAGGTAGGCCTCGACGTCCTCACGCTGCGCGCGGAGCACGGCGAGGCGTCCGGTGGCCATCTCGGCGTTGCGCCGCGCGATCCGCTGCGACTCCACCGACCACCGCTCCACGGCCGTGCGCACGACGCGGACGGCCTGACGGGCGGCCCGCGGGGGCCGGACGGCGGCGGGAAGCACGCGGGGGGTGAGCGACATCGGGACTCCGGGGGGGTGTGGTGCGGTGGTGCTCCTCCAGGCTAGCCCCGCGGACGAGCCGTGCCGTCACGCCGAGGTGACGGTGGGATGGAGCGGGGCGTCCGGGTCGACCGGCGCGATCGCGCGGGCCCCGGCGCGGGTGGCGCCCGCGCTGGCCACGACGACGCACGCGATCGCCAGCCACTGCCACGGGCCGAGCCGCTCGCCGACGACCACCAGGCCGGCCAGCGCGGCGGCCGCGGGCTCCAGGCTCATCAGGACGCCGAGGGTCGCCGGGGCGAGGGTGCGCAGCGCGATGAGCTCGAGGGAGTAGGGCACGACCGAGCTCATGACGCCGACGAGCGCGCCGAGCACGAGCACGTGCCAGGCCGTGAGCTCGCCGGGGGAGCCGAGCAGCACCAGCGGCAGCAGCAGCGCCGCGGCGACGGCGCTGGCGACCACCAGGCCGTCGAGGCCCTCCCAGCGGCGTCCGGTGTGGGCGCTGAGCAGGATGTAGGCGGCCCACGCGCCGCCGGCGAGCAGGGCGAACCCGACGCCGGACCACGTCAGCGACGCGCCGTCGAGCCCGAGCAGGGCGACGCCGACGCCCGCCAGCCCGACCCACGCGAGGTCGCGGGCGCGGCGCGACCCGAGCACGGCCACCAGCAGCGGACCGGTGAACTCCAAGGTGACCGCGACGCCCAGCGGGATCCGGGCGAAGGACTGGTAGATCGCCCAGTTCATCGTCGCCAGCGAGAGCCCGAAGCCGATCGCGACGGCCCAGTCGTCGCGGGTGCGTCCGCGCAGCCGGGGCTGCGCGATCGTCAGCAGCACCAGCAGCGAGGCGGTCAGCCGCAGCCACACCAGGCCGGTGGGGGAGACCTCGTCGAAGATCCGCTTGGCGATCGAGGCGCCCACCTGCACCGAGACGATGCCGATGAGCACGAGGATCACCGGCCGACGCATGGGGACACCGTAGGCGAGCGCTCGGGCCTCCTCCCGCGCAGGCCGACCGCGCACCGGGATCGCGGGCCGTCACGTCGGGCGCGCGGTCTACGCTGACGTCCATGACCGGCCCGGACGACTCCGCCCAGCACGACCTCAAGCCCCGCTCCCGCGACGTCACCGACGGCCTCGAGCGCGCCGCGTCGCGCGGCATGCTCCGCGCCGTCGGCATGGGCGACGACGACTGGGAGAAGCCCCAGATCGGCGTCGCGTCGAGCTGGAACGAGATCACCCCCTGCAACCTGCCGCTCGACCGGCTCGCGAAGGCCGTCAAGAACGGCGTCCACGCCGCCGGCGGCTACCCGCTCGAGTTCGGCACCATCTCGGTCTCCGACGGCATCTCGATGGGCCACGAGGGCATGCACTTCTCGCTGGTCTCCCGCGAGGTCATCGCCGACTCCGTCGAAGTCGTCATGAGCGCCGAGCGCCTCGACGGCTCGGTGCTGCTGGCCGGCTGCGACAAGTCGCTGCCCGGCATGCTGATGGCCGCCGCGCGCCTCGACCTCGCCAGCGTGTTCCTCTACGCGGGCTCGATCATGCCCGGCAACGTCGACGGCAAGGACGTCACGATCATCGACGCCTTCGAGGCCGTCGGCGCGTGCCTGGCCGGCAAGATCAGCCGCGAGGAGGTCGACAAGATCGAGCGCGCGATCTGTCCCGGCGAGGGCGCCTGCGGCGGCATGTACACCGCCAACACGATGGCCGCCGTCGGCGAGGCGCTCGGCATGTCGCTGCCCGGCTCCGCCGCGCCGCCGGCCGTCGACCGCCGCCGCGACGGGTTCGCCCACAAGTCCGGCGAGGCCGTCGTCGGCATGCTGCGCAAGGGCATCACCGCCCGCCAGATCATGACGCTGGAGGCCTTCGAGAACGCCATCACGGTCGTCATGGCCCTCGGCGGCTCCACCAACGCCGTGCTGCACCTGCTGGCGATCGCCCGCGAGGCCGGCGTCCCGCTCACCATCGACGACTTCAACCGCGTCGGCGACAAGGTCCCGCACCTGGGCGACCTCAAGCCGTTCGGCAAGTACGTCATGAACGACGTCGACAAGATCGGCGGCATCCCGGTCGTCATGAAGGCGCTGCTCGACGCCGGCCTGCTGCATGGCGACGTCCTCACCGTCACCGGGCGCACGATGGCCGAGAACCTCGCCGAGATCGCCCCGCCGCCGCTCGACGACGACGTCATCCGCAGCCTGGAGCGTCCGATCCACCGCACCGGCGGCCTGACGATCCTCAAGGGCTCGCTGGCCCCCGAGGGCGCGGTGGTCAAGAGCGCCGGCTTCGACGAGACCGTCTTCCGCGGCACCGCCCGGGTCTTCGACGGCGAGCGCGCCGCCATGGACGCCCTCGCCGAGGGCCGCATCGTCGCCGGCGACGTCGTGGTCATCCGCTACGAGGGCCCCAAGGGCGGCCCGGGCATGCGCGAGATGCTCGCCATCACCGGCGCCATCAAGGGCGCGGGCCTGGGCAAGGACGTCCTGCTGCTCACCGACGGCCGGTTCTCCGGCGGCACCACCGGCCTGTGCGTGGGCCACGTGGCGCCCGAGGCCGTCGACGGCGGCCCGATCGCGTTCGTCGCCGACGGCGACCCGATCGTCCTCGACGTCGTCAACCGCACCCTCGAGGTCGAGATCGCCGACGACGAGCTCGCCCGCCGTCAGGACGGCTGGCAGCCGCTGCCGCCGAAGTACACCTCCGGCGTCCTCGGCAAGTACGCCCGCCTGGTGTCCTCCGCGGCCCACGGCGCCGTCACCGGCTGATCCCGCACGCCGCGCCCGCCCGGCCCCCACGTAGGGTCGGGCGGGTGAGCGAGCCGACCATCACCTCGACCTGGGACTTCCTCTTCTCCTGGCTGCTGATCGGGGTGGAGCGCGCCGAGCGTCGCTTCGCCGCTGCGCAGACGCCGTCGGGCGGCCCGGCCGTCGCGGTGTTCTCCCAGGAGGACCTGGCCCGCGAGGCGATGCCCACCGACGTCTTCGACATCCAGGTCATCACCGCCCGCGATCTGCTGCAGATGATGCCCGCCGACGTCGCGATCGTCGTCGACCCGGGCGCCGAGCACCCGATCCTCATCGAGCCCGACCAGGTCGTCGAGCTGGGCCGGCTCACCGAGCCGTTCCCCGAGGGCGTCCGGGCCGAGCTCGCCCTGTGGCCCGACCTGCCCGACCACGTCGGCCGCGAGGTCGCGACGCGGGTGGCCGAGGTCGCCGGCGCGGGCCGAGTGTGGGCGCTGTCCTACACCCTCGCCGACAGCCCGCGGCTGGGCTGCCTGGTCTTCGAGGCCGACGGCGAGGAGTCCCGCGAGGCGGCCGGCGAGGCGATCGTCGCCGCGCTCGCCGCGGCCGAGGAGGCCCGTGCCGTCGAGGGCCTCGAGGTCGCCACCGTCAACATCGTGCCGCTCACCGACCTGCCCGACGAGCTCGTCGAGGCGCTGCCCGACGAGGCGCTGCTGACCGTCTGACCCGCAGGGGTTTGAGCGGCCCCTCCACCGGGGATCTGGTGATAGCGCCGGTGGGAGCCGGCGCATGTGCCCGCACGTCTCGGAGGAGGACACCATGGCCGATCGGCTCTCGGTCGACGTCGCCGGCCTCAGCGCCGCCTCGACCTCCATGCGCACGGTGGCCGACGGCCTCGACGCCACCCACGGCGATGCTCGCCAGGGGGAGTCGGTGGTCGGCTCCAGCGACCTCGCCGACGCCCTGAGCGACTTCGAGGACCACTGGGACGACGGCCGCGGTCGCATCAAGGACAACATCGAGGGCATGACCAAGGCCCTCGACGACTCCCACAAGGCCTACGCCGACGCCGACGTCCAGCTGCGCGATGCCCTGAAGAAGGACCAGCACCAGGTCGTCGACCACCGGGGTGCCATGTGAGCAGCACCGGCACCGGTCCGGCGATCGCGGGTCTCGAGGGTCGCCTCGGCTACACGATCCTCGTCCCGGACAGCTGGTACGAGCTCGACCTCCACCCGCCCACCCGGGAGGAGTCGATCCGTCGGCTCGTCGTGGAGCGGCTCGACGACCCCGAGCAGCGCGGCGGTCTGCAGCGGCTCCTGCTCGAGCAGGCCCGTCAGGCCCGCGACTCCGGCGCCACCTACTGCGCGTCCTTCTCCTTCCCCACCGACGCCGGCCCGGTCACCGGCTCGGTCATGGTGAGCCTCCACGACGACCCGGCCGACGGCGACCTCGAGATCCTGGGCGAGGCGTTCCGGCCCGTCCCGCGCAAGCCCGCCGCCGACGGCTCCGAGGTCGACCTCGAGCCGTGGACCGACGTCGCGCCGATCGAGATCGGCGAGCGCCGCGCGGTGCGCAGCAGCGGCATCAGCGACACCCCGCTCGGCGAGGGCCGGTGGCTGCGCAACGTCTCGATGGTCACCGTCGTGCCGCTGCCCGAGCACCGCCGGGCCTTCATGATCACCTGCAGCTCTCCCGTCGTCGCGCTCGCCGACGACCTCCTCGACCTCTTCGACGCCGTCACGGACTCCTTCCGCGTGGTGTCGCTCGACGACTCGGCGCCCCTGGAGGAGCGATGACCCGACCCACCGACTGGCAGTCCGTCCTCGGCATCCCCGACCCCACCCCGGGCGACCCGTACGAGGTCCGCGCGATGGCGCGTCGCTGGGGCCAGGTCTCCGACGCCGCCGAGCTCGCCGAGGGCAAGCTGCGCGGCTTCCTCGGCGACGGCGCCGTCACCAGCTGGATCGGGGACGCCGGCGACGCCTTCCGCAGCCACTCCTCCGACCTGCCCGGCCAGCTCGGCAAGGCCAAGGACTCCTACCGGCTCGGCTCCGAGGCGCTGTCGTGGTGGGCGGGTCGGCTGGAGATCCACCAGCACGACGCCGACCGCGCGCTCGAGCAGGGCCGTCAGGCCAAGATCGACCTCGAGGCCGCCCAGGCCCGGCTGGCCGACGCCACGCACGGCGTCTCCGCGGCCGCCGGCGTCGACGTCCTGAGCCCGTCGGCCGCCTACGCCGCGCACCCGCCGACCTCCGAGCAGATCACCGCCGCCCGCGGTCGCCTCGAGGCCGCCCAGGCCGCGCAGTCGCGCAGCGAGGGCCTGGTCAGCGACGCCCGCTCCCGCCTCGACGCCGCCCGTCGACTCGCCGAGGAGGCCGGCTCGCTGCGACGCTCCGACGGCCGCACGGCCGCCCAGCGCGTCCACGAGGCCGCCGACGCCGGCATCAAGCCGCGCTCGCGCTGGCAGAAGATCAAGGACGGCCTGGCCAAGGCCTGGGACATCCTCATCACCATCGCCAAGGTCGTCGTCGCGGTGCTCGGCGTCGTGGCGCTCATCATCGGCGGGCCGCTGGCGTGGGTCGTGTTCGCGGCGGCGCTCCTGGTGCTCGCCGACACCCTCGTGAAGTACTTCAAGGGGCAGGCCTCCGCGCTCGACGTGCTGCTGGCCGCGGTCTCGTGCATCCCCGGCACCAAGGGCCTGACGACCCTCGCGGCGCTCAAGGGCGCGTTCCAGGCCGGAGGCGTCATCGGCGCCGTCGCGCACGTCGCCACCGCCGGGCTCGACGCCATGAAGGCGCTCAAGACGCTGCCGACGATGGCCAACGACATCCGCAAGGGCCTCGTCCCGAGCATCAAGGCCGCGGTGGAGGTCCTCGGCGAGGGCACCTCGACGGTCAGCCCGTCGCTGCGCACCACGCTGCGGGAGATGAGCAGCGCGTTCTCCCAGAGCATGGGGGAGTCGCGCAGCCTGCTCACCGAGGCCCGCAACTGGCAGGGCAGCGGCTCGTTCCCCGGCGTCGACGACTACTCGGTGGTGCGCCTGCAGCCCGGCACGAGCCTCGAGGTCGGCTTCCCCGGCGTCAGCAACTACTCGATGCCCGGTGGCACGGCCGCGGCCAACGGCCACTCCGCCTCGGGGGTCTGGGAGGGCGTGCAGGTCGGCCCGCAGGACCTCGCCTCGGCTCACCCCGGCTACCGTGGTTCGATGGTCGAGCTGCACGTGAACAACCCCACGAACATGGCCACGGGCACCACCCTGGCCAACCCGGAGTACGGCGCGGGCGGCACCACGCAGTACTTCGCGGACCTCAAGGCGCACATCGCCAACGGCAACATCTCGGTGCTCGACCACGCCGGTCAGCCGATCGCCATGCCGCACGGCATCACGCCCGACCAGGTCAACGGCCATCTCGGCTCGGTGCTCGGCGGCTCGGGCACGATCAGCCTGCACGGCGCCGGCAGCTGGAACCCCGGCATCCTCACCCAGCAGCAGGTCGCCGCGACCACCGGTCACCTCGGCTCGGGCGCGAACGCCCCGGTCCCCACGATGCACGAGCTGAACACGATCCTGCGCGGCGCGGGCTACGTCTCCACCGGCGCCGACGTCGTGGGCGCCCGATGAGCGCGCCGGTCTTCGCCACGCGCTGGCAGTTCCTCTTCTCCTGGCTCCTCATCGGCGTCGACCGCGGCGACGGCACCTGGGCCGGCGGTCCCCAGCCCGACGGCACCCCGTCGGTGGTGGTGTGGACCGATCCCGCTCTGGTCGACGCTCCCAGCGAGCGCTTCCAGGTCGCCCAGATGACCGCCCGGCAGCTGGTCCAGACCCTGCCGCCCGGCGTCGGCGTCACCGTCAACCCGGGGCGCGAGGACGGCATGCTCGTCGACGCCGCCGAGATGGAGCGGCTGCGCGGGCTGTGCCACCCGTTCCCGGGTGGGCTCCCGATCGAGTTCAAGACCTGGACCGACCTCCCCGCCTCCGTGGCGTCGGGGGTCGTCGCCGCCGTCGAGGCCCGCCCCTTCATCACCGAGGTGCGCGCCTTCCTCTACACCGTCGGCGACAGCCCCTACCTCGGCTGCCTGGCCTACGAGGCCGAGGGCGGCGAGGAGTCGCAAGAGAGCACCACCGCCGAGCTCCAGCGGGTGCTCTCCGCCAGCACCGACCTCGCCACGCTCGACGTCGCCACCGTCAACATCGTCGGCCTCGTCGACCTTCCGACCGGCGTGCGCGACGACCTGCCGCCGGAGACGCTGCTCTATCGTCGGTGACCTGATGGTCGCCTCGTTCCTCGCCGACGTCGCCGCGCACCTGCAGGCTCAGGGGCACCGCGTCGATCACCACTTCCCGGACGGCGGCCCGCGCGGGGAGCCGCCCACCTACCGGCTCGACGGCGCGCTCGACCGCGCGGAGATCGAGGCGAGGTTCGACCTCGGACCTCTGGCGCGCTGGGGCATCCTGCCGACGCGGGGCTGGTGCCTGACCGACCTCGCCACCTGGACATGGCTGGAAGGCGCGACACCGATGGCCGCCTGGCCGCCCGCCGCGCGGGGCGAGGTGGCCGGACGCGTGCGGATCGGCTGGCCCGACCAGGAGCCCCGGCTCGTGCGGGAGCGGCCGGTGCCCACGCCGCAGCAGGAGCTGGCCGTGCTCGAGGGCCGGCTGGACGGGGCCGAGCTGGTGGCGGAGCTGGGCGGCCAGTCGGCCTGGGGCGTCGTCACGCCGCGCGAGGGCGTCTCCCCGGCACACCTGCGCGCGTCGCTCGCCGCGCTCGTGGGCGCGATCGGAGACGGGACCGGTCGTCCCGAGGACCTTCCTGCGTGGCTCGGCGACGCCAGGGTCGACGATCGCGACCAGGCCTGGTGGGACCGCTGGGCCGCCAGGGCCGGCGAGCCGATGGAGCCGAGCGAGCGGAGCCTGCTGCGGGCCGAGGCGCACTGGACGCGGGACCACCTGCTCCAGGCGCTCGCGCCGGGCCAGCGCACCTGGTGGGTCGCGCAGGCCGTCGACGTGCCGGACGGACTCGCGCTGCGGGTCGTGACCGCCGCGAGCCACCTGAGCAGCTCGCTCGCCTGGCCTCTCCATCAGGCAGGAGCCGTGGACTGTCGACGCGCCGCTCTCCCGGAGGGTGCCCTCGACGTGCCCGACCGCTGGGTCTCCGCGTCCGATCCGGGCCCTGACGGCCTCCTCGTCGCCGAGGCCCATCGGCTGCTCGGCCTGCCCGACCGGCTGCCGTTCCGCCTGACCACCGGCGGCTTCTGGGAGCACGCGGTCGATCGTCGGCTCGCGCTCGACGCGAGCAGCACCCCGGCCCCGGGCGTCCAGGTCTCGCCCCGCGCAGTGGGCGGCCTGCATGTCGACGGCAGCCAGATCGTCGGCACCGACGCGCCCCGTGCCGCGCAGCCGAGCAGTGGGCGTCGTCGACGCTGGTGGTCGCGATGAGCGCGGCCGGGTACCCACCCGTGCCCGATCGCACGGCCATGGGCTTCCTCGCCGACGTCGTCGAGCTGCTGGAGGACGCCGGCCACGAGGCGCGCGTCGAGACACCCCTCGCCGACGTCCGCGGGGACGCCCCGCGCTGGTCCTTCGTCGGCGGCGTCGAGCGCGCCTGGCTGGAGGAGCGCGTCGACCTCGGCCCGCTGGCCGGATGGCGGCGCAGGCCGACCGGGCACTGGGACCTCGTCGACGTGTCGAGGCCCGGATGGGGCTGGCCGACGATCACCGGCTTCGGCGGGCGGATGCCGCTCCCGGATCCCGCCCCGGCCGGCCGTCGACTCCTCGCGTCGGCCAGCCAGGAGCCGCGGCTGCGGCGCGCCTACCCCGTCCCGACCCGCAGGCACGAGTGGGCCGTCCTGGCCGGCGAGGTCGACGGCGCGGCCGAGGTCGTGCGGCTCGGCGGACACCTCAGCAGGCGGGTCCTGCGTGCTCGGTCAGGGTCCGCGGGCGCGCTGCGGGCCAGGCTGCGTCAGGCGTTCGACGCGCTGACCGGCTCGGGTCCGGTCCCCGACTGGCTGGAGGCCGAGCCGTCCCATCCCGGGGAGAGCGCCGAGCCTGCCTCGTGGACGGTCGCGCGGCTGCGACGCGCCTGTGCGCCGGGGGAGCGCACCTGGTGGATCGCCCAGGTGGCCGAGGTCGACGACCTGCTCGCCCTGCGGACCTTCGGCGTCCCCTCGGCTTCGACGCCGTGCTGCTCGAGGTGATCGAGCGGGCCGGCGGCGAGGCCGTCTCGACCGTCCCGCCCGAGGTGGGGACGGCGTTGCAGGTGCCGCCCCGACACGTGGGTCGTGGCTCGGTCCACGCCGGCCCTGACGAGCAGCTGGTCCGCGACAGCGCCCCCGTGATGGGCCTCGGCGTGGACGGCGACGTCGCCTTCGAGCTCGTCGACGAAGGCACCTGGGGCACGTGGGTGCACCGCCTCCCGCGGCCGATCCCCGACCGTGACGACGTGCGCGCCCTGCGCGGCTATCGGCTCCGGCGCGACGGCGTCACGATCTCCGCGGGGGCCTCGCGGTTCGAAGGACCTCCGCCTGCCGAGCCCGGCTCGGCGCAGCGACCTGCGCGTCGAGGCTGGCTCCGGCGCGGCTGAGCCCCGGCCCGGCGGACGGCTCATGGCGTGACAGGATCGGACGCGATGTCCGAGACCGACCCCACGTCCCGTCTCCAGCCGCCCCGAGCGCCCAGCACGCTCACGCCGGTGGCGGTCGTCCTGGCCCTGCTCGTCGGGCTGATCGCGCTGGCCGGCGGCGTCGAGCACCTCGGTCGCCACGGCGACGACGGCGCCGCCCCGGCCGCGGCGCCGGCGGCGCAGCCGACCGGCGACCGGCGAGGGTCGACGGCCACGCGGCCCTACCGCCTGCCCGGCGGCGGCACGCAGATCTTCGGCAGCGGCCGGTTCCTGGTGGCCTACTACGGCACCGCCGGCACCGGGGCCCTCGGCGTGCTGGGGGAGGATCCGCCCGCGGTGATGCACCGCCGGCTCGAGCGGGCGGCGCGGCCCTTCGCCGGGCGGGGGCGTCCGGTGGTGCCGGTCTACGAGCTCATCGTCACCGTCGCCGACCGTCATCCCGGGAGGCGGAAGGTGCACAACCACGACATCGCCCGGTGGCGGGTCGAGCAGTACGTCCGCGCCGCCCGCGTGCACGGCGCGCTCCTGCTCCTGGACCTCCAGACCGGCCAGGACGACTTCCTCACCGCCGCCCGCCGGTGGGCGTGGGCGCTGCGCGAGCCGCACGTCGGCCTGGCGATCGACCCCGAGTGGCGGATGCCGGCCGGTGTCGCGCCCGGCAGCCGGATCGGCAGCGTCGGGGCCGCGGAGATCAACCGCACCTCGGCCTGGCTCAGCGCGCTGGTGCGGCGCGAGCGGCTGCCGCAGAAGCTCTTCGTCATCCACCAGTTCCGCACCGCCATGGTGCGCGGCATCGCGCAGGTGCGACGGCGTCCGGGACTGGCGATGGTGCAGCACGTCGACGGGTTCGGCACGCGTCGCGACAAGCTGGCGACCTACCGCGCGGTGGCGCGTCCGCGGCAGTTCACGATGGGCTTCAAGCTCTTCTACGACGAGGACGTGCGCCGCATGGGCGCCACCACCGTGCGCGCGATCCGGCCGCGGGTCCGCTTCGTCAGCTTCCAGTGACGAGCCGCCCCCGCGGCCGGGCCGCGTGGACGCAGGCTCACCCGAAGCAGGTCTGACGGGTGTCGAGGAGCAGCAGCTCGCTGACCGTGCCCGCGCGGTCGAAGCCCAGCTGGTAGGCGCGGTGCCCGGGCAGCGCCACGACGCGGTAGCCGTTGGCGTCGGCCCTGGACAGGCGCGGGTAGGCCGCCTTGGCCTCGCGCAGGGTGCTGCCGAGGTGGACGCCCTCGGTGGTGCGCATGTCGTCGCGGGCGAAGATCGCGACGACGCCGCGGCCACGCTGCAGGTACCCGTCGGTGCTGTCCGGCTCCGCCTCGCGGCCCGGGAGCACGACGCCGCGGCAGTGGTCGGCGGCGCGGCCCTGGAGGGTGGCGCCCGCGGCGAGCGCCTCCCGGCCGGAGTCGCCGATCGTGAGCCGGCCGACGCCGGTGTGGCCGAGGATCTGAGCGGGCCGAGGGGCGGCCTCCGGGGCCTGCTGGGCGGCCTGGGCGCCGGAGGCGAGGACCGGGCCCGCGGCGGCGACGGCGAGGAGGAGGGCGGCGGCGGGACGGGGGCGGCGCAGGGACATGACGATCTCCCAGATGGGGAGCCACGGGGGTGTGGCGTGCTGGATGGACGCCCCTTCGATGCCGTCGACCCGCCCCTGGTTGCGGCCGTCGACCAGCAATGCTCGCGCCGTTCCGGGGCAACCCTCAGCGCGCCGAGCGCGTCCGCGCGGGGCGGTCCAGGGCCCTCAGGTAGCGCGAGGTCTGCAGGTGCTGGGCGACCCGTCCGGCCGGCCCGGCCAGGCGCGCCGGCAGCGTCCCGGGCCGGGAGAACGCGGCGACGGTGAGCCGCAGCGCGCCGTCCTCGAGCCGCTCGAGGAGGAAGAGCTCCTCGCCACGCTCGGGATGTCCGGCGAGCGTGCCGTAGACGAAGCCGGCACGCTCTGGCTCCTCGATCACCGTCACCACCCGACACGGCGCCGTGACCGCCAGCGGCCCCAGGCCGATGCGGATCTCGACGACCGCGTCCTCCTCCACCCGCGGGTGCGAGGCGCGCACGACCAGGCCGGCTCGCTCCTGCACCTGCCAGTGCAGGACGTCCTCCGCGGCGGCCGCGAGGTCGCGGCGCTCCAGCACCCGGCTGCGTCGGAACGCCGGCCACCGCGGCGGGGGAGAGCCCAGCGTCGCGCCGACGTCGTCGTAGGTGAGGCGAGCGGCTCGCAGACGGGCGACCGAGGCGTCGTCGAGGGCGGAGACCATGCCCCATCGTGGCCGACGTCCCCAAGCGGGCTCCTCCCGTGCCGCGGGGATCGCGGCGGCGGGTAGCGTCCGACCCGTGCCGACCTCCGCCGCCGCCCTCGACGCCGCCGACCCGCTCGCCGCGCACCGCGCGCGCTTCGTCGGAGCCGCCGACCCGCTGGTCTACTTCGACGGCAACTCGCTGGGCCGCCCGCTGGCCGCCACCGCGCCGCGGCTGGCCGCCTTCGTCGAGGAGGAGTGGGGCGGGCGCCTCATCCGGGGCTGGGACGAGGCCTGGCTCGCGCTGCCCACGGAGGTCGGCGACGAGATCGGCCGCATCTGCCTGGGCGCCGCCGCGGGCCAGACGGTCGTGGCCGACTCCACCACCGTCCTGCTCTACAAGGCGCTGCGCGCGGCCGTGGCCGCCCGCCCGGGCCGCACCGAGATCGTCGTCGACACCGACAACTTCCCCACCGACCGCTACGTCGCCGAGGCCGTCGCCCGCGAGCGCGGACTCACGCTGCGCTGGATCGAGGCCGACCCCGAGGCGGGCGTGACGCCCGCGCAGGTGGCCGAGGTCGTCGGGCCCGACACCGCCGTCGTCCTGCTGAGCCACGTCGCCTACCGCTCGGCGTGGCTGGCCGACGCGACCGCCATCACCGCGCTCGTGCACGACGCCGGGGCGCTGGTGGTGTGGGACCTCAGCCACTCCGGCGGCTCCGTCGAGCTCGCGCTGGACGCCTGGGACGTCGACCTCGCGGTCGGCTGCACCTACAAGTACCTCAACGGCGGACCGGGCGCCCCGGCCTACCTCTACGCCGCCGCCCGCCTGCACGACGCGCTCGAGCAGCCCATCGCCGGCTGGATCGGCCACGCCGACCCGTTCGCGATGGGCCCGGAGTTCACCCCCGCCCCCGGCGTGCGCCGGATGATCTCCGGCACGCCGCCGGTGCTCGGGATGCTGGCGATGCAGGACATGCTCGCGCTGCTCGACGAGGCCGGCATGCCCGCGGTCCGCGCGAAGTCCGTGGCGCTGACGACGTTCGCGATCGAGCGGTCCGAGGAGCTCCTGACGCCGCTCGGCGTCGCCCTGGCCAGCCCGCGCGACCCCGCGCGACGCGGCGGCCACGTGACGCTGCGCCACCCCGCCATGCGCGAGGTCGTCGCCGCGCTGTGGGCCCAGGACGTCATCCCCGACTACCGCGATCCCGGCGGCCTGCGCATCGGGCTCTCGCCGCTCTCGACGTCGTTCGCGGAGGTCGAGGACGGCCTGCAGCGCGTGCGCGAGGTGCTCGCCGCGCAGTAGCGGGACGACTCAGATCCAGCCGAGCCGTCGCGCGGTGGCCACGGCCTCGTGCCGGTTGGCGGCGTCGAGCTTGGTGGCCGCCTGCGAGAGGTAGTTGCGCACGGTGCCGGGGGAGAGGCTCGCGCGGCGAGCGATCTCCTCGATGGGCGCGCCGTCGGCCGCCAGCTCGAGCACGTCGGCCTCCCGCGCGGTGAGCGGGGAGTCGCCCACCGCGATCGCCTCCGCGGCCAGGGCCGGGTCGACGTGGCGTCCACCGGCGTGCACGGTGCGCACGACGGAGGCGAGGGTGTCGGCCGAGGCCGTCTTCGGCAGGAACCCGCGGACGCCGGAGCGCAGCGCGCGCTTGAGGTGACCGGGACGCCCGTGGCTGGTGACCACGACCGAGGCCAGGCGCGGGTGCAGCGTGCTGAGCGCCTCGGCGGTGGCGATGCCGTCGAGCGGGCCGCCGAGCTGGAGGTCGAGCACCGCCACGTCGATCTCGACGGTGCGCGCTCGCGCGAGGGCCTCCTCGCCGCTGGCGGCCTCGACGACGACCTCGAGGTCGTCCTCGAGGTCGAGCAGGCGCACCAGGGCGGTGCGGATGAGGTGCTCGTCGTCGGCGAGCAGCAGGCGGATCATCGAATCACCTCGGTCGGGGAGCGGTCGGCGATCGCGCCGAGGTCGGCCCGCAGGCCGAACCCGTCGGGGCCGGCGACGACGTGCAGGGTGCCGCCGTGCGCCGCGAGCCGGTCGCGCAGCGAGGCCAGGCCGGAGCCGCCCCCGGTCGCTGCGGTCGCGGGGCTCTGGGGGCTCTCGGCGGCGCGGCCGTCGTCGTCGACGCGCAGCACGCCGTCGCGGTAGGCCAGCACGACGGTGCGGGCGTCGCTGTGCCGCAGGATGTTCGTGACGGCCTCGCGCACCACCCAGCCCGCCGGCTCGCGATGGGCGTCGGGTACCTCGTCGAGGTGCGCCTCGAGCCGCACCCCGGCCGACTCCAGCAGCGAGCGGGCGCCGGCCACCTCCTGCGCGAGGTCGACCCCGCGATAGCCGCGGGCCAGCGCGCGGGCCTCCGCGAGCGCGCTGTGCGCGATCTCGCGGACCTCCTCCATCGTCGACTCGGCTCCGTCGAGATCGCCGCGGCGCACCAGGCGCGTGGCGAGGTCGGCGTGCAGGCCGATCGCCGAGAGCCGCCGACCGACGACGTCGTGCACGTCGCGTCCGAAGCGCAGTCGCTCCTCCGCCAGCGCCAGGGCCACGCGGGTGGCCCGCGCCCGATCGAGCTCGTGGACGACCTCGAGGAACCACAGGGAGCCGCGGACGGTGGCGACGATGATGGCCCCGACGAGCAGGGCCACCGCGGCCCCGCCGGGCGCCCGCACGAGGACCGCGCCGATGACGGCCACCCCGCCGAGCAGGAGGCCGGTGTCGCGGGGGCCGCGCACGGCGCCGGCGCCCCAGCACACCGCTGCGGTGAGCACGCCGAGGGCGAGTGCCCGGCTGCTCGCGGGCAGCGGTGCGGCCGCGAGCGTGCCCAGCACGACGACGGCCACGAGCGTGCGCATCTCACGCCAGGCGGGCGCGCGACCCAGGCGCGCGGCCGCGATGCCGCGCTCGAGCGTGAGGTGCACCAGGGCGCTCAGCGCGAACGCGAGGACCATCACGACGACGAGCAGCACGCGGTCGGCGTCGCGCAGCCGGTCGGCGACCTGGGCGAGGATCAGCGGGGGGGTCAGCCAGACCAGCGCCAGCAGCGTCCAGCGGGTGTAGACCTCGACGCGCCGGGTCTGGTCGAGCGCGTGCCAGCGCCGGGCCGGGGCGAGGAGCAGGGAGGTCACGGGCGCCAGCCTGCCCCGGGGCCGGTCGGACCAACCCCGGGGCGAGGACGCGGCAGCGTCCGGGACGTCTCAGACACGCGGCGCCCAGCGCATCCGGCTGCGAGCCAGCCAGAGGGCCGCGATCGTCCAGCACGCGATGACCACCAGCGGCGGCGCGGCCGCGGCGAACGTCTCGCCGAACGACAGCGTCGCGTCGGTGCCGGGCACCTCGAGCCCGAACCACGCGGCCCGGACGACCTCCACCAGCGCACCGCCGGGCGTCGAGCCGAGGATGGCCCGGCCGGTCTCGCCGAGGGAGGGGGCGAAGGACCCGGCCGTCGTGATCAGGAGCACCGGGGCGCTGGTCAGCTGGGCGGACTCCGCGGAGCGGGTGAACGCGGCCGTCGCGACGGCGAGCGCGGAGAACAGCACGATCATGAGGACCACCGCGAGGGCCAGCAGCAGCGGGTTCAGCGGCAGCGGCGCCCCGAGGAGCGTCGCCAGCCCGACCGAGGCCAGGCAGACCGCCGCGGCGATGACCGCGCCCGGCAGCGCCAGCGAGAGCAGCAGCTCGCGGTCGCTCACCTCGCCGGTGCGCAGGCGCTGCAGGAGCAGCTCGTCGCGGCGCGTGACGACCATCGAGAGCAGCGCGTAGAACACCGGGAAGAGCATCGCGAGCATGATCACCAGCTCGGTCGACGCCGCCCGCGAGGCCACCGAGTCGGGTCCGGCGAGCATGAGCGCGAGCGGCGCCAGCGGCACCACGACCGCGTAGAAGAGCGTCGTGCGGTTGCGGCGCAGCAGCAGCGCGTTGGCGCGGGCCAGGCCGAGCACGCGGCGGGCCGAGGCGCGCCAGGAGGTCTCGTCGCGCTCGAGCACGTCGGCGGCGGGGGCGGTGGGAGTGAGGGCGCTCATCGGTGGTCTCCTCGGGAGTGGGCGTCGGTCTGGACGTCGGTGCCGTGGGCGGCCTGCTCGGCGACGGCGAGGAACGCCGCCTCGAGGGTGCCGGGCCGCACCTCCAGCCGCTCGAGGGCGACGCCGTCGCGTTCGGCACGCTGCAGCAGGGCCAGCAGGTCGCGCTGGGCGTCGTCGGTCTCGACGCTGCGCAGACGCTCCTCCCCGGGCACCCGGTAGCGGATCACGGTGGGCTGGTCGCGGACGACGTCGGCGAGCGCGCCCGAGCGCACCACGCGTCCGGCGGCCATCAGCGCGATGCGGTCGGCGAGGGTCTCGGCCTCCTCGAGGTGGTGCGTCGTCAGCAGCACGGTGCGGCCACGGTCGGCCAGGCCGCGCACGAGCTGCCAGACGCGGTTGCGGCTCTCGGGGTCCAGGCCGGTGGTCGGCTCGTCGAGGACGATCAGCTCGGGGTCGCCGAGCAGGGTGCAGGCCAGGTCGACGCGGCGACGCTCGCCGCCGGAGAGCGAGACCACGCGGGTGTCGGCGCGCGACTCCAGGTCGAGCTCGGCCAGCAGCGCCTCCACGGGCCGGGGCCGCGACAGCGTCGAGGCCCACATGCGCAGGGTCTCCGCGACGGTGAGGTCGCCGGCCAGGCCGCTGCTCTGCAGCAGCACGCCGGTGCGCGGGCGCAGCCGCCGGCGGTCGCGCACCGGGTCGAGGCCGAGCACCCGCACCTCGCCGGAGGTCGCCGGGGCCAGGCCCTCGAGGATCTCCAGGGTCGAGGTCTTGCCGGCGCCGTTGACGCCGAGCAGCGCGGTGATCGAGCCGCGCGGGACGGCGAGGTCGAGGCCGCGCACGGCCTCGAAGGCGGTGGGGCCGGTGCCGTAGACGCGGCGCAGTCCGCGGACCTCGACGGCGAGGCCGTCGACGGCGTCGTGCGCCGGGGACCCGACCGGGGCGGGGGCGGTGAGGGGGTTCATGTCCACCAGCCTCCCGGCGGTCGGTCGTCGTCGGCAGTCCGCTGCGTCATCAGGGGTGCATGACATTCGTCAGATCCGGCCCGGAGCACCCCGATCGACCCGCGGCTCACCCCATCCGGCTCCCGCGACGGGCGCGGGTGCGGCTAGAACGGCAGCATGCGGCTCCCGACCCCTCCGGACCCCACCCACGACGCCGACGCCGTCGTCGGCTGGGTGCGCGAGCACCTCGGCGATCTCGCGCTCGAGGGCGCCGACGGCGTCCGCGCCGGAGGTCTGCGCGGCGGGCAGACGGCGGCCGACGCCGCGCTCGCCGGCCTGGAGGTCCGCGGCTACGCCGCGCGCCGCAGCAACGTCCTGCCCGTCTCGAGCCGCGGCGCCACCCGCATGTCGCCCTACCTGCGCCACGGCCTGCTGACGCTGCGCGAGGTCTGGGACGCCGCCGCCGACGCCCCCGCGCGCGACCGCGAGAAGTACCGCGACGAGCTGCTCTGGCAGGAGTACGCCCGCCACCTCTACGCCCGCACCGGCGCCGCGCTCGGCCGCGCTCTGCGCAGCGAGCAGCCGCGCAGCCCGCAGCCGTGGGAGGACCCCTGGACCACCGAGATGCGGTGCATGCAGGAGGTGCTCGGCGAGCTCCACGAGGATGGCTGGCTGGTCAACCAGACCCGCATGTGGATGGCCTCGCAGTGGGCCGTGCGCGGCGGCGCCGACTGGCGCGACGGCGAGGACGCCTTCTTCTCCCACCTGCTCGACGGCTCGCGCGCGGCGAACCGGCTGGGCTGGCAGTGGACCGTCGGCACCGGCTCGGGCAAGCCCTACGGCTTCAGCCGCTGGCAGGTCGAGAAGCGCTCGCCGTCGCTGTGCGGCTCCTGCGCCCTGCGTCAGCGCTGCCCCATCCAGGACTGGCCCGACACCCCGCCCACCTCCTCCGCCGACGGTCCCGACCTCGGCCGCGGCGAGATCCCGGCCGGGCCCGCCGCCGTCGAGGGCGGGGGAGCCGCCGAGGTCTGGCTCACCGCGGAGTCGCTCGGCGACGTCGACCCCGCGCTGCGGGCCGACGACGCGCGTCCGGCGGTCTTCGTCTTCGACGAGCCGCTGCTGCGGCGGCTGCGGCTCTCGGGCAAGCGGCTGGTGTTCCTGGCCGAGTCGCTCGGCGACCTCGCCGCCCGGCGTCCGCTCGAGGTGCGACGCGGCGACGTCGCCGAGGAGCTCGCGGGCCGGTCGCTGGCCGTCACCCACGCGCCGGTGCCCGGGTTCGCGCGCCGGGCCGCGGCGCTGGGGCCGGCCGAGGTGCACCCGTGGCCGTGGCTGGTGCGGCCGCGCCCGGCGCCGGTGCGCTCCTACACGGCCTGGCGCAAGGCGGTCGGCTCCCCGCGCTGAGACCGTCGGCTCGCGCGGACCCCTCGTGCCTGTCGGCGGTCTGTGCTTGGGTCGAGCCATGGACCAGCGGCTCTCGTTCCTCACCCTGGCCGTCGACGACCTCGCCGCCTCGCGGCGGTTCTACGTCGACGGCCTCGGCTGGTCGCCGTCCTTCGACGACGCCGACGTGCTCATGCTCAAGGTGGGGGAGCGGATCGTGCTCTCGCTGTGGAGCCGGGCGTCGTTCGAGGAGGAGTGCGGTCCGGCCACCCGCGGCGACGCGCCGCTCACCCTGGCGCACAACGTCGCCACCCGCGCGGAGGTCGACGCCGTGATGGCCACGGCCGTCGCGGCCGGCGCCACCCTGCACCGGCCGGCCCAGGAGCGGGCGTGGGGCGGCTACACCGGCTACGTCGCCGATCCCGACGGCTACCGCTGGGAGATCGCCCACAACCCGGGCCCGCTGGGCCAGGAGGTGCTCTGAGATGCCCATCCCCGCCGCCGACCTCGTCCGGCTGACCCCGCAGCAGGTGCTCGACGCCGACCTGCCCGACTGGCGCTTCGTGTTCACCAGCATCGAGGCCGTCTTCACCACCCCGTCCTACGGCGCCGGGCTGGCGCTGGTCGCCGCGGTGGGGGAGGCCGCCCAGGCCGCCGACCACCATCCCGACCTCGAGCTGCGCTACGGCACGGTGCACGTGCGGCTCACCAGCCACGACGTCCGCGCCGTCACCGAGCGCGACGTCCGGCTCGCCCGTCGCGTCTCCGCCCTGGCCGCCGAGCACGGCGCCGTCGCGCACCCTGCGCGGGTGCAGGCGCTCGAGCTCGCGCTCGACACCGCCGACCACGCCCGCATCCTCCCGTTCTGGGCGGCGCTGCTCGGCCTCGACGGCTCCCTCGGCAAGGACGACGAGATCGTCGACCCCGACGGCCGCCTGCCGCTGGTGTGGTTCCAGGGCACCGAGCCGCACGAGCCGCACGAGCCGCACGAGCCGCACGAGCCGCACGAGCCGCACGAGCCGTCGGGGCCGCCCCGGCAGCGCTGGCACCTCGACGTCCGGGTGCCGCCCGAGGAGCTCGAGGGCCGGCTGGCCGCCTGCCTGGCCGCGGGCGGGGAGCTCGTCGACGACTCCGCGGCGCCGGCCTTCTGGGTGCTCGCCGACGCCGAGGGCAACCGGGCCTGCCTCACCACCTGGCAGGGCCGCGACTGACCGGCATGCGGGACTCTCGTCCCGCATGCTGGGACGCGCTGTCACACTGGTGTGACCGCCGACGGTGCACCGGCTACGGTGAGGGCATGCGCCAGGACATTCTCGTACGCACGCGACGCGTGAGCTGAGCTCGAGCGACCCGAGCCAGGCCTGCGCGTCCCCCTCCGTTGCCCGTCGGGCCGGGGGGTTTTTTCATGGGCCCGCACCGGCCCGCAGCACTGCACCAGCCAGCAGAACCGATCGAGGGACACAGATGAGCGCAGCAGCACCGCAGCAGGGACGGGAGATGACCGGGGCCCAGAGCCTGGTCACGTCGCTGGAGGCCGCCGGCGTCGAGACCGTCTTCGGCATCCCGGGTGGCGCGATCCTCCCGGCCTACGACCCGCTGATGGACTCCACCGTCCGCCACATCCTCGTGCGCCACGAGCAGGGCGCCGGTCACGCCGCGCAGGGCTACGCCGCGGCCACCGGCAAGGTCGGCGTCTGCATGGCCACCTCCGGCCCGGGCGCCACCAACCTCGTGACGCCGATCGCCGACGCCTACATGGACTCCGTCCCGCTCGTGGCCGTCACCGGCCAGGTCG
Source organism: Nocardioides sp. B129/18 (assembly GCF_055282735.1). Lineage (NCBI taxonomy): Bacteria > Bacillati > Actinomycetota > Actinomycetes > Propionibacteriales > Nocardioidaceae > Nocardioides > Nocardioides sp. B129/18. The sequence continues at coordinate 80,338 of NZ_JBUZJI010000002.1, read as the reverse complement.
GCGCCAGCCTCATCGGCACCGACGCCTTCCAGGAGGCCGACATCCGCGGCATCACGATGCCGATCACCAAGCACAACTTCCTGGTCACCGACCCCGCCGACATCCCGCGCACGATCGCGGAGGCCTTCCACGTCGCCTCCACCGGACGTCCCGGCCCCGTGCTCGTCGACGTCGCGAAGTCCGCGCTGACCTCCCAGACCCGCTTCGAGTGGCCGGCCGAGCTGCAGCTGCCCGGCTACCGCCCGGTCACCAAGCCGCACGCCAAGCAGATCCGCGAGGCCGCGCGCCTGATCCTCGAGGCCCGCAAGCCGGTCCTCTACGTCGGCGGCGGCGTCATCCGCGCCCGCGCGGCCGTCGAGCTGCGCGTGCTCGCCGAGCTCACCGGCATCCCGGTAGTCACCACGCTGATGGCCCGGGGCGCCTTCCCCGACAGCCACCCCCAGCACCTCGGCATGCCGGGCATGCACGGCACGGTCGCCGCGGTGGCCGGTCTGCAGAAGAGCGACCTCATCATCAGCCTGGGCGCGCGCTTCGACGACCGCGTCACCGGCAACCTCGACTCCTTCGCGCCCGGCGCGAAGGTCATCCACGCCGACATCGACCCCGCCGAGATCGGCAAGAACCGGCACGCCGACGTCCCGATCGTGGGCGACTGCCGCGAGGTCATCAGCGACCTCGTCGTCGCGCTGCGCGCCGAGGCCGAGGCCGGTCGCCAGGGCGACTACGAGGGCTGGGTGCAGTTCATCTCCGGGGTGAAGAGCCGCTACCCGCTGGGCTACGACGTCCCCGCCGAGGGCCTCTCGCCGCAGTACGTCATCCAGCGCCTGGGCCAGATCGCCGGCCCCGAGGCCATCTACGCCTCCGGCGTGGGCCAGCACCAGATGTGGGCCGCGCAGTTCATCGGCTACGAGAACCCCAACACCTGGATCAACTCCGGCGGCCTGGGCACCATGGGCTACTCCGTGCCGGCCGCGATGGGCGCGAAGGTCGGCATGCCGGAGTCCACCGTGTGGTCCATCGACGGCGACGGCTGCTTCCAGATGACCAACCAGGAGCTCGCCACCTGCGCGATCGAGGGCATCCCGATCAAGGTCGCGATCATCAACAACGAGTCGCTCGGCATGGTCCGCCAGTGGCAGACGCTCTTCTACAACGAGCGCTACTCCAACACGAACCTGCAGAAGCACGCCGGCCCGGTGCGCATCCCCGACTTCGTCAAGCTCGCCGACGCCTACGGCTGCGTCGGGCTCTCCTGCGACAGCGCCGACGACGTCGACGCCACCATCGAGAAGGCCATGGAGATCGACGACGTCCCCGTGGTCGTCGACTTCCGCGTCCACCGCGACGCCATGGTGTGGCCGATGGTCGCCGCCGGCACCAGCAACGACGAGATCAAGTACGCGCGAGACCTCGCGCCCGAGTTCGACGAGGACGACCTCTGATGAGCAAGCACACGCTGTCGGTGCTGGTCGAGAACAAGCCCGGCGTGCTCACCCGCATCGCGGGCCTGTTCAGCCGCCGCGGCTTCAACATCGACAGCCTGGCCGTCGGGCCCACCGAGCACGCCGAGATCTCGCGGATGACCATCGTCGTCAACGTCGAGGACTCACCGCTCGAGCAGGTCACCAAGCAGCTCAACAAGCTCGTCGAGGTCATCAAGATCGTCGAGCTCGACCCCACCGCCTCGGTCGACCGCGAGCTGGTCCTGGTGAAGGTCGCGGCCACCGTCGAGACCCGCGGCAGCGTCCTGGACACCGTCCAGCTCTTCAAGGCCAAGGTCATCGACGTCGCCCCCGATGCCGTCACCATCCAGATCACCGGCAACGCCGGCAAGATCGCCGACTTCCTGCGGGTGCTCGAGCCCTTCGGCATCCGCGAGCTCGTCCAGTCCGGCATGGTCGCGATCGGTCGTGGCTCCCGCTCGATCTCCGAGCGGTCGCTGCGTCCGGTGGCCGTCCCGGCCCCGCCGCCGGCCAACGCCGTCGGCTGACCTGCTCGTCCCCGCACCGCCACCCATCCGGCCCCAGCGGCCCGACCAGAAGGAGAAGCCCCCGTGGCTGAGATGTTCTACGACGACGACGCCGACCTGTCCCTGATCCAGGGCAAGAAGGTCGCGGTCATCGGCTATGGCAGCCAGGGTCACGCGCACGCCCTGAACCTGCGCGACTCCGGCGTCGACGTCCGCGTCGGCCTCAAGGAGGGCTCGAAGAGCCGCGCCAAGGCCGAGGAGGAGGGCCTGCGGGTCCTGACCCCCGACGCCGCCGCCGCCGAGGCCGACGTCGTCGTGATCCTCGCCCCCGACCAGGTGCAGCGTCACCTCTACACCGAGTCGATCGAGGCCAACCTCCACGAGGGCGACGCGCTCGTCTTCGGCCACGGCTTCAACATCCGCTTCGGCTACATCACCCCGCCGGCCGGCGTCGACGTCCTCCTGGTCGCCCCGAAGGCTCCCGGCCACACCGTGCGGCGCGAGTTCGTCGCCGGTCGCGGCATCCCGGACATCATCGCCGTCGAGCAGGACGCCACCGGCGGCGCCTGGGACCTCGCGAAGTCCTACGCCAAGGGCATCGGCGGCACCCGCGCCGGCGTCATCAAGACCACCTTCACCGAGGAGACCGAGACCGACCTGTTCGGTGAGCAGTCGGTGCTCTGCGGCGGCGTCTCGCAGCTGATCCAGTACGGCTACGAGACCCTCACCGAGGCCGGCTACCAGGGCGAGATCGCCTACTTCGAGGTGCTCCACGAGCTCAAGCTCATCGTCGACCTCATGTGGGAGGGCGGCATCGCCAAGCAGCGCTGGTCGGTCTCCGACACCGCCGAGTACGGCGACTACGTCTCCGGCCCGCGGGTCATCACCCCGCAGGTGAAGGAGAACATGAAGGCCGTCCTCGCCGACATCCAGTCCGGCGCGTTCGCCGAGCGCTTCATCGGCGACCAGGACGCCGGCGCCCCGGAGTTCCAGGAGCTGCGCGCCAAGGGCGCCGCCCACCCGATCGAGGCGGTCGGCCGCGAGCTGCGCTCGCACTTCTCCTGGAGCCACCAGGACAAGGACTACGTGGAGGGCTCGGCCGCGCGCTGACCCCCGCTGCACGCAGACGACGGCCCGGCAGGAGCTCCTGCCGGGCCGTCGTGCGTCCGGGGCCGGTGCAGCCCCTCGAGCGTGCGGGTCAGCGGTCCTCGTCGCCGGCGCTGGTGACGCCGTGGTGCACGGCCTCGAGCAGCGCCGAGCAGAAGGCCGGCAGGTCGTCGGGGTTGCGGCTGGTGATCAGGTTGCCGTCGACGACCACGCGCTCGTCGACCCACGAGGCGCCGGCGTTGGCGAGGTCGGTCTGCAGGCTGGGCCACGAGGTCAGGGTGCGGTCGCGGACGACGTCGGCCTCGATCAGCGTCCACGGGGCGTGACAGATCGCGGCGACCGGCTTGCCGCTGGCGATGAACTCGCGGACGAAGGACACCGCGTCGGCGTCGGTGCGCAGGGCGTCGGGGTTGGCGACGCCGCCGGGCAGCACGAGCGCGTCGTACTCCGCGACGTCGGCGCCCGCGACGACGCGGTCGACGGCCTGGGTGCCGGCGCGGTCGAGGTGGTCGAAGGTCTCGACCTCGCCCTCCTCGGGGCTGAGCAGCACGGCCCGGTGGCCGGCGTCGGTGACCGCCTTCCAGGGCTCGGTGAGCTCCACCCGCTCGATGCCCTCGGAGGCGACGAGGAAGGCGACGGTGCGGGTCTGCTCGGCGGTGGGCGTGCTGGTCATGCGTGACTCCTCGGGTAGACGTGGTCTCTGCCGTCCCGTACCCGAGGCGCCCCGGCGGCTACCGCCGCCCCGCCCCCCGGGTGAGGCCGCTCGCCGGGTGTCGCGCCTGTCACCGGGCCGCCGGGAATGGGGCGGCCGCGTCGCGGCTTGCAGCAGACGTGCGCATCGAGATCTGGAGTGACGTCGTCTGCCCGTGGTGCTACGTGGGCAAGCGACGCCTGGAGTCCGCCCTGGCCGAGTTCGAGCACGGCGACGACGTCGAGGTCGTCTACCGCTCCTTCGAGCTCGACCCCTCCGCCCCGCGCGGAGGCACCGACAAGACCCTCCCGCAGCTGGCCCGGAAGTACGGCCGTCCGGAGCAGGAGATGGAGGCGATGATGCACCAGCTCATCGACACCGCCGCCGCCGACGGCCTGGACCTGCACCTGCTCGACACCGTCCACACGAACACCGTCGACGCCCACCGTGTGCTCCACCTCGCCCTCGCCGAGGGTGGTCCCGCGCTGCAGCGCTCGCTCAAGGAGGCGCTGCTCGCCGCGTACTTCACGCGTGCGGAGAACGTCGGCGACCACGCCGTCCTCGCCGCCGCGGCCGCCTCGGTCGGCCTCGACGCCGACCGTGTCGCCGCCGTGCTCGCGGGGGAGGAGTTCGCCGACGCCGTCGCCGCCGACGTCGCGCAGGCCCGCGCCTACGGCGCCACCGGCGTCCCGTTCTTCGTCGTCGACGGCCGCTACGGCATCTCCGGCGCCCAGCCGGCGGAGGTCTTCGGGCAGGTGCTCGAGCGCGCCTGGACCGAGTCGCACCCCGCCGTCGAGATGGTCGGCGGCGCCGCCGACGGCGTCTGCGGCCCCGACGGCTGCGCGATCTGACCCCTAGGCTCCCGGATCCGGCTGCAGGACCTTTCGGCTGGCGTTCGAACCTTCGGACGCCAACCGTGCGTTTCGGCGGCCAGCCGCCGAAGCTTCAGCGGTCGGCCGCCGAAACCCCCACAACTCAGCCGAGGCTTACCTCACTTTGGTTAGGCAACCCTGACTCCCAGGGTCTAGAGTGACCGGTCGTGCTGGGAAACTTCCTCATCGGACTGCGCGAGGGCCTCGAGGCCGCGCTCGTCGTCAGCATCCTGGTGGCCTACCTGGTCCGGATCGAGCGGCGTGATCTGCTGCCGCGGATCTGGGGCGGCATCGCCTTGGCGGTCGGCGTGTGCGCGGCGATCACCGTCGGGCTGGGGCTGCTGGAGCGTCAGCTGACCTTCCAGTCCCAGGAGCTCATCGGCGGGACGCTGTCGATCGTCGCGGTCGGCTTCGTCACCTGGATGATCTTCTGGATGGCCGGCGCCGCCCGCACCATGGGCTCCGAGCTGCGCGGCCGGGTCGACGCCGTCAAGGACGGCGGGCGCTGGGGCCTGGTGCTCGTGGCCGTGCTCGCGGTGGGCCGCGAGGGCCTGGAGACCACGCTGTTCCTCTACACCGCCACCGAGCAGGCCACCGACGGCGGCGCGTCCTCCACGACGACGCCGATCCTCGCCGCCCTGCTCGGCATCGCCGTGGCCGTCGTGCTCGGCTACCTGATGTACCGCGGCGCGGTCAGCATCAACCTCACCCGCTTCTTCACCTGGACCGGCGCGTTCCTCGTGATCGTCGCCGCGGGCGTGCTCGCCTACGGCGTCCACGACCTCCAGGAGGCCGGCGTCCTGCCCGGCCTGAACACCCTGGCCTTCGACGTCAGCGCCCAGATCCCGCCGGGCTCCTGGTACGGCACGCTCCTCAAGGGCGTCTTCAACTTCTCGCCGGCCACCACGGTGCTCGAGGCGACGGCCTGGCTGCTCTACGCCGTCCCCACCATGACCCTGTTCGTCCTCGGCGTGCGTCGTCGCTCCGCCCCCGCTCCCCAGAAGGTCCCCACCCATGTCTGAGCCCCGCCACTTCCGCACCGCCCGGCCCGCCCGGCCCGCCCGGATCACCCGGATCGCCACCACCGTCGTCGCCGGCGGCGCCCTGGCCGCGAGCCTGGCCGCCTGCACCGAGAGCACCGCCGAGTCAGGCGACACGTCCAGCCCGCGCAGCCTGGCCGTCAGCTCGACGGCGAAGGCCTGCGACCTCTCCGCCACCACCGCGCCCGCGGGCACCCTCACCTTCCGGGTCGAGAACCAGGGCTCGGAGGTCACCGAGTTCTACCTGCTCGCCGCCGACGGCCAGCGCATCGTCGCCGAGATCGAGAACATCGGGCCGGGCCTGACCCGCCAGCTCGTCGTCGACGCCGCCGCCGGCACGTACGTCACCGCGTGCAAGCCCGGCATGAGCGGCGAGGGCATCCGCGCCGACTTCACCGTCACGAAGAGCAAGGACGCCCCGACGGTGTCCGCCGACGACCAGCGCCTGGTCGACACCGCGGTGTCGAACTACGCCGTCTACGTCAAGGACCAGACCGACCAGCTGCTCGTGAAGAGCAAGCAGTTCCTCGCCGCGTACACCAGCGGCGACGACGAGCGCGCCCGCGAGCTCTACCCGGTGGCCCGCACGCCGTGGGAGCGCATCGAGACGGTCGCGGAGTCCTTCGGCGACCTCGACCCCAAGACCGACGCCCGCGAGGCCGACCTCGAGCCGGGTCAGGCCTGGACCGGCTGGCACCGCATCGAGAAGGACCTCTGGGCGCCGGCCGGCTTCACGCCGTCCTCGAAGGCCGAGCGCGCGCGCCTGGCCGCCGACCTGATGAAGAACCTCACCACCCTCGACACCCGCGTGCGCAGCCTCGACTACACCGTCGACCAGATCGCCAACGGCTCGCGCGGCCTGCTCGAGGAGGTCGCCACCGGCAAGATCACCGGCGAGGAGGAGGCCTGGTCGCACACCGACCTGTGGGACTTCCAGGCCAACGTCGACGGCGCCCGCGTCGGGTTCGAGGGCCTCGAGCCGATCCTCAAGGTCAAGGACCCCGAGCTCGCCTCGCAGCTGACCCTGCGCTTCGCCGACCTCCAGCGCCTGCTCGACGCCCAGCGCCAGGGCGACGGCTTCCGCTCCTACGACCGGGTCGACACCGCCGAGCGCAAGCGGCTCTCGGACGCCGTCAACGCGCTCTCCGAGCCCCTCTCGCGGCTGACCGCCGCGGTCCTGGCATGAGCCTGTCGCGACGCGGCCTGATCGGCGGCGGCGCGGCCGCGGCCGGTCTGGCCGGCCTCGGCGGCGTCGTCGCCGCGCGCGGCGGGGGCGCCTCCGCGGCCGCACCCGAGCTCGCCTACGCCTTCCACGGCGAGCACCAGGCCGGCATCGTCACGCCGGCCCAGGACCGGCTGCACTTCGCGGCGTTCGACGTCCTCACCGACGACCGCGACGAGCTCGTCGCGCTGCTGCAGGCCTGGACCGACGCCGCGGCCCGGCTCACCGCCGGCCGCGCTGCCGGTCCGGTCGGGCCCACGCAGGGCGCGGCCGACCTGCCGCCCGACGACACCGGCGAGGCCATCGGCCTCCCGCCCGGCGGCCTGACGCTCACCTTCGGCGTCGGCCCCGGCCTGTTCACCGACGCGCAGGGTCGCGACCGCTTCGGCCTGGCCGCCCGTCGTCCGGCCGCGCTCGAGGAGCTCCCGCACTTCCCCGGCGACCAGCTGGTGGCCTCCCGCAGCGGCGGCGACCTCTGCGTCCAGGCCTGCGCGCAGGACCCGCAGGTGGCCGTGCACGCCATCCGCAACCTGGCCCGCATCGGCTTCGGCACCGTCAGCGTGCGCTGGTCGCAGCTCGGCTTCGGCCGCACCTCCAGCACCACCGCCGCGCAGGAGACCCCGCGCAACCTGTTCGGCTTCAAGGACGGCACCGCCAACGTCCTGGCCGAGGAGACCGACGCCCTGGCCACGCACGTCTGGGTCGCCGAGGACGACGATCCCGACGCCGCCTGGCTGGCCGGCGGGTCCTATCTCGTCGCCCGCCGCATCAACATGGGCCTGGAGGTCTGGGACCGCCAGACCCTGGGCGACCAGGAGGCCTTCATCGGCCGCACCAAGGACACCGGTGCCCCGCTCTCCGGCGGCCAGGAGCACACCGCGCCCGACTTCGCGATGGCCGGACGCGGCGGGCCGATCATCCCCGCGGGCGCCCACGTGCGCGTCGTCCACCCCGACCAGAACGACGGCGCGCGGATGCTGCGGCGCGGCTACAACTTCGTCGACGGCACCGACGACCTCGGCGGCCTGGACGCCGGGCTGTTCTTCGTCGCCTTCGTCCGCGACCCGCGCGTCGGGTTCATCCCGGTGCAGCAGCGGATGGCGCGCTCGGACGCCCTCATGGAGTACCTGAAGGTCACCGGCTCGGCGCTGTTCGCGGTGCCGCCGGGCGTGCGCCGCGGCGAGCACATCGCTCAGTCGCTGTTCGCCTGAGGCCCGCGACGGCTCAGCCCTGCTGGGTCCGCCACTCCTCGAGCGTCGTGGAGAACAGGCGCGACTCGCCCTGATACCACCGCTCGTGGACGCCACGGTCGGTCATGCCCAGCCGACGCATGACCTCGATCGAGGGCTCGTTGTCGGGGAAGGACGTCGCCCAGATCTGCGGCAGGCCGTGGTCGAACCCGTGGCCGAGGACGGCGCGCGCGGCCTCGGTGGCGTAGCCGTGGCCCCAGGAGTCGGGGTGCAGGTGCCAGCCGATCTCGACCTCGCCGTCCTCGGCGTTCGGGAGCACCGAGAGCAGCACCGTGCCGGCGACGACGCCGTCGGGTCGCTCGATCGCCCAGAACCCCAGCGGCGGCTCCGCGCTGAGCTCGTGATCGCGGTCGATGCGGCGGCGGGCGGCGTCGAGGTCGGCCATCAGCACCACCTCGCCGTCGCCGAGCCAGCGCATCACCTCGTAGCGGCCGAGGATGTCGAGCATCCGCGGCGCCTCCTCGTGGCGCCACGGCCGGACGACCAGCCGCTCGGTCTCCAGACGCAGCGGGTGCGGGGCGGTGCTCATCGGTCCTCCTGATCGGTGGGGTCTGCGGACACGACAGGGTCGGTCAGATCGATCACCCGGGCGACGTCGACGTCCTCGAGCAGCGTCTCGTCGTGGGTGACCAGCACGAGCGCGCCCTCGTAGGCGCCCATGGCCTCCACGAGCGCATCGTAGGAGGCGAGGTCGAGGTCGTTGGTGGGCTCGTCGAGCAGGAGCAGCTGGGGCGCTGGGTCGGCGAGCAGCAGCGCGGCCAGCGTCGCGCGGAACCGCTCGCCGCCCGACAGGGTGCCGACGAGGTGGTCGGCGGCCGCGCCGCGGAAGAGGAACCGTGCGAGCCGGGCCCGCACGGCCTGGTGCTGCGCCTGCGGCACCCGGGCGGCCACGTTGGCGGCGACGCTGAGGTCGTCGTCGAGGAGGTCGAGACGCTGGGGGAGCAGGGCCACCGGCACGTGCTGCTCGACCTGTGCCGCAGGCGAGGTCGAGCCGACGTGGGGGAGCCCCGCGAGCTGGTGCAGCACGGTGGTCTTGCCGACGCCGTTGGGCCCCACGAGGGCGATCCGCTCGGGGCCGACCACCTCGAGGTCGAGGCGTCGCCCGTCGGGCAGGACGAGCCCGCGCGCGGTGAGCACCCGGCGTCCGCGGGGGACGGCGGTGCCGGGCAGGTCGACGCGGATGGCGTCGTCCTCGCGCACCCGCTCCTCGGCCTCGGCGAGCGCGGAGCGGGCCTCGTCGAGCCGATGCTGGTGCAGGCGCCGGTAGTCGCCGGCGTTGCGCTCGGAGCGGTTCTGCCAGAAGTCCTGGGCGCCCTTGCCCATGTTCGAGCGCTGGGCGGTGCGCGCCCCCTGGCGCTTGCGCTGGGCCAGCAGACGCTCGGCCTCCTGACGGTCGCGCTGCTGACGCCGGACGTCGGCCTTGGCGGTGGTGACCTCCTGGAGGGCCGCATGCTGCTCGGCCTCGACCTGCGCGGCGTACGCCGCGAACCCGCCGCCGTACCAGCGCACGCCGAGGGAGCCACCGCGCCGGCGCAGGTCGCCGATGCGGTCGACGTGCTCGAGCAGCCCGCGGTCGTGACTCACGACGAGGAGCGTGCCGCTCCAGCCGTCGAGCACCTCGGCGAGCAGACGGCGCGCGCCGGCGTCGAGGTTGTTGGTGGGCTCGTCGAGCAGCAGGACGTCGGGCGGGTCGAGGAGGTGACGGGCGAGCGCGACGCGCACGACCTCGCCACCGGAGAGCTCGCCGACGCGCCGCTCGAGCACGGTGGGGTCCAGGCCGAGGCGGGCGAGCGCGGCGGCGGTGCGCTCCTCGACGTCCCACGCCTCGCCGACGACGTCGTAGTCGGCCGGGTCGACCGAGCCGGCCTCGATGCGGGCCAGCGCGGCGCGGATCGGGGCGAGGCCGAGCAGATCGGCGGCGGTGTCGTCGGTGCGACGGCCCAGGCCCTGGACGAGGTGGCCGACGCGGCCGCCCTGCGGGCCCTGGACGACGACGCGTCCCGAGGTGGGCGCGAGCTCGCCTGCGAGCAGGCGCAGCAGCGTCGACTTGCCGCTGCCGTTGACGCCCACCAGCCCGGAGCGGCCGGGCGGGACGTGGAGGTCGAGGCCATCGAGCACGGGCGTGCCGTCGGGCCAGGAGAAGTGGAGATCGCTGACGGCGATCGTCGCCGGGACGGCGTCGAGTGACATGGGTGCTCCTGGGTCCGGGGAGGGTCGACGGCGCTGCGCGGCGTCGACCGGGTGCGGGGGACCTCAACGGAGCACGGCTCACCTCGAGCGCTCGGGGGCAGGACGCCGACGACGGTACGCCGAGTCGCCTGGTCCGTGCACCCGGTTTTCGGAGCTGCGCGAGGGCCTCGGCGTCACCCTGATGCTGGCCGTGCTC
>NZ_JBUZJI010000002.1:0-69770 GCF_055282735.1 Nocardioides sp. B129/18 | reverse complement strand
GCGGCCGCCGCGCCGGTGCGGCACCGGCCCGGGTGCGTCGCGCACGACCTCCCACGCCTCGGCCAGCCGCTCGACGGCCGTGACCAGCTCCTCGGCCGGGCGCGTCCACGGGATCCGAACGAAGCGGTCGAGCCCACCGTCGACGGCGAACACCGGGCCGGGGGCCAGGGCCACCCCGCGGCGCTCGGCCTCCGCCGCCAGCGCCAGCCCGCGGGCGGCCGGCAGGCGGCACCAGACCGCGAGTCCGCCGCCGGGACGGACGAACGCGGCGTCGGGCAGGTGGGTCGTGAGGGCGTCGAGCAGGGCGTCGCGCTGCTCGCGCAGGCGCGTCACGTGCTCCTCGGGCACCGGGCCGCGGGCCAGCAGCCGGGTCAGCACGAGCTGCTCGAGCACCGGTGCGCCGAGGTCCATGCTCAGGCGCGCGTCGGTGAGCACGTCGACGAGGTCGTGGGGCGCGCGGATCCAGCCCAGCCGCAGCCCGCCCCAGAACGACTTCGAGGCCGAGCCGAGGGTGAGGGTGCCCGGGGCATGGGCGGCGAACGGCAGCGGCATCGCCTGGCCGTCGAGCGCCAGCGCCTGGTGCGCCTCGTCCACGACCGCCCGGGTGCCCGCGGCGGCCAGCGCCCCGGCGAGCGCGGCGCGGTCGGCGTCGGACATGAGGTGGCCGGTGGGGTTCTGGAAGTCCGGGATCAGGTAGGCCAGCGCGGGGCGCACCTGCTGCAGGGTGGCGGCGACGGCCGGCACGTCCCAGCCCTCCTGGTCGACCGGGCTGGCCACCAGGCGCGTGCCGGCGTGCCGGATGGCCTCGGTGGCGTTGGGGTAGACCGGCGACTCCACGAGCACCCGGGTGCCGCGCCGGGCCAGGCCGCGCGCGACGATCGCGGCCGCCGAGAGGGCGCCGGGGGTGACGATGACCTGCTCCGGCGCGGTGGGCAGCCCCCGCGCCTCGTACCCGGCGGCGATGGCGGCCTGCAGGGCCGGGAGCCCGGCGGGGAAGTAGCCATGACCGCCCAGGCAGGCCGGCAGGTCGGCGGCGGCCTCGGCGACGGCGGCCATCAGCCCGGGCGGGGCGGTGGCCGCGGCGCAGGTGAGGTCGATGACGGCGTCGTCGGGATAGGGCATGAGCGCGCGGTCGCGGGAGCGGGCCGGTCCGCCGGGCAGCCGGGTGAAGGTGCCCGCGCCCTGGCGGGCCTCGGCGTACCCGGACTCGCGCAGCAGCGCGTAGGCGCGGGTGACGGTGGTGCGGGAGACGCCGAGCGCCGCGGTGAGATCGCGCTCGCTGGGCAGCCGGACGCCGTGGCCGATGCGGCCGTCGCCGATCGCCTCGGTGAGGGCATCGGCGAGGCCGACGTAGGCGGGGGAGCGCTCGAAGCCGCCGACGAGGGCGGCGATCCGCGGGGCCGGGACGAGGGGGCTGTCAGTGGACTGCGCCATGCAGTCCACTCTTCCATGATTGGCTATTGAGGACCAGTCCATTCGCGTCGCATCCTGGTCGGCATGAGCACCACCTGCCCGCCCGTCACCCGCCCGGCTCCCGTCCTGGTCGACCTCGGCCCGCTCGCCCAGCTGCGCGCCGGACGGCTGCCGCGTCGGCTCTCCCAGCTCGCCGTCGGCCTGGTGCTCTACGGCCTCTCGCTGGCGATGATGGTGCGCGGCGACCTCGGCCTGGCGCCCTGGGACGTCCTGCACTCCGGCCTGGCCGCCCACCTCTCGCTCGACCTCGGCCAGGTCATCGTCGTCATGAGCTTCGTGGTGCTGCTCGGCTGGATCCCGCTGCGCGAGGTGCCCGGCGTCGCGACGCTGGCCAACGCGCTCGTCGTGGGCCTGGCCGCCGACGTCAGCCTCGGTCTGCTCGAGCGGCCCGACGCGCTGGCCGCGCGGATCGCGCTCATGGTCGGCGGCATCGTGCTCTGCGGCCTGGCCACCGCCTGCTACATCGGCCCGCAGCTGGGCCGCGGCCCGCGTGACGGCCTGATGACCGGCCTGCACCGGCGCACCGGGCTCTCCCTGCGCCTGGTGCGCACCGGCCTCGAGGTGTCCGTCGTGCTCGCCGGGCTCGTGCTCGGCGGCCACCTCGGCCTCGGCACCGTGCTCTACGCGCTGGCGATCGGACCGATCACCCAGGCGCTGCTGCCGGCCTTCACCGTGCGGCTGCCGACGCCGGTCACGACGCCGGTCACGACGCCGGTCACGACGCCGGGGGAGCGGTAGCGGTCAGCGCTTGGTGGCGATGACGACGCTGGCGTCGGAGGCCACCATGAGGTCGACGGCGGTGAACCGCTCGTCGGTGAGCCAGTGCTCGCGCAGGATGTCGACGCGACCGCCCGCGATCGGCGGCCACATCTCGCACGGCGTGAGGTCGTCGAGCACGACGATGCCGCCGGGCTCGACGAGATCGGCGACGGCGTCGACGCTGACGGCGCTGGGCTCGCCGGAGTCGAGGAAGAGCAGGGAGAAGGGGCCCTGGTCCATGAGCGTCGACCAGTCCGCGGCGAGCACCTCGACCTGCGGGTCGTCGACGAAGATCTCGCCGGCGGCCTTGGCCAGCCGGGGGTCGAGCTCGGCGGTGAGGATGCGCACGGCGTCGTCGCGCACGCCCGAGCGCAGCCAGGCGGTGCCGACGCCGCAGCCGGTGCCGAACTCGGCCATCGTGCCGGTGCGGGTGGCCGCGAGCATGGCCAGCAGGCGTCCGGTCTCGTTGCGGCAGAACGACACGTAGCCGGCCCGCCGCGACACCTCGAAGGCGCGCGCGACGACGGCGGGCAGCTCCGGGGGTGCGCTCATGCGGGAATCCTCCCCCGAGGCGTGTCGCGGAGCGGGACCGGCGTCTCAGTCCTCGGTCGATCTCCGCATTCCGGTGGCAGGCGTCCGGATGTCGTGCCTATTCTCGCACCATGCGGACCGTCCTCGTACTCATCGAGCGCCGCGGCGAGACCCACCAGGTATGACCTGGGCGTGAGGCCCCCTCGTCGCGGTGAGCGGCGTCGCGCATCCCCGGCCTCACGACTCGACCGCCAGACGGCATCGTCCGATCCCGACGCAGACCCGCGTCGCCGAGGTCGGCCCCGCCCCGGGTGAACCCCGGGCCCGCCGTCGCCGCCCCACCCGTGAGCCGGCCGGTCGAGTGCCCGCACCAGACTCTCGTCCCTCTGCCTTCAGGAGCACGCCATGTACGACCTCTACCCCGAGTGGGGCCCGGCCAGCCACGACCCCGAGAACCCGCGCAGCCGCGAGGCGCTCCAGCGCTCTCTCGACCTGCGGGACAACGGCGGCGAGCGCCCCGACGACAACTAGCCTCACCGCCATGACCGCCTCGCCGAACGCCACCGTCCAGCTCGCCGTCATCCCCGGAGACGGCATCGGGCAGGAGGTGACGCTCGAGGCGCTCAAGGTCCTCGACGTCGCGGCCCCGGCCGGCGTCACGTTCGCGCAGACCCGCTACGACCTCGGAGCCGAGCGGTACCTCGCCACCGGCGAGGTGCTGCCCGACTCCGTGCTCGCGGAGATCCGCGACCACGACGCCATCCTCCTCGGCGCGGTCGGCGGCAAGCCGAACGACCCGAACCTGCCGCCGGGCATCCTCGAGCGCGGCCTGCTGCTGCGGCTGCGCTTCGAGCTCGACCACTACGTCAACCTGCGTCCCTCGCGCATCTACCCCGGCGCCGTCTCGCCGCTCTCGGAGGCCACCCTCGGCTCCGAGCCGGTCGACTTCGTCGTGGTGCGGGAGGGCACGGAGGGCCCCTACACCGGCAACGGCGGCGCTCTGCGCGTCGGCACGCCGCACGAGGTGGCCACCGAGGTGTCGGTCAACACCGCGTTCGGCGTCGAGCGGGTGGTGCGCGACGCCTTCGCCCGTGCCCAGCGGCGCCCGCGCCGGCGCCTGACGCTGGTGCACAAGACCAACGTGCTGGTGCACGCCGGCTCGATCTGGTGGCGCATCACGCAGGAGGTGGCGCAGGAGTTCCCCGACGTCACGGTCGACTACATGCACGTCGACGCCACGATGATCCACCTGACGACGAACCCCTCGCGCTTCGACGTCATCGTCACCGACAACCTCTTCGGCGACATCGTCACCGACCTCGCCGCGGCCATCACCGGCGGCATCGGCCTGGCGGCCTCGGGCAACGTCAACCCCGACCGCACCACGCCCTCGATGTTCGAGCCCGTGCACGGCTCCGCGCCCGACATCGCCGGCCAGCAGATCGCCGATCCCACCGCGGCCATCCTCTCCGCGGCCCTCCTGCTCGACCACCTCGGCCACGAGGACGCCGCCGCCGCGATCGAGAAGGCCGTGCTGGCCGACCTCGCCGACCGTGCTCCGGGCGTCGCGCGCCGCACCGCCGAGGTCGGCGACGCCATCGCCGCGCGAGTAGGCGGCTGACCGCCCGCACCAGATCCCCCCGCCGATCCCTCGGCGGCACCTCAGGGGCCGGGCACGCCGAGCGTGCCCGGCCCCTGTGCGTGTTCCCCGGCCGCACCCTGCGACGGCCCGACCCAGGAGACTAGATTGAGCACCATGCCGAGCAGCCTGTCGATCACCACGACGTCGTCCCCGAGCCCCGCCAGCGACGAGCGCGTCGCCGAGATCCTCGCCGACCCCGGGTTCGGCAAGCACTTCACCGACCACATGCTGCTGATCGAGTGGACCCCCGACCGCGGCTGGCACGACGCCCGCATCGAGCCCTACGGCCCGCTGAGCCTCGACCCCGCCGCGTCGGTCCTGCACTACGCCCAGGAGATCTTCGAGGGCATGAAGGCCTACCGCCACGCCGACGGCTCGGTGTGGTCCTTCCGGCCCGACCAGAACGCCCAGCGGATGGTGCGCTCGAGCCGCCGCCTGGCCCTGCCCGAGCTGCCCGCCGACGACTTCGTCGCCGCCGTCGACGCGCTCGTGCGGGCTGACGAGCGCTGGGTGCCCGACGCCACCGACAGCGAGAAGAGCCTCTACCTGCGGCCGTTCATGTTCGCCTCCGAGGCCTTCCTCGGCGTGCGCCCGGCCCAGCACGTCACCTTCATGGTGATCGCCAGCCCGGCCGGGGCGTACTTCAAGGGCGGCGTGAAGCCGGTCAGCCTCTGGCTCACCGAGGAGTACACCCGCGCCGGCCGCGGCGGCATGGGCGCGGCCAAGACCGGCGGCAACTACGCCAGCTCGCTGGTGGCCCAGCAGGAGGCCATGGAGCACGGCTGCGACCAGGTCGTCTTCCTCGACGCCTCCGAGGGCCGCTACGTCGAGGAGCTCGGCGGCATGAACCTCTACTTCGTCCACCGCGACGGCCGCATCGTCACCCCCGAGACCGGCACGATCCTCGAGGGCATCACCCGCGCCTCGATCATCGAGCTGGCCGGCAAGAGCGGCTACGCCGTCGAGGAGCGTCGCTTCTCCATCCAGGAGTGGAAGGACGGCGTCGCGTCGGGCGAGATCACCGAGATCTTCGCCTGCGGCACCGCCGCCGTCGTCACGCCCGTGGGCGAGCTGCGCTGGGACGGCGGCGCGCTGCCCTCGCCGGTGGCCGGCGAGGTCGGCGCCCAGCTGCGGCGCCAGCTCGTCGACATCCAGTTCGGCCGGGCCGAGGACGCCCACGGCTGGATGCATCGGATCGTGTGACGGACCCGGCTCGCACAGAAAGAT
Organism: Nocardioides sp. B129/18; assembly: GCF_055282735.1. Lineage (NCBI taxonomy): Bacteria > Bacillati > Actinomycetota > Actinomycetes > Propionibacteriales > Nocardioidaceae > Nocardioides > Nocardioides sp. B129/18. The sequence goes on along the minus strand of NZ_JBUZJI010000002.1, from coordinate 64,138 downwards.
AGGTAAGGCTAACCTGGCCATGTGAGCACCGACCCCGCCCTGTCGCAGGCCCCACGCCGCGACGCGGAGCGCCCGGACGACCGCCACGGGTCCGGGCGCTCCGCCCGGGACGGCGTGGTCGGCGTCGTCGGCACGGGCACGGCGGTGCTCGTCCTGGTGGTCGTGCTCCTGCTCGCGGTGGCCGCGAGCCTGGCCCTCGGCGCCCGCAGCATCGCGCCGATCGAGGTCTGGCGCGCGCTCACCGACCCCGTCGCCGGCGACACCGCGCACCTGGTGGTCCGCGACATCCGCGTGCCCCGCACCCTGCTCGGCCTGGTCGGCGGCCTGGCGCTCGGCGTCGCGGGCGCCCTCATGCAGGGACTCACGCGCAACCCGATCGCCGACCCCGGGCTCCTCGGCGTCAACGCCGGCGCCTCGCTGGCCGTCGTCGTCGCGATCGCCGTGCTCGGCATCGACGACGCCGCCGGCTGGCTCTGGTTCGCCTTCGGCGGAGCCGCGCTGGCCACCGCGCTGGTCTACGGCGCCGCGTCGGCCGGCTGGGAGGGCGCGACGCCGGTGCGGCTCGCGCTCATCGGCGCCGCCGTCACCGCCTTCGCCACCTCGCTGGTCACCCTCGTGCTGCTCTCCGACCAGCGCACGCTGGGGGAGTACCGCTTCTGGCAGGTCGGCTCGCTGGCCGGGCGGCCGGCGTCCCTGGTGTGGTCGGTGCTGCCGTTCGTGCTCGTCGGGCTGGTGCTGGCGCTCGGCTCGGCGCGCCTGCTCGACGCCCTCGCACTCGGCGACGACGTCGCCCGCGGGCTGGGGCACTCCGTCGACCGCGGCCGCCTGCTCGTCGCGCTCGCCGTGGTGCTGCTGTGCGGCTCGGCGGTCTCGCTGGTGGGGCCGGTGGCGTTCGTCGGCCTGGTGGCCCCGCACGTCGCCCGCGCCCTCGTCGGCCCGGTGCACCGGCGGATCCTGCTGCTCAGCGCGCTCATCGGCCCGAGCCTGCTGCTCCTCGCCGACGTCGTCGGCCGCCTCGTGGCCCGGCCCGCGGAGGTCGAAGCCGGCGTGGTGGTCGCCGTGATCGGCGCCCCCGTGCTGCTCGTCGTCGTGCGCCGCGCCCGGATGGCGGCGGCATGAGCGCCGACCTGCTGCCCGTCCCCGCCGCGCGCCCCGACACCCGGGCCGTCCTGCGCGCCGACGCGCGTCGCCGGGCCGGTCGACGCACCACCGTGCTGCTCGCCCTCGTCGCCGCGGCCCTCGGCCTGGCCGTGCTGGCGCTGTCGCTGGGTGAGCTCCGCCTCGGTGCCGGGCAGGTCGTGGGGGCTCTGCTCGGCACCGAGGACGGCGGCGCCCGGTTCGTCGTCCGCGAGCTGCGGCTGCCGCGGCTCGTGCTCGGACTGCTCGTCGGCGCGGCCCTCGGCGTCGCCGGTGCGCTGTTCCAGGCCGTGCTGCGCAACCCGCTGGCCAGCCCCGACGTCGTCGGGGTCTCCCAGGGCGCGTCGGCCGCCGCCGTCGCGACCCTGCTGCTCGGCGGGCTCTCCGGCTGGCCGGTCTTCCTCGCCGCGATCGCCGGCGGCCTGGCCGTCGGGGTGCTGCTCTACGCCGTCGCCTGGCGCCAGGGCACCACCGGCTACCGGTTCGTGCTCTCCGGCGTCGGCGTCGCCTACCTCGGCGCCAGCATCACCGGCTACCTCATCACCCGCAGCGACCTGCGCCAGGCGCAGGACGCGCTCACCTGGATGACCGGCAGCCTCGGCCAGGCGTCCTGGTCCCTGGTGCAGGTGCTCGGCGCCGCCCTGCTCGTGCTCCTCCCCGGCGCCGCCCTGCTGGCCCGCCGCCTCGACCTGCTCCTTCTCGGCGACGACCGCGCCGCCTCCCTCGGCGTGCGCCCCGAGGTCGTGCGGGCGCTCGTCGTGCTGCTGGGCGTCGCCCTCGCCGCGGTGGCGACCGCCGCCGCGGGCCCCGTCGCCTTCGTCGCGTTCGTCGCCGGGCCGGTGGCGCGTCGCCTGCTCGGCGACGGCGGCGCCGCGCTGGCCGCCTCGGCACTGGTCGGCGTCGTGCTCGTCGTCGGCTCCGACGTCGTCGCCCAGCACCTGCTGCCCGGCGGCGTCGTCGCCCCGGTCGGCGTCGTCACCGGCGCCCTCGGCGCCCCGCTGCTCGTGTGGCTGCTGCTGCGCGGCCACGTCCGCACCACCTGACTCCCTGTCCTGACCCCTGCCCCTCGAGGAGGACCCGTGATCGACACCAGCCCCGTCCTGGACCCCGTCGCGCCGCTGGCCGCCCCAGCCCGGCTGCGGGCCCGCGGCGTCCACCTCTCCTACGACGGCCGGCCGGTCGTGCGAGGCGTCGACCTCGACGTGCCCAGCGGGCGGGTCAGCGTCATCGTCGGCGCCAACGGCTGCGGCAAGTCGACGCTGCTGCGCGGGCTCTCCCGCCTGATGACCCCCACCGAGGGCTGTGTCGAGCTCGACGGCGTCGACCTGCGCCGTGCGCGTCCCCGCGAGGTCGCCCGCACGCTCGGCCTGCTCCCGCAGCAGCCGCTGGCGCCGGAGGGCATCACGGTGGCGGCGCTGGTGGCCCGCGGACGCTTCCCGCACCAGGGCGCCTGGCGGCGCACGGGCGGCGTCGACGCCGCGGCCGTCGCGCACGCGCTCGAGGCCGCCGACCTCGTCGACCTCGCCGGCGCGCGCGTCGAGGAGCTCAGCGGCGGGCAGCGGCAGCGGGTCTGGCTGGCGATGATGCTGGCCCAGGACCCCGACATCATGCTGCTCGACGAGCCCACGACCTTCCTCGACATCGCCCACCAGGTCGACCTGCTCGAGCTGCTGCGGGACCTCAACCACCGCCGCGGCACGACCGTCGTCATGGTGCTGCACGAGCTCTCGCTGGCCGCCCGCTACGCCGACCACCTCGTCGTCATGGCGCAGGGAAGGGTGCTGCGCGAGGGCGCGCCGGCCGACGTGCTCGACGCCGCGTGCGTGCGGGAGGCCTTCGGGCTCGAGGCCCGTGTCGTGCCCGACCCGGTGTCCGGGACGCCGCTGGTGGTGCCGCTGGGCCGGTCGGGGAGCCGGTCGGGGGATCGGTCCGCGGACCGCGATGCGGCCACCGCCTGACCCTGCTGCTAAGGTTAGCCTTACCTAACCCAGACACGCTGGGTCCCTTCCACGAGGAGTGGACGTTGATCCCCCGTTCCCTCACCCGGCGCGCCGCCCTCGGCGCCGCGGCCGCCGTCCTGGCCCTTCCCCTCGCCGCCTGCGGCTCCGACGACTCCGACTCCAGCGAGGCCGGCAGCGACGACCAGCGCTCCGCGTACACGCCGGTGACGATCAAGCACGCCTTCGGCTCCACCACGATCGAGGAGCGCCCCGAGCGCGTCGTCACCTGGGGCTGGGGCAGCAGCGACGCCGCCATCGCGCTCGGCGTCGTCCCCGTCGCGATGCCGAAGAACTCCTACGGCGCCGACTCCGAGGGCTACATGCCGTGGCAGAAGGAGGCGATCGACGAGGCCGTCGCCGAGGACGGCGCCACCGCGCCGACGCTCCTGACCGAGGGCACCGAGCCGCCCTTCGAGGAGATCGCCGCCGCCGCGCCCGACGTGATCCTGGCCAACTACTCCGGCATCACGAAGGCCGACTACGCCAAGCTCGCCCAGATCGCGCCCACCGTCGCCTACCCCGACGAGCCGTGGTCGACCCCGTGGCGCGACGTCATCACCACCGTCGGCCAGGTGCTCGGCGAGGACGCCGAGGCCAAGGACCTGCTCGCCGACATCGACGAGGAGGTCGCCGAGGCCGCGAAGGAGCACCCGGAGTTCCAGGGCCGCACCATCGCCGCCGTGGCCATCGACCCCTCGGCCTTCTACGTCTACACCGGCGCCGACCCGCGCGTGCAGTTCCTCGAGGACCTCGGCTTCACCGTCGCCCCCAGCGTCGCGAAGCTGGCCGGCGATGAGAAGGGCTTCTACATCACGCTCAGCACCGAGCGCCTCGACGAGCTGACCTCCGACGTCCTGCTCTCCTACGTGCCCGACCAGGCCCGCGTCGAGGCCATCGAGAAGGACAAGACCCTCCAGGCCCTCCCGCAGCTGAAGGCCGGCACCGTCGCCTCCGTCGTCGGCGAGTCCTACGTCTCCTCGGTCTCCCCGCCCACCGCCCTCTCCCTCACCTGGGGTCTCGACGCCTTCGTCGACGCCCTGGTGCCGGCGGTGAAGGCGGCGGGCTGACGGGGGCAGCTTCCCCGGATGTCCGGGGAGACTGGACGTTGTCAGGGGAGGCTTCCCCCGACAACGTCCGGTTCTCCCTGACCTGATGCGCGCAGAACGCGGTGCCGACGTCGGCACGCCGGGCTGGCGCGCTGCGAGCCGCGCCGGACGCCGACCGGGCTACCCTGCTGAGGTGACGACCGCCGCCGTGCCGCCGACCGTGGGCGACTACGAGCTCCTCGCCAAGCTCGGCGAGGGCGGCATGGGCGTCGTGCACCTGGCCCGCCGTCCCGGCGGCGACCGCGTCGCGCTCAAGGTGCTGCGTCCCCACGTCGTCGGCGACGACGAGGCCCGCGCCCGGCTGGCCCGCGAGGTCGCCTCCCTCGAGCGCATCCGCAGCCGCTGGGTGGCCGAGATCCTCGACGCCGACCCGTGGGCGCCGGTGCCCTACGTCGCCACCCGCTACGTGCCCGGGCTCTCCCTGCACGACCACGCCCTCGAGGAAGGCCCGATCGGGGGCCCCGACCTCGTCTGGTTCGCCGGCTGCCTGGCCGAGGGCGTCGCGTCGGTGCACGACGTCGGCGTGCTGCACCGCGACGTGAAGCCGTCGAACGTGCTCATGGAGGGCCGCACGCCGATCCTCATCGACTTCGGGCTCGCGCGCGTCGCCGACGACCCCAAGCTCACCCACACCGGCTGGCTGCTGGGCACGCCGGGCTACCTGGCACCGGAGATCCTCTACGGCGACGACGCCACGACCGCCTCCGACGTCCACTCCTGGGCCGCCACCGTGGCCTACGCCGGGCTCGCGCGGCCGCCGTTCGGCCGGGGCCCCGCGATGGCGATCATGGACCGCGTCCGCCGCGGCGAGCACGACCTGCGCGGCCTTCCCGAGGAGCTGACGCGGCTGCTCACCGCCGCGCTCGACCCCGAGCCCGAGCGACGCCCCAGCCTGGAGCAGGTGCTCGACTGGCTGCGACCGCGCACCACCCGCACCGACCTGCCCGTCACCGCGCTGGCCGAGGCCGTCCCGCAGACGGTGCCGCTGGCGGCGGTCCACCGGGCCGGACTCGAGGGCGGCACCGAGGTGATCACGCCGGGCCAGACGCCGGGGGCCGCGGCCTTCGTCCCCCCGGCCGACCCCACGCGTCCCTACACCGTGCTCGACCCGCACGCCGTCGGGCCGTACGTCGATCCTCACCTCGCGCCCGCCGCCGACCCGGCGGACGCCATGCCCACCCAGCAGGTCCCGCTCATCTCCGACCCGTACGCCGACCCGCACGCGGCCCGTCGTCCGGCCGCCCCGGCGAGTCCGGCCGCAGAGCCGCAGGCGGGGGAGACCTCCGAGGGCGAGCCCGACGCCTGGCCCTGGACCTGGGAGGAGCAGCCCGCTCCCGAGAAGGCACCGCTGGCCGAGCGGGCCCGCCGGGTCGTCCTGTGGGTGCTGCTCGGCGGCGTCGTGTCCGCCTGGGCGGTCGCCGCCCCGTGGATCGTCACCGCCCTGGTGCTCGCGCTCGTCTGGCTGCTGCGCACCGGCTCGCACGCCGCGGGCGACCTCGCCGAGCGACGCAGGCTGCGCGGACGTCGCTGGTACGACGTCCCGGCCACGCTGCTCGGCCTGCCCTGGCAGCTCGTCCGCTCGATCCCGAGCACCTTCCTGCTGCAGCTGTGGGCCCTCGGCGTCGCGGCGTCCGGCGCGCTGGTCTGCTACGCGCTCGCCGCCGAGCTCGCCCCCAGCCTCGCGGTCTGCGGTGCGCTCCTCGCGGTGGGCGCCTGGGCCGGGCCCGGCGGCAGCCGGGTGCGCGGCCCGCTCGGCCGCGTCGTGCGGCCCGCTGCCCGTCGTCCCCTCGGGTGGCTGGTGAGCCTCGTGGTCCTCGCCGGCCTGGCCGCCGGGGGAGCGGTGGCCGCGCAGTCGGGCCCGGACTGGGCGCCCGACGACTCCCGTCCGCTCGCCGGACACGACCTCCCCGGCTGGGGCGCTGTGGCACGATGACGCGCATGACGCCGCAGGAGATCCGCATTCCCTAGCGCGCCGAGCACCGCCGGCGCGCCACCTCTCGTTCGCGAGAGGTTTTTTTGTGCCCGCGCCAGCCCGCACGACCAGCACGACCACCCACCGTCCGACCGAGCAGGGGAAGCACCGTGAGCGACCTGACCGCACCGCAGGCCTCCTTCCACGTCTACGACACGACCCTGCGCGACGGCGCGCAGCAGGAGGGCCTGAGCCTGACGGTCGCCGACAAGCTGTCGATCGCGCGGCACCTCGACGGCCTCGGCGTCGGGTTCATCGAGGGCGGCTGGCCGGGCGCCAACCCCAAGGACACCGAGTTCTTCGCGCGCGCCCGCCGTGAGCTCGACCTGCAGCACGCCCAGCTCGCGGCCTTCGGCGCCACCCGTCGGGCCGGCGTCGCCGCCGCCGACGACCCGCTCGTCGCCGCCCTGCGCGAGAGCGGCGCGGGCGTCGTCACGCTGGTGGCGAAGTCCCACGACCGGCACGTCGAGCTGGCGCTGCGCACGACGCTGGAGGAGAACCTGGCGATGGTGCGCGACACCGTCGCCCACCTCCGCGCCGAGGGCCAGCGGGTCTTCCTCGACGCCGAGCACTTCTTCGACGGCTACCGCGCCAACCGCGACTACGCGCTGGAGGTGCTGCGCACCGCCTTCGAGGCCGGCGCGGAGGTCGCCGCGCTGTGCGACACCAACGGCGGGATGCTGCCGCCGTGGGTCTCTGACGTCGTCCAGGACGTCCTGGAGTCCACCGGCGGTCGCGTCGGCATCCACTGCCACAACGACACCGGCTGCGCCGTCGCGAACTCCCTGGCCGCCGTCGACGCCGGCGCCACCCACGTGCAGGGCACCATCAACGGCTACGGCGAGCGCACCGGCAACGCCGACCTCATCTCGGTGGTGGCGAACCTCGAGCTCAAGCTCGACCGTGCCGTGCTCCCCGCCGGCCTGCTGCGCGAGGCCACCCGCATCGCCCACGCCGTCGCGGAGGTCACCAACGTGGCGCCCTCCTCGCGGCAGCCCTACGTCGGCACGTCGGCGTTCGCGCACAAGGCCGGCCTGCACGCCAGCGCCATCAAGGTCGACCCCGACCTCTACCAGCACATGGACCCGCAGGGCGTCGGCAACGACATGCGCCTGCTGGTCTCCGACATGGCCGGGCGCGCGTCGATCGAGCTGAAGGGCAAGGAGCTCGGCTTCGACCTCTCCGGCGAGGACAGCAAGGCGCTGGTCACCCGCGTCACCGAGCGGGTCAAGGTGCTGGAGTCGCGCGGGCACACCTTCGAGGCCGCCGACGCCTCCTTCGAGCTGCTGCTGGCCGAGGAGGTCGAGGGCCGGCGTCCCTCCTACTTCGACGTCGAGTCGTGGCGGGTCATCACCGAGACCCGGCCCGGGGACGACGCGCTCTCCGAGGCCACCGTGAAGCTGATCGCCGACGAGGTGCGCTACGTCGTCACCGGCGAGGGCAACGGCCCGGTCAACGCCCTCGACCAGGCGCTGCGCACCGCGATCGGCCAGGCCTACCCGGCCGTCGCGTCCTTCGAGCTCATCGACTACAAGGTGCGCATCCTCGACCAGGGCCATGGCACCGACGCCATCACCCGCGTGCTCATCGAGACCTCCGACGGCGAGTCGTCGTGGGTCACCGTGGGCGTCGGGGCGAACGTCGTCGAGGCGTCGTGGGGGGCGCTCGTCGACGGGTTCACCTTCGGCCTGCGGCGTCACGGCGCCTGAGCGCCGTCTGGTCCTTGACGGGCCTCAGGCCGGGGGAGCGTCGAGCACGCGGCGGACGAGCTCGGCCCAGGCGTCCTGGACGCGCGCGACAGGGTAGTGCTCCTCGCGCACCTGCTGCACCAGCACCGGCACCTCCAGCGGGGCCAGCAGCGCGGTGGTGAGCAGGGGGAGGTCGCCCACGACGCCGATCTCGCCGAGCAGGTGGCGCACGTGGGTGGCGACGAAGCCGTAGGCGGCCAGGCTGCGCGAGCCGGGGAAGCCGGAGGCCGCGATGAGGTCGGCATGCAGCAGCGTCGCCTCGATGCGGGAGCGACCGAAGGCCAGCAGGCGCTCGCGCGGCGGCGCGCCCGGCCCGAGCGGCGGTGGTCCGGAGAGGACCGAGGCCTGCCAGGCGGTCTCGCTGAAGTCGAGCAGCTGGGCCATGAGGCCCTCGCGGGAGCCGAAGCGCCGGAACACCGTGCCCTTGCCGACGCCGGCCTCGGCGGCCAGGCGGTCCATCGTCACGCTGCAGACCCCGCCGCGCTCGACGAGCCGTCGCGCGGTCTGCAGCAGCAGGGCGCGGTTGCGGACGGCGTCGGCGCGCTCGGCGGGCCGGTCGTCGACCAGCGGGAGGAGCCGACGGCCGGCGTCGGCCCCGGGGGTGCCGGAGTCGTCGGAGCCGATCGGGGGGTGCTCGGTCATAGGACTCCCGACTGTAGGCGCATCGCCGATGCGCAGCGGCCGGGAATACAAACGGACCGCGGTCCGTTTCGAGTGGTCGACCGGCCCGCGCCGGTCGCCGCCACCACTCGTACCCCGTCTCTCCTGAGGTGAAGTCATGACCCGTGTCGCCCTGCTGCTCGGCAGCCTCCGTGCCGACTCCGTGAACCGCAAGATCGCCGAGCTCCTCCGCGACCAGGCGCCCGCCGGCGTCGAGGTCAGCATCGTCGAGGGCCTCGACCAGCTGCCCTTCTACAACGAGGAGCTCGACGGCGCCGAGGTGCCCGCCGCCGTCGCCGCCGTCCGCAAGACCATCGAGGACGCCGACCGCGTGCTCGCCGTCACCCCCGAGTACAACGGCACGATGCCGGCCGTGCTCAACAACGCCATCGACTGGCTCTCGCGCCCCTACGGCGCCGGCGCCATCAAGGCCAAGCCCTTCGGCGTCCTCGGCGCCGCTCCCACCCCGTACGGCGCCAAGTGGTCGCACGCCGACACCGCCCGCTCGGCCGGCATCGCCGGCGCGCTGGTCGTCGAGGACGTCACCGTCTCGCAGTCGACCCTCGAGGTCGACCCGGTCGCCGACGAGGCCACTCGCGCGACCCTGCTCGCCGCCCTGCAGACCCTGGTCGACGCCGACCCGGAGCAGCTCGCGGCCTGACGTCGACCGCAGGGAGTCCCGGGTCTGCGCCGGTCCGGGCTAGGTTCGCCGGGTGGCGACCGACCAGGACCTGCACGACCTGACCGCCCTGCAGCAGGGGGCGCTCGTCCGCGCCGGGGAGATCACCCCGCGCGCGCTCGTCGAGCACCACCTCGCCCGCATCGAGGGGCTCGATCCCGGATCACCCGGGGTCGAGCCCCTCGGCGCGTTCGTCACCGTCACCGCCGAGCAGGCGCTGGCGCGGGCCGACGCGCTGCTGCGCGCTGGGCGCCCCGACGACGCCGGCCCGCTGTGGGGCGTCCCGAGCGCGATCAAGGACCTCCAGCCGACGGCCGGCGTCCCGACGTCGTTCGGCTCGCCGGTCTACGAGGGGCACGTGCCGGAGACCTCCGATCAGGTGGTGCTCTCGATGGAGGGCGCGGGGCTGGTGAGCCTGGGCAAGACCAGCACGCCCGAGCTCGGCTCGCCCTGCTACACCGAGCCGGAGGGCCACCCCGCCGCCGTCACCCCGTGGGACCGCACCCGGATGGCCGGCGGCTCCTCGGGCGGTGCGGCCGCGGCCGTGGCCGCCGGACTCGTCCCGCTCGCGCAGGGCTCGGACGGCGGCGGCTCGATCCGCATCCCGGCCTCGTGCTGCGGGATCGTCGGCCTCAAGCCCTCGCGCGGCCGGGTCAGCGGGGCGCCGACCTACGGCGATCCCGTCGGACTCGCGACACCCGGCTCGCTGGCCCGCACCGTCCGCGACGCCGCCGCGCTGCTCGACGTCCTGGCCGGGCGGCGTCCGGGCGACCCGTCGTGGGCCCCGCCGCCGGCCACCACGTTCCTCGACGCCTGCGAGCGCCCGCCCGGGCGGCTGCGGGTGGCGCTGCTGACCGAGCCGCTCATCGCGGACCCGGACGTCGACCCCGTCTGCCTGCAGGCGGTGGACGACGCGGCGCGGCTGCTGGAGGGGCTCGGCCACGCCGTCGAGCCGATCGGCCGTCCGCTGCCGCGCGAGGCCGTCGCCGACTTCGAGACCTGCTGGGCGGTGCTCACCGCGCTCAGCCCGGTGCCGCCCGAGCGTGCCCACCTGCTGCGTCCGCTCACCGCCTGGCTCGCCGCGCGCGGCCACGCCGTCAGAGGCCCGGACTTCGGGCTCGCCATCGGCGCGCTGAGGCGTCACGCCGCCGCGGCGCTGGAGGCGCTCGCGCCCTTCGACGTCGTCCTCTCCCCGACGCTCGCCGCCCCGCCGCTGCCGGTGGGCGCGCTGCGCGACGACGCCGACCCGGCCGCGGACTTCGAGGCGCAGAAGCGCTTCACGCCGTGGACGAGCGCCTGGAACGTCACCGGCATGCCCGCGGTCTCGCTGCCCCTGCACTGGACCGACGCTGGCCTGCCGGTCGGCGTCATGCTCGCCGCGCGTCCGGCCGAGGACGAGCTGCTGCTGGGGCTGGCGGCCCAGGTCGAGGCGGCCGCGCCGTGGGCCGATCGGCGTCCGCCGCGCTGGTGAGTCTCGGCGCAGCCGCGATTCGGGCGGGATCAGGTCAGGGAGAACTGGACGTTGTCGGGGGAAGCTTCCCCTGACAACGTCCAGTTTCCCCGGACATCCGGGGAAACTGCCCCGCTCAGCCCAGCCACTCCCGAGCCCCGGCGACGAACTCCGCACGGGGGAGTCGACCCGAGCCGGCGGGGAGGACGCCGAGGAGGGGGGTGGCGGTGACGCGGGGGAGCTCGGTGCGGTTGACGCCCTCGGCGAGGTCGGGCTGCTCGGGCCACGAGCCGATGACCAGGCCGGCGGGCTCGAGGCCGCGGGCGCGCAGCGCGCCGACGGTGAGCTCGGCGACGTTGAGGGTGCCCAGGGCGCTGGCGACGACCACGACCACCTCGACGACGACGTCGTCGGGCGCCTGCGCCTGCAGGTGGGCGGCGAGGTCGAGGAGGGTGCCGCCGTCGGTGTCGAGGCGCACGAGCAGACCGCCGGCGCCCTCGACGATCACGGTGTCGTGGTCGGCGGCGAGCGCCAGGATGCGCGGCACGTAGGAGGCCACCGGCGGCAGCGTGATGCCGGCGCGGCGCGCGGCGGAGTCGGGGGCGAGCGGCTCGTCGAGCTCGGTCCAGGTCTGCACCTCGACGCCGGTGAGGCGGTGCACGGTGTCGGCGTCGGTGGGGTCGCCGTCGGCGATGCCGGTCTGCGCGGGCTTCACCACGACGACGCGGCCGGCGTCGCTCGCCCGTGCGGCGAGCGCGGCGGTGGCGATGGTCTTGCCGACCTCGGTGCCGGTGCCGGTGACGACGATGACGCGGGTGCTCACTGGTGCTCCTTGACGACGGCGACGAGGACCTCGACGGCCCGGTCCCACGCGGCCTCGGGGACGCCCGCGCTGCCGGTGATGCGCAGGCGGGAGACGCCGTCGGGCACCGACGGCGGGCGGAAGCAGCCGACGCGGACGCCGGCGGCGAGCGCGGCGGCCTGGGCGGCCACGGCCACCTGGGGGCTGGGCATCGGCACCGACAGCACCGCGCCGGCGGGCGGCTCGACGCCGAGCGCGGCGGCGAGGTCGTCGACGCGGGTGCGCACGCGGTGGGCCAGCTCGGGCTCGGAGCGCAGGATCCGCAGCGCCTCGAGCGCGCCGCCGGCGGCGGCGGGGGCGAGGCCGGTGTCGAAGATGAACGGCCGCGCGCGGTTGACCAGGTGGTCGATGAGCGCGGGGGAGCCGAGCACGGCCCCGCCCTGGCTGCCCAGCGCCTTGGAGAGGGTCAGGGTGACGACGACGTGCGGCGCGCCCGCGAGCCCGGCCCGCTCGACGACGCCCGCGCCGTGCACCCCGAGGCCGTGCGCCTCGTCGACGACCAGCAGCGCGCCGTGGTCCTCGCACACCGCCGCCAGCTCGCGCAGGGGCGCCTCGTCGCCGAGCACGGAGTAGATCGACTCGGCGAGCACCAGCGTCCGCTCCCCGCCGCCGGCGGCCAGGGCGTCGGCGACGGCCTCCACCGAGGAGTGCGGGACGACGGTGAGCCCGGCCTTGGAGAGCCGCACGGCGTCGACCAGCGAGGCGTGGATGTGGGCGTCGGAGACGACGTGGCAGTCGCGGTCGACCAGCGCGGTGACGACGGCGAGGTTGGCGTGGTAGCCGGTGGAGAAGGTGAGGGCGGCCGGCTGCCCGAGGTGCTCGGCCAGCTCGCGCTCGAGGGTCTCGTGCAGCGCGAGGGTGCCGGTGACCAGCCGCGACGCACCGGCGCCGGCGCCCCAGGCGAGCGCCGCGTCGGCGGCGGCCCGCGTCACGCGGGGGTCGCGGGCCAGGCCGAGGTAGTCGTTGCCGGCGAGGTCGATGGTGGTGTCGTCGACGGCCCGCGGACGCAGCGAGCGTCGCAGGCCTGCGGCCTCCCGCGCGGCCGCCTGGTCGGCCAGCCACTCCCCCCAGGAGACGTCGGCGCCGTAGCCCTCGTCCATCAGGCCACCTCGCTGGCTCGGGCCACCGCGCGGCAGATCCGGGCGACGTCGTCGTCGGAGGTGACGTAGGGCGGCATCGTGTAGATCAGGTCGCGGAAGGGGCGCAGCCACACGCCCTCCTCGGCGGCGGCGTCGGCGGCCTTCGCACCGTCGACGGGGTGGTCGAGCTGCACGACGCCGACCGCGCCGAGCGTGCGCACGTCGGCGACGCCCGGGGTGCCGCGCAGCGGCTCGAGCCCGGCGCGCAGTCCGGCGCCGACGCGGGCCACGTTGGCCGACCAGTCGCTGCTCTCGAGGAGGTCGAGGCTGGCCAGCGCGACGGCGCAGGCCAGCGGGTTGCCCATGAACGTGGGCCCGTGCATGAGGACGCCGGACTCCGAGGCCGAGAGGCCGCGGGCGACCTCGCCGGTGCACAGCACCGCGGCCATCGTCAGGTAGCCGCCGGTGAGGGCCTTGCCGAGCGCGAGGACGTCGGGGGCCACCCCGGCGGCATCGGCGGCGAAGAGGGTGCCAGCGCGGCCCAGGCCGGTGGCGATCTCGTCGAAGACCAGCACCAGGCCGTGCTCGTCGGCCACCTCGCGCAGCACCCGCAGGCAGGCGGCCGGGTAGGTCCACATGCCGCCGGCGCCCTGCAGCAGCGGCTCGACGACGACGCCGGCCAGCTCGTGGGCGTGCGCGGCGGCGAGGGCGCGGACGCCGTCGGCCCAGGCGGCGATCGTCGCCTCGTCGGCGTCGTGCGCGGGGGGTCGGTCGGCGAAGACGTGCTGGGGGAGCACGTCGGCGAACATCGAGTGCATCCCGCCGACGGGGTCGCACACGCCCATGACCCCGAAGGTGTCGCCGTGGTAGCCGCCGCGGACGCTGAGCATCCGGGTGCGCTCGGGGCGGCCCAGGCCGCGCTGGTGCTGCAGCACCATCTTGAGCGCGACCTCCATGCTCACCGAGCCGGAGTCGGCGAGGAAGACGTGCTCGAGGCCGGCGGGGGTGATCTCCACCAGCCGATGCCCCAGGCGGATCGCCGGCTCGTGGGTCAGCCCGCCGAACATGACGTGCGCCATCCGGCCGGCCTGCTCGGCCAGCGCGGCGTTGAGCACCGGGTGGTTGTAGCCGTGCACGGCCGCCCACCACGACGACATCCCGTCGACGAGCTCGCGGCCGTCGGCCAGGCGCAGGCGGACGCCGTCGGCGCCGGTGACCAGGCGCACCGGCGCGGGGTCGGTCATCGAGGTGTAGGGGTGCCAGACGTGCTCGCGGTCGTAGGCCAGCAGCTCGGCGGGGGTGGTGCCGAGGGGCGCACGTCCGCGGTCAGGGTCGGCGGCGGCGTTCGGGGACATCTGGACGATCCTAGGTTTCGGCGGCCCTCGCGACCCGGGCGGCCCAGGGCGTGAGCGGCCCGGATGTGACCTCGCCCTCGACGTCGCCACGCCGGCCGAGGACCCCTGGTGGTGGGAGGTGCGGGGCGCGCGGCTCAGGCGTTGGGCGCGAGCTCCGTGCCGGCGCCACGACGACGGATCGCGGGGTCGACGGCGGTGCGCTCGGCGGCGGTCTCGGCCAGGTGCTCCTCGGAGCCCAGGACGACGAAGCCGTTGTCGCGGATGAGCTCGAGGTCGGCCTCGGCGGCCTGGCCCTCGGAGGTGAGGTAGTCGCCGAGGAAGATCGAGTTGGCCACGTGCAGCGCGAGGCCCTGCAGCGAGCGCAGGTGCATCTCGCGTCCGCCGGCGATGCGGATCTCCTTGTCGGGGCACACGAAGCGCGCCATCGCGAGGATCTTCACGCAGCGGGTGGGGTCGAGCTCCCAGGTGTTCTCGTACGGGGTGCCGTCGAAGGGCATGAGGAAGTTGATCGGGATGGAGTCGGAGTCGAGCTCCTTGAGCGCGAACAGCGCCTCGACGAGCTGCTCGTCGCTCTCGCCCAGACCGGCGATGAGGCCCGAGCACGGCGAGAGGCCGGCGGACTTCGCCTTGCCGACGGTGTCGACGCGGTCGGCGTAGGTGTGGGTCTGCACGATCTCGTCGTGGTGGGACTCGGCGGTGTTGATGTTGTGGTTGTAGGCGTCGACGCCGGCGGCCTTGAGGCGCTCGGCCTGGCCCTCCTTGAGCAGGCCCAGGCAGGCGCAGACCTCGACCTCGGGGTGCTCGCCCTTGATGGCGCCGACCATGTCGGTGACGCGGTCGATGTCGCGGTTGGTGGGGCCACGGCCCGAGGAGACCATGCAGACGCGGGTGGCGCCGCCCTTGAGACCGGCCGCGGCCTGCTCGAGCGCCTCGCCGGTCTGCAGCCACTTGTACTTCAGGATGTCGGCGGTGGAGCCGACGGCCTGGCTGCAGTAGTTGCAGTTCTCCGGGCACAGACCCGACTTGAGGTTGACCAGGTAGTTGACCTTGACGGTGTTGCCGAAGTGCTCGCGGCGCAGGCGCGAGGCGGCGGCGACGACGTCGAGCAGCTCGGCGTCGTGGGCCCGCAGCACGGCGAGGGCGTCGTCCGCGGTGGCGGGCTTGCCGTCGAGCACGGCGCTCGCGAGCTGGTCGAAGAAGGTCATGCGGGTTCTCCTCAGGGTCTGCTGCGGACGGTCCAGTATGGCGGTGCGGGCTCGACGCCGGTGCAGCGGTCCGAACCCCGGTTGGCCGACGCGCGGGCCCTCACGGCTCGATGATCGCGCCGGACTGCTCGGCGAGGACGATGGCGCCGGCGAGGTCGAGGCGGGTACGCGCCAGGCGGGCGGAGGCGAGGTCGACGCCGTCGAGCCGGGCGCCGCGCAGGTCGGCTCCGGCGAGCTCGGCCTCGCGGAGGGTGGCGCCGGTGAGGTCGGCGTCGCGCAGCACGGCGTCGCGCAGCACGGCCATCGAGAGGTCGGCCTCGCGCAGGTCGAGGCCGGTGAGGTCGAGGCGGGAGAGATCGGCGCCGCGCAGCGACACCCCGCGCCACTGGCCGCCGATGACCCGCATCGGCCGCAGCGTGCCGCCCTCGAAGCTCGTGCCGGTGAGCTTGCAGCCCTCCCAGGTGGAGTCGAAGAGGTGGCAGCGCCCGAGGGTGCAGCCGACCAGCGCGGTGGTGTGGTGCGCCGAGGAGTTGAACCGGCAGCCGTCGAAGACGCAGCCCTCGAACACCGTGCCGCGGGTGGTGACCTCGCTGAGGTCGACGCGGTCGAAGCGACAGTCGACGAACCGGACCGGGCCGATCTCCAGGCCGTACCAGTCGCACTGGCTGAACACGACGCCCTCCGCGCCCTCGGCGGGCGGCGCGTCGGCGTGGGGGTCAGCCATCGACGTCGGCCACGCTGCCGCCGGTGCGCCAGTAGACGGCGTCCTCGCGGGAGAGCAGCCCCTCGATCACCAGGTAGCGGCGCAGCGCGGCGTGGTCGGGGTGGCGACGGGTCAGCACCTCGACGACCTCCGCCTCCGGGTAGCGGCGGCCCGGCTCGAAGTCCTGGACGAGCCAGTCGAGCACGACCAGCTGCTTGGAGCGCTTGCTGGGGATGGTGTGCAGGCGGCCGTCGTCGTCGAGGAACCCGCGCAGCACGCGCTGCCCCTCGGGGCTGTGGCAGGAGACCGAGTCCATGCGGAGCAACCTACGGCCCCCTGCCGACAGCCCGCGCCGTCAGCCGTGGACCAGCGGGCTGTCGAGCCACCCGGCGTAGAGGAACGACGACGCCTGGTCGTCCAGGCTCACCATCGTGCGCGGGTTGCGCAGCTGTAGCCGGTTGAGGCAGGAGTGCCGGAACCGCGGTCGCAGCAGGTCGTAGTGCGCGACGGCGTCGGCCAGCTCGGGGTGGTCGGCGGCGTGCTCCTCGATCACGGCGCGGGTCAGCGCCCAGAACCGCTCGACGTCGAGCAGGCCGGCGTCCTGGGCCAGGGCGGCGAGGTGGCGCAGGACGCCGTCGACGACGTCGGTGAGGATCGGCAGCGCCCGCTCGTCGTCGCCGACCAGCATCCGCACCCGCTCGCAGGCCTCCGGCAGCGGACGCTCGGAGAGCACCGCGATCTCCTCGCCGACGTCCTTGCCGATCGTGCGCACCACCCGGTGCTCGCGCAGCACGACGATGACGTTCTCGCCGTGCGGCATGAACGCGAGGTCGTGGGCCAGCAGGCAGTGGACGAGCGGACGCACGTAGGCCCGCAGCAGGTCGGCCAGCCACGCCTCGGGCGACAGCCCGGAGGCCTCGATCAGCGCGGCCAGCAGCGGGACGCCGTCGGGGTCGCGGTGCAGCATCGCGGCCAGCGTCATCGCCCGCTCGCCCTCGGCCAGCCGGGTCGAGACGTTCTCGCGCCACAGCGCGGCCACCATCTTGCGCTGGGGCGCGGACGCGGTGGCGTCGGTGGCGTGGAAGACGTCGCCGGTGTACCCGATCGCGGCCCGCTCGCGCAGCACCTCGAAGCCGCTCGAGCGCAGCTCGGGGTCGGAGGTCACCAGCGCGTGCACCCAGTCGTTGATGGCCGGGGTGTCGGCCATGTAGGCCGGGGACAGGCCGCGGGTGAAGCCCATCGTGCGCACGGCCACGGCGGTCTTGACGTAGGGCCGCGTCGGGTCGTCGACGTCGGCCATCGTCCGCAGCGACTGCAGCGGCACGTGGACGGCGTCGCCCTCGCCGAGGTGCACCAGGTCGCGTCGCGCGAGGTCGGGGGCGAAGGTCGTCGTCAGCGTGTGCTCCCACTGCCAGGGGTGCGCCGGGAGCAGGTGGTAGTCGGCCGGGTCGAGGCCCAGGCCGCGCAGCCGTGCGTCGAACCGGTCACGGCACTCCTTGCCCGGCAGCAGCGTCTCCACCTCGACTCCCTCCCCGAGGGAGAGCAGCGTCGCGTCGCGGCGGGCGGCCAGCCACTGCAGCCGCAGCCCGGCGGCCGACTCGGGGGAGTGGCGGTGCTGGTCGGTGACGCCGAAGCCGATGCGGCCGCTGTTGGCGATGAACCCGGGGTGCCCGTCGGTCATGGCGCCCTCGACGGTCAGGTGGTCGGCGTCGGCCAGCGCGCGGGCCGACGGGCCGGGGTGGGCCAGTCGCCAGCAGCGTCCGGCCAGCGTGGTCGCGAGCTCCTCGAGGTACAGCGGCAGGACGCCGTCGCCGAGCGGCAGCACGTCGACGAGGTCGAGCACGAGGCGCTGGACGTCGAGCTCGGTGGGCGCGCCGTCGACGAGCCGCTCGACGCTGTCGGGCTCGATCGCCCAGTGCTCGCCGGGCTGCACCTGTGCGTGGAAGCGGTACTCCACGCCGAGGCCGTCGACGACCCACGCGTCGGCGTCGCGGCGCGGCGTCAGCACCCGCTCGTGGCTCAGCTCACCGAGCGCCTTGGTGACCAGGTGGCGCTGGGCGGCGGCGAGCACGTCGGGACGCAGGTGGTCGTCGACGCGCGGACGTCGCTGCTCGTGCACGGCGCGCTCGAGCACGCTGAGCGCGGCGGTCTTGGTGGCCAGCGGCACCTCGCGCAGCACCCGGAACCCGGCCTCGGCGTTGCGACGCGCGATGGCCTCGTTGCGCACGTCGGGCTCGACGACGACGCGCCGCACCGTCGGATCGGCGAAGCAGGCGTCGAGCACGGCGGCCATGACGGCGCGGGTGTGGCCGGGCACCCGGCGACGGGGTGGGGCCAGCAGCACGTGCATGCCGAGGTCGCCGGGCTCCAGCTCGTCGAGGTGGGCGATCTCCGAGGCCTGCGCCAGCGCGGGGTCGTAGAGCTCGGCGAGGAACGCCGGCTCGCCGTCGACCCGCCCCAGCAGGACGCGGTGGTGCGGGTCGGCGAGCAGCGCCTCGTGGGCCTCGCGCACCTCGGCGGGCGTGGCGTCGCCCATCTGCCAGAACACCGCACGCGGGTGGGTGACCCACGCGTGGAGGGTGGCGACGGTGGCGTCGTCGAGCACCAGCGGCTCCAAGGTCAGGCCGGTCCTCATCGCAGCGCTCCCGCCCGCTCGCGGCCCGGCAGGACCTCGAGGCCCTGCGGCACGCCGAAGGTCTGCACGGCCACCCGCTCCTCGATCGGGTAGACCTCGCGGCCGAGCACCTCGCGCAGGATGATCGAGCTGCGGTGGGCGCCCATCCCGAGGTCGGGGGCCACCAGTCCGTGGGTGTGGGACTCGGCGTTCTGCACGTAGATCTCTCCTCCGGCGCGGTCGACCGCGTAGTGGGGGCTGACGTCGTAGCGACCCTGCGCGTCCAGCCGCAGCCGATCGCGGACGGGGTCGAGGAACGACGGGACGGGGGTGGCGTAGCCGGTGCCGAGCACCAGGCCGTCGGTGGCGACCTCGAACGGCTCGTCGAGGTCGCGCTGGCGCAGCGTCAGACGGTGCTCGCGACCGTCCCAGACGGCGTCCTCGAGCGCGCAGCCGGCCGCCAGCGTCGTGCGCGGCCCGTGGCCGAGCGCGCGCAGGCGGTGGTGCAGGTCGGAGATCTCGTCGATCAGGTCGGCGCTGATGCCGCGGTAGAGCGACTGGTGCTCCTCGAGGCGCTGGTCGCGCAGGCGCGGCGGGAGCGCATGGAAGTACGCGGTGTGCTCGGGCGAGGTGAGCTCGAGGGTGAGCTTGGTGTACTCCAGCGGGAAGAACCGGGCGCTGCGCGTGAGCCAGACCAGCTCGTAGTCGTGCTCGGGGCTGGCGGCGAGGAGGTCGCGGTAGACCTCGGCGGCGCTCTGGCCGCTGCCCACGATCGTGATCCGGCGGCAGCGCTGCAGCCGCTCGCGGTGACGCAGGTAGTCGCCGGTGTGCGTCCACGGCCCGCCGGCGCGCCGCACGACGTCGGGCACCTGCGGCTGGGAGCCGACGCCGAGCACGAGGCGTCGGGTGCGCAGCGTCTCCCCGCCGGCGGTGCGGACGACGTAGGCCTCGCCGTCGTGCTCGACGCTGGTGACCGGCCAGCCGAAGCGCACCGAGGCCAGCTGCTCGGCCACCCAGCGGCAGTAGTCGGAGTACTCCCGGCGCAGCGGGTGCCAGTGCTCGCGCAGGTAGAAGGGGTAGATCCGGCCGGTGGCCTTGAGCCAGGCCAGGAACGACCAGCGCGACGTCGGGTCGGCCAGCGTCACGAGGTCGGCGAGGAACGGCACCTGCAGGGTGGCGTCGTCGAGCATGAGGCCGGGGTGCCACTCGAAGCGCGGGCGCGCCTCGAGGAACACCGCGTCGAGGTCGTCGATCGGCTCGGCGAGCGCCGCTAGGCCGAGGTTGAACGGACCCAGGCCGATGCCGACGAGGTCGTGCACGTGGCCGCTCATGCGCGGGCTCCCGCGGTCGCGGCTGCGCGCGTCCGGCGGTCGGCGGCGGAGGCGATCTCCTCGACGATGGCGCGGACGTCGTCGAGCCCGGCCATCGGGTTGAGCAGCGTGAGCTTGAGCCAGCGGCGTCCGTCGACCCGGGTGGAGGCAACGAGCGCGCGGCCCTCGCGGGCGAGGTCGTGGCGCACGAGCGGCACGAGGGCGTCGACGGCGTCGGCGGCGGCAGGGGAGTCGTCGGCTGGACGCGGACGCAGCAGCAGCGTGGAGAGCTCGGGGGCGGCCCGCAGCTCGATGCGCGGGTCGTCGACGAGGTCGGCGTGCGCCGCGCGGGCCAGCTCGACGAGCGCGTCGACGTAGGAGCCGAGGGTCTCGGCGCCGATCAGCCGCAGGGTCAGCCACAGCTTGAGGGGGTCGAAGCGGCGGGTGGTCTGGAGGGTCTTGGCCACCTGGTCGGCCGGGCGGACGCCGGTGCCGCCGCCGTCGGCGGGGTTGAGGTAGTCGGCGTGCCAGGCGACGTGGCGCAGGTGGTCGGCCTGGCGCACGACGATCGCGCTGCAGGCCACCGGCTGGAAGAACGTCTTGTGGAAGTCGACGGTGGCGGAGTCGGCGCGCTCGACGCCGGCCAGCCGGCCGCGGTGCCGGGCCGAGAGCAGCAGCCCGCCGCCGTAGGCGGCGTCGACGTGCAGCCAGGGGCGATGGGCGTCGGGGTGGGTGGCGACGTGCTCGTCGAGCACGGCGGCGATCGCCTCGATCGGGTCGATGGCGCCGTGGTCGGTGGTGCCGGCGGTGGCGACGACGGCCGCGGGCACCAGCCCGGCGGCGAGGATCGCCTCGAGGCTGCGGGCCAGGGCGACGGGATCCATGCGGCGGCGGGCGTCGACGGGCACGCTGAGGACCGCGTCGGGGGCCAGGCCCAGCAGGCGCGCGGCGCGGTCGACGCTCATGTGGGCGTCGGCCGAGGCCAGCACGCGCAGGCGCTCCAGCGGCGCGCCGGTGCGCTCGCGGGCGTGGTCGCGGGCCAGGTGCAGGCCCTGCAGGTTCGAGGTGGTGCCGCCGGGGGTGAACACGCCGTCGGCGCGGTCGGCGTCGAAGCCCAGGAGGCCGGCGGTCCAGCCGATGAGCCGCTGCTCGATGAACGTGGCGCCCATCGACTGGTCGACGGTGTCGATGCTCGGGTTCACCGTGGCGGTGAGGAGCTCGGCGAGCACGGCCGGCGCGACGATCGGGCAGTTGAGGTGGGCGGCGTAGCCGGGCTCGTGGAACCACACGGCGTCGTCGAGCCACACGGCGTCGAGCTCGGCGAGCGCGGCGGCCGGGTCGGCCAGCGGACGGTCGAGGTCGACGGCGGCCACGCGGGCCGCGACCTCGGCGGGGTCGGCGCCGGTGTGCGGCCGGGTGGCCGCGGCGAGCCGGCCGTGCAGGTGCGTGAGGCCGGTGCGCAGCAGGGCGTCGAGGTGGTCGGCGGTGCGCGCGTGGACGAGGTGCCGCGCGTCGGGAGAGGGGGGCATGAAGGCGTCCTTCCGAGTAGGTAAGGCGAGCCTAACCTAACTTGAAGTGCCTGCCGGATCGGGGGTCAGTCGACGGACCCCCGCAGCCGCCACAGGTGGTCGACCGGACCGTGGCCGCGGCCCACCAGCCGCCCCGCGCCCGAGCGCAGCGCCCCCTGGAGGAACGCGTGCGCGGCGGCGACGGCGTCCGGCACGTCGTCGCCCAGTGCGAGCCGTGCGGCGATGCCGGCCGCGAGCGTGCAGCCGGTGCCGTGGGTGTGCGGGGTGTCGAGCCAGGGCGCCTCGAGCCGCCGCTCGCCGTCGGCGTCGACGAGCAGGTCCGTCACCACGCCGTCGCGCGGCACGTGCCCGCCCTTCACCAGCGCCCAGCGCGCGCCCATCGCGAGGAGTCGCCGCGCCGCCTCGGGGCGATCGGCGGTGCCGGTGAGCACCTCGGCCTCCGGCGCGTTCGGCGTCACCACCAGCGCCCGCGGCACCAGCAGCTCCGCGATCGCGGCGACGGCGTCCGCGGGCACCAGGCGGTGACCCGAGGTGGCGACCATGACGGGGTCGAGCACCAGCGGCACCCCGGGCAGCGACGCGTCCAGGCCCTCGGCCACGGCGCGCACGAGGGCGGCGTCGCCGAGCATGCCGGTCTTGACCGCGCGCACGTCGAGGTCGGCGGCCACCGCGTCGAGCTGGGCGCGCACCACCTCCGGCGGCACCGGGTGCACGCCGTGCACGCCGGTGGTGTCCTGCACGGTGAGCCCGGTGACGACGCTCGCGCCGTAGCAGCCGAGCGCCGTCGCGGTCTTGAGATCGGCCTGCAGGCCGGCGCCGCCGGAGGGATCGGAGCCGGCGATGGTGAGGACGACGGGCTCGCGCGCGCTCATGCGTCCCCCGTGCTCGCCGCCCTGCTCACTGCCGTGCCCACTGCCGCACGCAGAGCGCCCGCCGCGGTCGCAGGATCGTCGGCGTCGAGGATCGCGCTGATCACCGCGACCCCCACCGCCCCGGCCCGCACGACGTCGGCGGCGTTGGCGGCGTCGACGCCGCCGATGCCGATCACCGGGATCGGCAGACCGCGCTCGGCCAGGGCGTCCACGATCCAGCGGACGCCGTCGAGGCCCCACGGCTCGGTGTGCCTGGGCTTGCTGGCCGTCGGCCACACCGGTGCGGCGGCCAGGTAGGAGCAGGCGCGCAGCGCGTCGAGGTCGTCGAGCTGGGCCCGGTCGTGCAGCGACCAGCCGACCACCGCGTCGGGTCCCAGCCGCTCGCGCGCCACCGTCGGCGGGGCGTCGTCGGGGCCGACGTGCACGCCGTCGACCGCGGCCGCCGCCTCGAGGTCGTCGTTCACCACCACCAGCGCCCCCGGGCAGTGCTCCCGCACCGCGAGCGCGAGCGCGCGACGACGCGCGGTGTCGGCGTGCTTCTCGCGCACCTGCACGATGCCGACGCCGCCGGCCACCGCCTGCGCCGCGATCGCCGGCAGGCCCGGGCCCTCGGGCGGATCGGGGATCGGGCGGCTGACGAGGTAGAGGCCCAGGGCGTCCCTCAGGTCGTTGCTGGGATCAGGACGGAGATGTCCCACGTCGGCTCCCTCCACCGGTGCTAGCCGGATCAGGTTCGGCGGGTGTGATCTCAGCCCTCCCCGATGGAGGGCACCCCGGCCACGTGCTGTCGAACCTAGCGGGACGCCGGTCGGGGATCCGTCAGTCGAGCGTGACGCGCAGCGCCTCGGCGGCGCGACGGGCGCGATCGCGCGCCTCGGCGGTGGTGGCCCCGCGGGCCAGGGTCACCGCGACCCGGCGCTCGCCCTCGACCCGCGGCTTGCCGAACAGTCGCACCTGCACGCTCGGGTCGACGGCGTAGGCGGCCTCGAGCCCGTCGAAGGACGGCACCCCGTGGCCCTCCACCTTCACCGGCCACGACGCCGCGGCGCCCGGCCAGCGGGTGGCGGCCACCGGCAGCCCGAGGACGGCGCGCGCGTGCACGGCGAACTCGCTGACGTCCTGGCTGACCAGCGTCACCAGGCCGGTGTCGTGGGGCCGCGGCGAGACCTCGGAGAACACCACGCCGTCGGCGGTCAGGAACAGCTCGACGCCGAACAGGCCGAAGCCGCCGAGCGCGTCGGTGATCCGCCGGGCGACGTCCTGGGCCTCGACGAGCTGCGCCTCGGAGACGGTGCGGTCCTCGGGCGCCTCCTGCCACGACTCCGCGTAGTCGCCGTCGACCTGGCGGTGCAGCACCGGGTCGAGGAACAGCGTGCCGTCGACGTGGCGGGCGGTGAGCAGGGTGATCTCGGTGTCGAAGGCCACGAAGCCCTCGACGATGCACCGCGCGCTCTGGCTGCCGCGGCCGCCGGTCTGCGCGAACTCCCAGGCGGCGGCGAGGTCGTCGGGGGAGCGGACGAGCGACTGGCCCTTGCCGCTGCTCGACATCACCGGCTTGAGCACCACCGGCCAGCCGAGCTCGTCGGCCGCCGCGGTGAGCTCCTCGAGGGTGTCGACGAACGCGTACGGCGAGGTCGGCAGGCCGAGCTCCTCGGCGGCGAGCCGCCGGATGCCCTCGCGGTTCATCGTCAGCACCGTGGCCCGCGCGGTGGGCGCGACCCGCAGCGGCCACTCCTGGGCGGCCTCCAGCTCGGCGAGCACGCCGGTGGCGATCGCCTCGATCTCCGGTACGACGACGTCGGGCCGCTCGGCGCGCAGCACGGCGCGCAGCGCGTCGGCGTCCTGCATGTCGACGACGTGGCTGCGGTGGGCCACCTGCATGGCCGGGGCGTCGGCGTAGCGGTCGACCGCGACGGTCTCGACGCCGAGCCGCTGCAGCTCGAGCACCACCTCCTTGCCGAGCTCACCCGAGCCGAGGAGCAGCGCGGTGGTGGACGAGGCAGAGAGCGGGGTGCCGATCACGGGGCGAGTGTGGCAGGTGAGCGGGAACGGCGTCGTGCTCGACCGGGCGGGGTGGGCGCCGCCCCGCGAGCTGTGCGCGTGGGCCGGGACGGCACGCGCGCGACTGAGCGTCAGGTTCCGCGGGGTCCCGCGGTGCCGTGGGCCACCGCGCGCTCAGCGCCGCGCGGCCTCGACGGCCGCCGCGAACCGCTTCGCGCCGTAGCAGCGGATCCGCAGTCGCCCGCCGGGCCAGCCGACGTCGACGATGTTCATGCCGAGGGCCTTCGTGAACCGGACGTCCTGGATCTGGCGGAGATCGACGGTCACGTCCATCGTGCCGCTCTGGACGGCGCGGTTGGCTGCGTTGGCGGCGAAGACCAGCTCGGTCTCCGACAACGTCACCCGTCCGCCGACCCACAGCCCGCCGTCGCGTCGACGCCATCGGTCCATCTGGCGCTTGAAGCCGGGCGCGGCCTCCAGGGGCGAGGAGGCGTCCTCGATCAGGACGTTGGCGAGCTTCGTGATCGCGGGCACGGCTTCGAGTCTCGCAGCCCGGGTGCCGCGGCTCGCCTCAGGCCTGCCCCGTCAGCAGCCGCTCGCACTCCTTGAGGAGGCTGCGCCGGATCGGCTCGGCCCGCTCGCTGAAGATCCGCTGCTGCTCGGCGTACTCCCGCTTGCCCTCGGCGGTCTCGATCGGCACCGGCGTCCAGGGCTCGCCGGTGGGGTCGAGCGTCCAGCCGCTCATGTCGTAGGGCGCGGCCCGCATGTCGAGGACGCGGATGTCCCAGGCCAGCTCGAAGCAGTCGGCCACGAGGTCCGAGGGCAGCAGCGGGCTGAGCCGGAAGGCGTGCTTGTAGAGGTCCATGCCGGCGTGGAGGCAGCCCGGCTGCTCGAAGGCGGGGCGGTCGTCGCGGCCGGGCGCGAGGGTGTTGAGCGGGCGGGCGGGCTCGGTGAAGAAGCGGTATGCGTCGAAGTGGGTGCAGGCGATCCGGTGGCCCTCGACGACGGCGTCGGTGCCGGTGGTGCCCAGCCGCAGCGGCAGGGGGTGGCGGGTCTGCGGGCTGCCCGGGCCGCGGTCGGCGCCGTAGACCATCGCCCACTCGTGCAGGCCGAAGCAGCCCAGGTTCGCCGGACGTCCGAGGGTGGCGACGAGCAGGCGCCGCACCGCCTCGGAGATCGGACGGCGTCGCTCGAGCAGGTCGTCGGTGACGGCGCCGTCCTCGTACGCGGCCAGCGCCTCGTGCTCGGGAGCGTCCTCCAGCCGCACGCCCAGACCGGGGTGCCACATCAGCAGCTGCGCGGGGCGGTGGGAGTAGTAGGTGAAGAGGAAGTCGTGCACCGGGTGCGGATCGCCCGCGCGTCGACGCTCCAGGTGCGGCTCGACGTAGGGCGCGAGCCGGGCGCGGTGGGCGGCGGCCCGGGGCTCCCACTCCGCGCGGCTCATCGAGATCACGGCGGCCAGGCTAGGCGGGGTCGGCCCCGGACCCCGAGTCGCCGGCCGCTCCCGGCCAGACGTAGGCGCCCGGAAGCAGGTCCGGGACGCCGACGCTGCGCAGACCGTCCGCGGTCGGAATGATCACCCGGCAGTCGGGATGCAGGTCGAGCAGCACCTGTCGGTCGCGACCGCACGGCGCGAGGACCCCGCGGCCGCCGTTGCCGACGGCGACGATCGTCGACACCGCGCGACCGCCCCCGGCGCGCGCGGCGCCGAGCGCGACCAGCTCCGCGCAGGGCCCGCCGGTGAAGTGGTAGAGGTTCACGCCGACGAACGCGCGGCCGTCGGCGCACCGGACCGCCGCGCCGACGGTGTGGACGCCGTCGTCCTCGGCGGAAGCGGCGTCGGTCTGCGCGTCGATCGTCGCGGTGGCCAGCGCGAGGAGCTCCTCGTCGGCGTCGTCCAGGGGGCGGGCGCTCGGGAAGGTCATGGGGTGATCCTCCCAGCGCCGACGTCGTCCTCCTCGTGCGAGGGTGGACGCGCACGCCCGCCCGCGCCCCCGCTCGGGCGCCCGCCCCGAGAGGAGCCCCGATGACCCGCACGCGTCCGGTCCGACTGCTCGCCGCCGGCCTGCTCGCGACGCTCCTCGGCGGCGTGGCCGCCTGCAGCGACGACGCCGAGCCGGAGTCGAGCGGGGTGGTCAGCCCGACCGCGTCGACGAGCCCGACGGCGTCCCCGAGCCCGACGGCCAGCGCGTCGCCGAGCGACGACCCCTCGGAGTCCGCGTCGGCGAGCACGCCGAGCGTCACGAGCAGTCCGGGCACCCCGAGCACCGGGGGAGGAGCCGCGGCCGACGGCGCGCCCGGCGCCCTGGCGTTCTTCCGCGAGACCGAGGCCACCTGCCGCGCCTGGGCCCAGCGCACCGACAACCCGGTGCCGCCGGCGCGGCTGTGGGCGGGTGCGCGGGTCGTGGGCTCGCGGGGCGCGGCGGTGTGGGAGGTCCGCGACGGCGCCGGAGCGCGGCTGCTCGTCGACCTCGCCCAGCGCAAGGTCGCGCCGGCCTCGCCGGGCGGGCTCCCGCGGGCGTACTCCTTCGGCTGCCCCTCCGAGCTCTACCTCTCGGGCGCGCTCACCTGAGAGGACGACGGAATCTTTCGGTGGGCGTTCGAACCTTCGAACGCTCACCGTGCGTCTCGGCGGCTGGCCGCTGAAGCTTCGGCGGTTGGCCGCCGAATCTTTCACCACCCCGCGGATGCGGCCCACCCCGAGCCCCCTCGCTAGGGTCGGAGCCGTGCGCATCGTCCGATTCACCACCGGTGACGACCCCCAGTACGGCGTGCTGACCGGGGAGCTCGACTCCTACGGCCAGCCCGACCCCGACGCCGTCGTGGTCGCACTCGCGGGCGACCCGCTCTACGTCGGCGTCCGCCTCCTCGAGCAGCAGCACCGGCTCGAGGACGTCCGGCTGCTGGCGCCGGTGCTGCCGCGCAGCAAGGTGGTGGCGATCGGCCGCAACTACGCCGCGCACGCCGCGGAGCTGGGCAACGACGTGCCCGAGGAGCCCCTGATGTTCCTCAAGCCGAACACCAGCGTCATCGGGCCCGACGACGCCATCTCCTACCCGCGCCAGACCCAGGACCTCCACTACGAGGGCGAGCTGGCCGTGGTGATCGGGCGCATCTGCCGCGACGTCCCGGCCGAGCAGGCCACCGACGTCATCCACGGCTACACCATCGCCAACGACGTCACCGCCCGCGACCTCCAGCGCTCCGACGGCCAGTGGACCCGCGCGAAGGGCTTCGACACCTTCTGCCCGCTCGGCCCGTGGATCGAGACCGACCTCGACCCGCAGCACTTCATCGACGGAGTCCGCCTGCAGACCCACCTCAACGGCGACGTCGTCCAGGACGGCTCCACCGCCGACATGATCTTCGACGTCCCCACGCTCATCGCGCACGTCTCCTCGGTGATGACGCTCCTGCCCGGCGACGTCCTCCTCACCGGCACCCCCGAGGGCGTCGGTCCCATGCAGGTCGGCGACGAGGTCGAGGTCTCGATCGCGGGCCTGGGCACCCTCACGAACTCCGTCAAGGCAAGGTGAACCACCCCGTGAGCACGACCTCCGAGCGTCCCGTCCGCGTCCGCATGGCCCCGTCCCCGACGGGCAGCCCCCACGTCGGCCTGGTGCGCACCGCCCTCTACAACTGGGCCTTCGCGCGCCACCACGGCGGCACCTTCGTGCTGCGCATCGAGGACACCGACAAGCAGCGCTCCACCGAGGAGTCCTACCGCGGCATCCTCGACCTCTTCGCCTGGCTCGGCCTCACCTGGGACGAGGGCGTCGAGGTCGGCGGCCCCTACGGCCCCTACCGCCAGTCCGAGCGCAGCGACCTCTACCGCGACGTCCTCGCGAGGCTGGCGGAGTCGTCGTACACCTACGACTGCTTCTGCACCACTGACGAGGTCGAGGCGCGGCGCAAGGAGTTGGGCTCCAAGGTCGTCGGCTACGACGGCTTCTGCCGCGAGCTGAGCGCCGAGCAGCGCGCCGCCTTCGAGGCCGAGGGCCGCACGAGCGTCGTGCGGTTCCGCATGCCCGAGGGGTCGATCACCTGGGACGACCTCGTCCGCGGCGAGGTCACCTTCGAGACCCAGTACGTGCCCGACTTCGCGCTGTGCCGCGCCAACGGCGACCCGCTCTACACCCTCACCGCCCCGGTCGACGACGCCACGATGGCCATCACCCACGTGCTGCGCGGCGAGGACCTCCTCTCCTCCACACCCCGCCAGATCGCGCTCTTCGACGCGCTGAAGGCCGTCGGCGTCGCGGAGGAGACCCCGGCCTACGGCCACCTGCCCTACGTCATGGGCCAGGGCAACAAGAAGCTCTCCAAGCGCGACCCCGAGGCCAACGCGCTGGCCTACCGCGACCAGGGCTACCTGCCCGAGGGCCTGCTCAACTACATGGCGCTGCTGGGCTGGTCGATCGCCGCCGACCGCGACGTCTTCTCCACCGAGGAGATGGTCGAGGCCTTCGAGATCGGCGACGTGAACCCCAACCCGGCGCGCTTCGACCTCAAGAAGTGCGACGCCATCAACGCCTCGCACATGCGGCTGCTCTCCGTCGAGGAGATCCAGCACCGCGTGCTGCCGTTCCTCCAGGACGCCGGCGTCGTCTCCGACCCCGTCTCCGACGCCGACGCCCAGCTCCTCGAGCAGGCGATGCCGCTGGTGGCCGAGCGCATCAACAAGCTCGCCGAGGCGCCCGACATGCTCGGCTTCCTCTTCGTCGACGAGGCCGCCTTCACCCGCGAGCCCGCCGACGTCGAGAAGCTGCTCGACGAGGCCGGCCGCGAGATCGTGCAGGCCTCCCACGACGCCGTGGCGGCGCTCGAGGTCTGGAGCACCGAGGCCATCCAGGACGCCCTGCAGACCGCCCTCGTCGAGGAGCGCGGTCTCAAGCCGCGCGTCGCCTTCGGCCCGGTGCGCGTGGCCATCACCGGACGCCGGGTCAGCCCGCCGCTCTTCGAGTCGATGGAGCTGCTGGGCCGCGAGCGCTCGCTGGCGCGCCTGGCCTCGGCGCTGGAGCCCGCCTCCGTCTGAGCGACGAGCCGCCACCCC
The DNA here is from genome assembly GCF_055282735.1 of Nocardioides sp. B129/18. Lineage (NCBI taxonomy): Bacteria > Bacillati > Actinomycetota > Actinomycetes > Propionibacteriales > Nocardioidaceae > Nocardioides > Nocardioides sp. B129/18. The sequence goes on along the minus strand of NZ_JBUZJI010000002.1, from coordinate 34,803 downwards.
TCCGGCCCGCCTGGCAGGCTGGAGGGGTGAGCACCTCCGCCGCGCCCCTCGAGGGTCCCCAGGAACCCCTGGCCTACGACCGGCTGCTGCTGCGCGGCCAGGCGGCCTGGTGGCGCTCGCTGCTCGGCGTCGTCGCGCTGCTGGCCAGCGTCCTGGTGGTCATCCAGGTGGTTCTGGTCGTCGTCTTCGTCGCGGGCTACGCCGTGGCCGGCGTGGGGGGCCAGGACGCCCTCGACCGGCTCACCTCCACGACCGACCTCTCGCCGGTGGGGCTGGCCTTCGTCAACCTGACCCTGGCCAGCGCGATCCCCACGGTCTGGCTGATCGTCCGGGTGCTGCACGGTCTGCGGCCGGGCTGGGTGGCCAGCGTCGCCGGCCGCATCCGCTGGCGCTGGCTGGTCACCTGCCTGGGCCTCGCGGCGGCGACCCTCCTGGTCACCCTCGTCGTCGGCTCGTTCGTCCCCACCGATGCCGCCTCCACCCAGGACGACGGCAGCGGCCTGAACGCCATGACGTCCACGACGTGGTGGTTCGTGCTCGTCGTCCTGCTGCTCACGCCCCTCCAGGCGGCGGGGGAGGAGTACGCCTTCCGCGGCTACCTCACCCAGGTCTTCGGGGTGCTGCTGCGACGCCAGTGGCTCGCGATCGTGCTTCCGGCGGTGCTCTTCGCGCTCGCCCACGGGGCGCAGGACCCGCCGGTCTTCGCCGATCGCCTGGCCTTCGGCCTGGTCTCGGGCTACCTCGTGGTGCGCACCGGCGGCCTCGAGGCCGGCATCGCGATGCACGTGCTGAACAACCTGCTGGCCTACGGCGCGGCGCTGGCCTTCGGCGACATCGCCACGGTGCTCGAGCCGCGGGAGTCCTCCTGGTGGGGCATCGTCGTGACGCTCACGCAGTCGCTGGTCTTCGTCGCCCTCGTGCTGCCCGCGGCCCGGCGTCGAGGGCTCGCGACGACGGCGCCGGCGGCCGAATTGGTGGCCCCGGAAGCCCGCGTGTAAGGTCTGCTCTCGGTTCGGGACGCGGTGCGCGAGCAGCGTCGGCCCGATGCCCCTTGGGGTATGGTGTAATTGGCAGCACGACTGATTCTGGTTCAGTTAGTCTAGGTTCGAGTCCTAGTACCCCAGCGAGTCGCAGGACCTCCTCGTGAGACCCCCGCGATTTGGTGAGAACGACGGCTGAGGCTAGAGTTCCGCAGGCAGTCAGGGCCCACCGCGAGGCGGTCCCGAGCTCACGCCCCCGTTGTGTAGCGGCCTAGCACGCCGCCCTCTCAAGGCGGTAGCGCCGGTTCGAATCCGGTCGGGGGTACAGAGCAGATCAGGCCCCAGTCCTTCTCCAGGACTGGGGCCTGACGCCTTTCCGGGGCACGCCTCCTCGCGTCTCGGCCTCAGGGGGGCTCGGCCTCAGGGGAGCGGCTCCTCCCCGAGCCCCTCGAGCGCCCGCCCCAGGATGTCGCGCAGCCGCACAGCGTCCTCGGGGTCCAGGCCCAGCGAGTCCCACAGTCGCTGGGGCACGTCGGCCACCTGCTCCTGCAGGGCGACGCCGGCCGCGGTGACGTCCAGGAGCACGCGCCGCTCGTCGGCGGCGTCGCGGCGGCGCACCACCAGCCCGGCGGCCTCCAGGCGCTTGAGCACCGGCGTCAGGGTGCCGGAGTCCAGGTGCAGCCGCTCGCCGAGCCCGCCGACGGTCAGGGGCTGCTCGGCCTCCCAGAGCGCCAGCATCGTGAGGTACTGCGGATAGGTCAGGCCGACGTCGGCGAGCAGGGTCGCGTAGCGGCGTCCGACCGCGCGGGTCGCCACGTGCAGGGGGAAGCAGACCTGGGCGTCCAGGGCCAGCTGCGGAGGGACGGTCGACGACATGCCCCCACTTTAGCGTTTGCGCGATTCAATTGCGCGCAATACGTTTCTCGCATGGAGACCGTCTACACCGCGAGCGCCGTCGCCTCTGGCGACGGCCGCAATGGCCACGTCCGCTCCCTCGACGGACACATCGACGCCGACGTCCGCGTCCCCCAGGAGATGGGCGGACCCGGCGGCGCCACCAACCCCGAGCAGCTCTTCGCCGCCGGCTACGCCGCCTGCTTCCACTCCGCCCTGCGGATCGTGGCGGGGCAGGCCAAGGCCGACGTCACCGACTCCGAGGTCGTCGCCGACGTCTCGATCGGCCCCAACGGCTCCGGCGGCTACGGCCTGGCCGTGCAGCTGGAGATCACCCTGCCCGGCGTCGAGCGCGAGGTCGCCCAGGGCCTCGTCGAGCAGGCCCACCAGGTCTGCCCGTACTCCAACGCCACCCGCGGCAACGTCGAGGTCACCCTCACCGTTGCCTGAGCGATCGACCCCTCCGACGGCCTCCCGGCCGGACCTTGAGTCCGGTCAGGGGGCCGTCGGCGTCACCGCGGTCGCGCGGACGCTCCCGCGCCCGTCGTCGAGCGGGGTGCCCTGGCACGACCAGGTCGTGCCCCGGCCGCAGTCGTAGTCGAGCCCGGCGTTGACGAGCACCACCTCGGCGCTGCGCACCGTGCCGCTGGAGAACGGCACGACGACGCTGCCCGCGCCGGTGACGTCGAGGGGCACGCGGGTCAGCCGGTGGCCGCCTGAGGCCTGCACGACGTCGAGGAGCACTCGCGAGCCCGTGCCGGAGGGCACCTGCACGTCGAGACGCACGTCCTCGCCGGTCGTGACGTCGGTGGCGTAGACCGAGGTCGAGGAGCTGGCCAGGTGCCGCAGCACGACCGACCGCACGACCGAGCCGCTGCCCGGCCGCAGCCGCGCGGGGGTCGGGACGAGGCGCGTGTAGGCCGCGCCCTCGGAGAACGAGCCGGCAGGGTGGCGCAGCGCGAAGGCGAAGTCGGCGAAGACGTTCGCGAACGTCACCGGCCGCGCGGCGAGGACGTCGTCGACGCCCTCGATGGAGTAGGCGTCCGGCTCGCCGCGGTTGGTGCCGAGCTCGCGCCACAGGTCGCGGATGATGCGCGGCATCGAGCCGTAGCGGGCGGGGTAGCGCTCGGAGAGGTAGCGGAAGAAGATCCAGTCGCCGTAGACCCAGGTGTCGCGGCTCGAACCGTCGTCGAGCGAGCGGGACGGCGTGCTGATCGGGCTGGTGCGCAGGTACTGGCGGTTGTCGTTGACGCGCGTGTAGAGCTGGTCCTCCGCCCACGTCGCGGTGGCCTCCATGAGCCAGGTGTCCTCGCCGTAGTCGTAGGCGAACTGCACGGCGTGGAAGTACTCGTGGGCCGCGGTGACCCGCAGGTTGTCGGTGGAGGAGTGCGCGGGGTACTGGCTGCGGCTGAAGTCGTTGTCGAGCACGCAGAACGACGTCGCGGTGCGCGTGCCGGCCTTCGTGCGGCTCTCGGGCTGGCAGTAGCCGTAGAGGCCCTGCGGGCCGAGGTCGCGCAGGTAGACGTCGAACCGGCCGCTGCCACCCGCGCGACCGTCGGCGGGGGGACGCCGGTAGCCGGCGTCGGCGTAGGTGCTGCGGACGTGGTCGAGCACGGTCAGCACCCGGCTCACGTAGGCCGACGACGCCCGGTTGGCCCCCGACGTCGTGTAGTGCACGCACACGCTGGCACAGCGCACCCGCCCGCTGCTGGGGCGGGCGAGGAGGGCGTCGGCACGGGCGCGGTCGGTGCGGGCGAGGGCGCCCCGGCGCTGCCACAGGTCGTTCAGCGCCATGCTGGCGTCGGTCAAGGACGACGGGTCGGCCGCGACGGCGCGGCGCGCCGCCGTGCCGACGGGCGCCAGCAGGGACTCGACCCGCGCGAGCGAGGCCTCCGCGGCGGTGCGCGAGGGATCGTCGGCGCCCCCGGAGGAGGAGGCGGCGGTGGAGGAGGCCAGGGCGGGGGCCGCGAGCGAGGCGGCGAGCAGCGCCAGCGTGGCGAGGAGCGGGACGGACGAGCGACGGTGCATGGACCCTCCAGGGTCGAGGACCGTCCGGGGCGGGTGGTCCGAGATGGGTGGCGGGAGGTGGCAGGTGCGGTCAGGCGCAGAGGCCGTTGGCGAGGTTCTCCTGGGCCTGGGCGGAGTCGCTGGGCGAGGCGCTGGGGCTCTGGCTGGGGCTGGCGGTGCCGCTGGGGCTGCTGCTGGGGCTGGCGCTGGGCGAGCTCGACGCCGTGCCGCCCGGAGGCGCGGCCGCGGTGATCGAGCCGGAGGAGAACTGCGAGCCCAGCGGCTGGTCGAGGCGGATGCGCTTCCACAGCTCGGCGGCCTCCGGTGCCAGCACGAGGCGGTTCGGGTCGGGCTTGTAGGCCTCGAAGGGCACGGTGACGAAGCGGATGTCGCCCAGGCCGGTGGAGCCGAACTGCTGGGCGAGGTCGACGAGCTTGCCGAGGCTGCCCAGCCCCTGGTCGAGGCGCAGCGAGCCGATGGCGGCGTCGAGGAAGTTGTAGATGCGGTCGGGGCGCGCGAGCGTGCCGGCGGAGAAGACCTTGTTGATCATCGAGGCGATGAAGGCCTGCTGGCGCTTCATGCGGCCGATGTCGGAGTTGGTGGAGAGCACGTAGCGCTCGCGGACGTAGTCGAGCGCCTGCTCGCCCTTGAGCACCTGGGTGCCGGCGTCGAAGACGATGCCGTGCTGGCGGTCGTCGACCGGCCGGGGGATGCAGACCTGCACGCCGCCGACGGCGTCGACCATGTCGCGGAAGCCGCGGAAGTCGACGACCACCCAGTGGTCGATGTGGATGCCGGTGATGGCGCCGACCGTCGAGATGGTGCAGGCGGCGCCGCCGGCGGAGAAGGCGCTGTTGAACATCTGCAGGTCGGCGCCGGGGATGTCGGAGCCGTCCTTGGCCTTGCAGTCGGGCCGCGTGACGAGGGTGTCGCGCGGGATGGAGACCCCGTAGGCCTCCTTCCGGTCCGCGGAGACGTGCAGCAGGATCGTGGTGTCCGAGCGCTCGCCGCCGCCCTTCTGGCCGTCGATGTCGTTGCCGGCGCCGTCGCGGGAGTCCGAGCCCATGACGAGGATGTTGAGCGGCTCGCGGGGGCCGGAGACGGCCACCTTCTTGGGGTCCACCGTCACGCGACCGCCGAGGTCCTCGGTGCGCAGGTTGCCGTCGAGGTGGTTGTAGACGAGCACGACGGTGAGTCCGGTGAGCAGCGCCAGGCACAGCTGCGAGGCCAGGATCACCCGCAGGACGACGTGGTGGTGCGGGCGCGCTGCACGGCGCCGAGCGTGCTTGGAACGACTCACGATCACCGATCCTCCCAAACAGGTGGTCACCGCGGGTGCGAACCTCCGACCTCGCGGTCCGCACGGGCCCGGGAGGCCCTGGCGTCGCCGCGTCCGATTCCCGCCAGAACGCCGCCCCGCGGTGGGGCAGGATGGCGGCATGGCCCCGGTTCCCGCGCACGACGTCTGCTACGCCGCGGTGCGCTCCCGCGACCGGCGCTTCGACGGCGTCTTCTACACCGCCGTGCGCACCACCGGCATCTACTGCCGTCCCTCCTGCCCGGCCCGCACCCCGGCGCCCGGCAACGTCACCTTCCATCCGACCGCCGCGGCCGCCCAGGCCGCCGGGTACCGCTCGTGCCGCCGCTGCCGCCCCGACGCCACCCCCGGCAGCCCCGACTGGGACGTCGCCGGCGACGTCGCCGGCCGGGCGATGCGCCTGATCGCCGACGGCGTCGTCGACCGCGACGGCGTCGAGGGCCTGGCCGATCGGCTCGGCTACACCTCGCGCCACCTCGGGCGGATCCTGCAGTCCGAGCTCGGCGCCGGCCCCCTCGCCCTGGCGCGCGCCCAGCGCGCCCGGGTGGCTCGCACGCTCCTGGAGACCACCGAGCTCTCCTGCGCCGACGTCGCCTTCGCCGCCGGGTTCTCCAGCGTCCGCCAGTTCAACGACACCGTCCGCGAGGTCTACGCCGGCACGCCGTCGGACCTGCGGGGTCGCCGCTCGCTGCCCGCCGCTCCCGGCACGCTGCGGCTGCGCATCGCCGTCCGCACGCCCTACGCCGCGCGCGAGGCCCACGCCTTCCTCGCCCTCCACGCCGTCGCCGGCGTCGAGGCCGCCGGCCCGGACTGGTACGCGCGCACCCTCGACCTGCCCCGTGGCCCGGGGGCCGTGCGCATCGACTTCTCGCCGCTCCTCGACGAGGCCGCCGTGCCCGGCGTGGGTCACGTCGTCGCCGACCTCGAGCTCGGCGACCTGCGCGACACCACCGCCGCCCTCGAGCGCACCCGCCGGCTCCTCGACGCCGACTGCGACCCCGTCGCCGTCGACGAGCACCTCGGTGCCGACCCGGTGCTCGGCCCGCTGGTCGCGGCGCTGCCGGGGCTGCGGATGCCGGGCCAGACCGACGGCGACGAGCTCGCCGTGCGCGCCATCGTCGGCCAGCAGGTCAGCCTCGCCGGTGCCCGCACCGTCACCGGCCGCATCGTGCACGAGCACGGCGACGTCGTCGTCTCGGCCTTCCCGGGCCTCTCGCGGCTCTTCCCGCGCGCGGCCACCCTCGCCGCCGTCGACCCCGAGACGCTGCCGATGCCGCGCGCCCGGGGCCGGGCCCTGGTGACGCTCGCGGGGGCGCTGGCCGCCGGCGCGGTGGTCCTCGATCGCGGCGCCGACCGCGCGGAGGTGCGCGCCTCTCTCCTCGCGCTGCCCGGGATCGGCCCGTGGACGGCCGACTACGTGGCCCTGCGCGCCCTCGGCGACCCCGACGTCTGGCTGCCCACCGACCTCGCGGTGCGACGCGTCGTCGCGCGGCTCGGAGGGCCCGGCGACGCCCGGGGCGTCGCGGCGCTGGGGGAGTCCTGGCGGCCCTGGCGCAGCTACGCGCTGGCCCACGTCTGGCAGCGGGCGCTGGCCGACGTCCCCGTCCCCCTGACCCATCCTGCTGATCCCGCCGATCCCGCCGTTCCAGCCGAGGAGACCTGACCATGTGGACCGTCCTGGAGACCCCCATCGGACCCCTGCGCGTGGTCGAGCACGACGGCGCGCTCACCGCGATCGAGTTCCATCCCTGGACCGACGGCGACGGGCGTCCGCGCGGCACCCGCGACGACGACGTCCCGGTGCTCGCGGCCGCGCGCTCGCAGCTGGCGGAGTACTTCGACGGCGACCGCCACGACTTCGACCTGCCGCTCGCGCCGGAGGGCTCGGAGTTCCAGCAGCGGGTCTGGGGCGCGCTGCGGGAGGTGGGCTACGGCGTCACCGCCACCTACGGCGAGGTCGCCCGGGCCATCGGCATGACGCCGGCCGCCTCGCGCGCCGTCGGCCTGGCCAACGGCCGCAACCCGCTGCCGGTCGTCATCCCGTGCCACCGCGTCATCGGCGCCAACGGCACCCTCACCGGATATGCGGGCGGGCTGGAGCGCAAGCGGCGTCTGCTCGACCTCGAGCAGGGCGCCCTGCAGATCTGAGGCCGATCCGAGGATCAGCCCTCGGCGGCCGCGCGGCGCAGCGACTCCGAGAGCCGCTCGGCCGCGGCGAGCACCGCGGGGGCGTGCATGCGGCCGGGCTGGCGCGAGAGCCGCTCGAGCGGGCCGGACACCGACACCGCGGCGATCACCTTGCCGCTGGGGGAGCGGACCGGCGCGGACACCGACGCGACGCCCTGCTCGCGCTCGCCGACCGACTGCGCCCAGCCGCGACGACGGATGCCGGAGAGGGCGGCGGCGGAGAAGGCGGCGTTCTGCAGGCCGCGGTGCATGCGGTCCGGGTCCTCCCAGGCCAGCAGTATCTGGGCGGCGGAGCCCGCGCGCATCGTCAGCTGCGAGCCGACGGGGATGGTGTCGCGCAGGCCCGAGGGACGTTCGGCTGCGGCGACGCAGACGCGGTGGTCGCCCTGGCGTCGCCACAGCTGCGCGGACTCGCCGGTGATGTCGCGCAGGCGGGCCAGCACGGGGCCGGCAGTGGCCAGCAGGCGGTCCTCGCCGGCGGCGGCGGAGAGCTCGGCCAGCCGGGGGCCGAGCACGAAGCGACCCTGCATGTCGCGCGCCACGAGACGGTGGTGCTCGAGGGCGACGGCGAGGCGATGCGCCGTGGGACGGGCCAGCCCGGTGGCCGTCACCAGTCCGGCCAACGTGGCCGGCCCCGACTCCAGGGCGGTGAGGACGAGGGCTGCCTTGTCGAGAACGCCGACTCCACTGCTGTCCATATGGCAATACTCGCGTCTCGGATCATGGGATGCAAGCATTGTGACGCGTGCCTCACCGGGACCTCATCCTGGCCGACGTCCGACCGTGACACAAGGCGGAAGGTCTCATATGGCAAGACGCCAGTCTCATTCAGTGGGACGATGGTCGTATGGTCGGCAGGCACGCGGTGCGACGCGGCCATCCATGCCGTCCGCGCCGTGGCTGCGTCCACCCACGTTCCGCATCACGCGACGGTCACACGAAGGAGTGCGTCATGGGCAAGACCCTGGCCGAGAAGGTCTGGGACGAGCACGTCGTCCGCTCGACCCCCGGAGAGCCGGACCTGCTCTACATCGACCTGCACCTCATCCACGAGGTCACCTCGCCGCAGGCCTTCGACGGCCTGCGTCTCGCCGGGCGTCCCGTGCGCCGTCCCGACCTCACCCTCGCCACCGAGGACCACAACGTCCCCACGGTCGACTGGGACCAGCCCATCGCCGACCCCGTCTCCAAGACCCAGGTCGACACCCTGCGTCGCAACGCCGAGGAGTTCGGCGTGCGCCTGCACCCCCTCGGCGACGTCGAGCAGGGCATCGTCCACGTCGTCGGCCCGCAGCTGGGCCTGACCCAGCCCGGCATGACGATCGTCTGCGGCGACTCCCACACCTCCACGCACGGCGCCTTCGGCGCGATCGCGTTCGGCATCGGCACCTCCGAGGTCGAGCACGTGCTGGCCACCCAGACCCTGACCCAGGCGCGCCCCAAGACGATGGCCGTCACGGTCAACGGCAGCCTGCCCGAGGGCGTCACCGCCAAGGACCTCGTCCTCACCCTCATCACGCACACCGGCACCGGCGGCGGCCAGGGCTACATCGTGGAGTACCGCGGCCAGGCCATCGAGGAGCTCTCGATGGAGGGCCGCATGACGGTCTGCAACATGAGCATCGAGTGGGGCGCCAAGGCCGGCATGATCGCGCCGGACCAGACGACCTTCGACTACATCGAGGGCAAGCCCGAGGCGCCCACCGGCGCCGACTGGGACGCCGCCGTCGCGCACTGGCGCACGCTGGTCACCGACCCCGACGCGCAGTTCGACAAGGAGATCGTCCTCGACGCCTCCACGATGACGCCCTTCGTCACCTGGGGCACCAACCCCGGCCAGGGCGCGCCGCTGGGCGGCGTCGTCCCGACCCCGGCCGACTTCGAGCACGAGCAGGACCGCGTCGCGGCCGAGAAGGCGCTGGAGTACATGGGCCTGGAGGCCGGCACCCCGCTGCGCGAGGTCAAGGTCGACACCGTCTTCGTCGGCTCGTGCACCAACGGCCGCATCGAGGACCTCCGCCTGGCCGCGGAGATCATCCAGGGCCACCGGGTCGCCGACGGCACCCGCCTGCTCGTCGTCCCCGGCTCGGTGCGCGTGCGCCTGCAGGCCATGGAGGAGGGCCTCGACAAGATCTTCATCGAGGCCGGCGCCGAGTGGCGTGGCGCGGGCTGCTCGATGTGCCTGGGCATGAACCCCGACCAGCTCGCCCCGCAGGAGCGCAGCGCGTCCACCTCCAACCGCAACTTCGAGGGACGTCAGGGCAAGGGCGGACGCACCCACCTGGTCTCGGTGCCGGTCGCCGCGGCCACCGCCGTGCGCGGCACCCTCTCCTCGCCCGCCGACCTCGTCTCGGCCACCACCACGGGAGGCAACTGACATGGAGAAGTTCACGACGCACACCGGCGTCGGCGTGCCGCTGCGCCGCAGCAACGTCGACACCGACCAGATCATCCCGGCGGTCTACCTCAAGCGCGTGACGCGCTCGGGCTTCGAGGACGGGCTGTTCGCCGCCTGGCGCGGCGATGAGTCGTTCGTCCTCAACCAGCCGGCCTACGCGCAGGGCTCCGTGCTGGTCGCCGGCCCGGACTTCGGCACCGGCTCCTCGCGCGAGCACGCGGTGTGGGCGCTGCAGAACTACGGCTTCAAGGTCGTCATCTCCTCGCGCTTCGCCGACATCTTCCGGGGCAACTCCGGCAAGGCCGGCCTGCTGGCCGCGCAGGTCGACGAGAAGGTCGTCCAGGCGCTGTGGGATCACCTCGAGGCCCACCCGGGCGCGAGCATCACCGTCGACCTCGAGGCCCGCACGGTGCGTGCCGGCGAGGGCGCGGAGGCCATCGAGGACTCCTTCGACATCGACGACTACACCCGCTGGCGCCTGCTCGAGGGCCTCGACGACATCGGCATCACCCTCGGGCACGCCGACGCCATCGCGGACTTCGAGGCCACGCGCCCCACGTGGAAGCCGGTCACCCAGCGGGCCTGACCTGCTCCAGCCCACCGCCTCCCGAGGGGCGGACGCCGATCACGGCGTCCGCCCCTCGCCGCGTCTCCGGCCGTCCCTCTCCGCGTCCACCACCCCTCGGGGCGTGGCCGGATCTCCCCGGATCGGGGATTGTCTTGTGTGCAAGGTAAGCAGATCCCGTCCCCGATCCGAGGAGCACTCGTGCCCACCCTGCAGAGCAACGGCATCACCCTCAACTACACCGACGACGGCGAGGGCCGCCCCGTCGTCCTGATCCACGGCTGGCCGCTCTCGGGCGCCTCGTGGTCCGAGCAGATCCCCGCGCTCACCGCCGCCGGGCATCGCGTCATCGCCTACGACCGTCGCGGCTTCGGCGCCTCCGACAAGCCCGAGTCCGGCTACGACTACGACACCCTGGCCGCGGACCTGGCCGGTCTGCTCGAGGCCCTCGACCTGCGCGACGTCACCCTCGTCGGCTTCTCGATGGGCGGCGGCGAGGTGGCCCGCTACCTCGGGGCCCACGGCTCGGAGCGGATCCGCTCGGCGGTCTTCGCCGCGGCGGTGCCGCCCTACCTCCTCAAGAGCGACGACAACCCCGACGGCGGCCTCTCCGCCGAGGACGTCGAGGGCATGGTGCAGGGCGTCACCGACGACCGCGAGTCCTTCCTCGACCAGTTCACCACCGACTTCTTCTCCGTCGACGGCGAGATCAAGGTCAGCGAGGAGCAGCGCCAGGAGGCCCTCGAGCTGGAGAAGCCGGCCGTCCCGGCCGCGCTGGCCGGCTGCATCCGCGCCTTCGCCCTCACCGACTTCCGCGCCGACCTCGCGCGCATCGACGTGCCCACGCTGGTGATCCACGGCGACAGCGACGCGACGGTGCCCGTCGAGGTCTCCGGCGACCGCACCGCGGAGAGCGTCGCGGGCGCGAGCAAGGTGATCGTGGCCGGCGCACCGCACGGCTTCAACGTCAGCCACGCCCAGGAGTTCAACCAGGCGCTGCTGGAGTTCCTCGCACGCTGAGCGAACGAGAATCCCCAGTCCCTGCTGGGATTCCGGACCCGCCGCACCTCAGATGCGGCGGGCCCGTCGTCTCTCGAGGGCTCCTGAGTCGCGTGTCGAGGGGGCTCAGGAGGCCCGTGGTTGAGCGAAATTTGTCGTCGTTCATGACGGCGTGGTGATTGTCGCGGTGCTCAGAAGTCCCTAGCGTGCCTTGGAAAACCGGGCCAGGTGCCCGGTGCCGATCCGCCTTCGACGACGCAGGTGCGCGTGGTGGAGGTCGATCCGGCTCCATCCCGTGGGAACCCGAAGGGGAGACAAGTGAACAAGTCACAGCTGGTCGAGACGCTCGCAGAGCGCTTCGAGGGCAACAAGAAGGCGGCCGCGCACGCGCTGGAGTCGGTCCTCGACACCATCACCCGCGAGGTCGCCAAGGGGGAGAAGGTCGCCATCACCGGCTTCGGCTCCTTCGAGAAGCGCGTGCGCGAGGCCCGCTGGGTCCGCAACCCGCAGACCGGTGAGCGGATCAAGGCCAAGAAGACCTCCGTGCCGAAGTTCACCCCCGGCGCCGACCTGAAGAACGTCGTCTCCGGCGCCAAGAAGCTCCCCAAGCTGCCGAAGACCGCGGTCAGCGCGGCGGGAAGCTCGGTCAAGAAGGCCGCCGCCGCCCCGGCGAAGGCCGCCGGCGCGGTCAAGAAGGCCGTTCCGACCAAGGCGACGGCGAAGAAGGCCGCCCCCGCGAAGAAGGCCGCTCCGGCCAAGGCCGCCGCCACCAAGGCCGCTCCCGCGAAGAAGGCGCCGGCGAAGAAGGCCGCTCCGGCCAAGGCCGCCGCCACCAAGGCCGCTCCGGCCAAGAAGGCTCCCGCGAAGAAGGCGCCGGCCACGAAGGCCCCGGCGACGAAGGCGTCCGCGAAGAAGGCTCCGGCCAAGGCCGCCGCCACGAAGGCCGCTCCCGCGAAGAAGGCGCCCGCCAAGAAGGCCCCGGCGAAGAAGGCTCCGGCGAAGAAGGCCGCCGCCAAGAAGACCGCGTCCTGACCTGACGCCGCACCACCCCACCGACACGGCGGGCGCCCTCGGGCGCCCGCCGTGTCGGCGTTCCGGCTGCTGGGTCGGACTAGGCCGGTCGTGCCAGCCCGATGCGGTCGGCCATCGCGCGGGTGTGCTCGCCGACGCCCAGGCGCAGGGCCGCCTGCAGGTCGCGCAGGTCGTCGACGTCCTGCCGCAGGGGAGCCAGCGCGTCGTCCTCGAGCCGCACCACGCCCGCGTCCTCGTGGGCCGCGCAGGAGTCGAGGCCGTAGCGGGGCGCGAAGCGCTCCGGTGCCGCTGCGTAGAGCACCGTCCCGGTGCCGGCGGCGTCGGCCACGAACACCGGATCGCCTGCTGCCAGCGGCCCCTCGGCGAGGGCGAGGGCGGCGTCCAGGCTGGCGGCGCTGACGGCCGGGACGTCCGCGCACAGCGCCGCGGCCACCGCTCCCGGCCAGCGGCGGGCCACCTCGGCGGCGGCCAGGCGCAGCGCCTCGTTGAGGTCGGCGGAGGTGCCGTCGGGGATGGCCGGCACGCCGAGCGTCCCGACCCGGTGGGCCAGCCGCACGTCGTCGGTGACGACCAGCACCTGCGCGACGCGCTCGGCGGCCAGGGCGGCGGCGACGGTGTCGAGCGCGAACGCCTCGGCCAGGTCGGTGCGGTCGTCGTCGCTGAGGCCGACCAGGCGGGACTTCCCGTGCGCGGGCGGCTTCACGGGCACGAGGACGACGACGGGCGGCGTGGGAGGGGCGGTGGGGGACATCGCTGCCGATCCTGACATCTCACCCGGGCGGCGGCGCACGTGTCGCACCACCCGGACGCAGGGGTCGGTACGAGTACCCTGCGGCTCGTGAGTGTGGTGAGACGTCTGCAGCAGCCGCGCGGACTGGCGTACTCGATCGCCGTCCCGATCATCAAGCCGCTGCTCAAGGCCACCACCGTCCGGCACTGGGACGGCGGCACCCGCATCCCCGAGACCGGCGGCTGCGTGATCGCGCTCAACCACAACTCCCACGTCGATCCGCTCACCGCCGCGCACCTGGTCTACGACCACGGTCGCCTGCCGCGCTACCTCGCCAAGTCGGGCCTGTTCCGCGTGCGCGGTCTGGGCGCGTTCATGCACGCCGCCGGCCAGATCCCGGTCGAGCGCGAGAGCGCGGCCGCGGCCGGCGCCTTCGACGCCGCCGTCGAGGCCGTGCGCCGGGGCGAGTGCGTCGTGGTCTACCCCGAGGGCACCATCACCCGCGACCCCGACGGCTGGCCGATGCGCGGCAAGTCGGGCGCGGCCCGCATCGCGCTCGAGACCGGCTGCCCGGTGATCCCGGTCGGCCAGTGGGGCGCCCAGGCGCTGCTCAAGCCCTACTCCAAGCAGGTGCACCTGCTGCCGCCGCGCAAGCCGATCACCATGCTCGTCGGCGAGCCGGTGGAGCTCGACGACCTGCGCGAGCGCGCCGGCGACGGCCCGCTGCCCGCGGAGATCGTCGCCGAGGCCAGCGACCGCATCATGCACGCGATCGTCGAGCTCGTCGCGCAGATCCGGCAGGAGACCCCGCCGGACCACCTCTTCGACCCCCGCGCCGCCGGGGTCCGCACCATCGGCAACCCCCAGGAGGGCCAGGCCTCGTGAGCGCAGGGCAGAGCAACGGACGCGGCAAGGTCGCCGTCTTCGGCGCGGGGGCGTGGGGAACCGCGTTCTCCATCGTGCTGGCCGACGCCGGCAACGACGTCACCATCTGGGCGCGCCGCCAGGAGGTGGCCGACGCGATCAACTCCGAGCGGGAGAACGCCGACTACCAGCCCGGCGTCCAGCTGCCCGAGCGGATCTCGGCCACCCACGACGTCGAGAAGGCGCTGCACGGCGCCGACGTCGTCGTGCTCGCGACGCCCTCGCAGACCCTGCGCGCGAACCTCGCCGAGTGGGCCCCGCACATCGCCTCCGACGCGGTGCTCGTCTCGCTGATGAAGGGCGTCGAGCTCGGCACGCTGAACCGGATGAGCGAGGTGATCCACCAGGTCACCGGCGCCGGCCCCGAGCGCATCGCCGTCATCTCCGGCCCGAACCTCTCCCCGGAGATCGCGCGCCGCGAGCCGGCCGCCTCCGTGGTGGCCTGCGAGGACGAGGCGGTGGCGCGGATGCTGCAGGAGCGCGTGCACTCGCCGGCCTTCCGCCCCTACACCAGCGTCGACGTCCTGGGCTGCGAGCTCGGCGGCGCCTACAAGAACGTCGTCGGCCTCGCCGTCGGCATGGCCGTGGGCCTGGGCTTCGGCGACAACACCACCGCGTCGGTCATCACGCGCGGCCTGGCCGAGACGGCGCGGCTGGCGATGAGCCTCGGCGCCAACCCGCTGACCCTCATGGGCCTCGCGGGCCTCGGCGACCTCGTCGCCACCTGCTCCTCGCCGCTCTCGCGCAACCGCTCCTTCGGCGAGCGGCTCGGCCAGGGCATGACCACCGAGGAGATCTACGCCTCCACGCGCCAGGTCGCCGAGGGCGCGAAGTCGTGCTCCTCGCTGCGGGCGCTGGCCGAGCAGTCCGGCGTCGACGCGCCCGTCGCGCAGTACGTCGACGACGTCGTCGGCGGGCGGCTCACCGCGCAGCAGATGATGGACGAGATCCTCGCGCGCAGCACCAAGGCCGAGACCGACTGACGCCTCAGCGCACCTGATCCACTCGGTCGACCACGCGGTCGGCGCGGTGCGCGGCGGCCTCCACCAGCCGGGCGTTGGCCTCGTCGACGGCGCTCACCCACGCCTCGGCATCGGCGCGGGCCTTGCCGAACCGGACGTGCCGCTCGACGAGACGCCGCCGGCGCACGTCGTCGTCGACGCGCAGGTGCCAGGTGGCGTCGAGGGTCTCGGTCACGGGCGTCCAGGGACCGTCGAGGAGCAGGTAGTTGCCCTCGGTGAGCACGAACCGGCTTCCGGCGGGCACGACGAGCGCGGCGGCGAGCGGCTGCTCGAGGTCGCGCTCGAAGCCGGGCACGTAGACGTCGCGATCGAGCTCGTCGCGGCAGCGGCGCAGGACCGCGGCGTACCCGTCGGCATCGAAGGTGTCGGGTGCGCCCTTGCGGTCGCGTCGGCCCAGGCGCTCGAGCTGGGCGTCGGCGAGGTGGAAGCCGTCCATCGGCACGTGCGCGGCCCCGACGCCGTCGGCGCGCAGGGCGGCGAGCAGCTCCTCGACGAGGGTGGTCTTCCCGGCCCCGGGCGCTCCGGTGACGCCGAGCAGGCAGCGTCGCGTCGTCGGCGTCGCGTCCAGCAGCGCGCGGACGTCGGCGACGAGCCCTGGAACGTCGGGGCTCACGGGCGTGGCAGCGCGTCCAGGGCGGTGCGCAGGTCGTCCCAGAGGTCGTCGACGTCCTCGATGCCCACGGAGAGCCGCACGAGCGCGTCAGGGATGGTCTGCGGCTCCGAGGCCCAGCGACGTCGCCGCTCGAAGGTCGACTCGACGCCGCCGAGGCTGGTGGTGAAGACCCACAGGGAGGTCGAGCGGGTGAGCAGGTCGGCGGCCAGCGGCCCGCCCTCGAGCACGATCGAGACGATCGCGCCGAAGCCCGGGTGGCGCACCTCGGCGACGGCCGGGTGCGCGCGCAGCCGCTCGACGAGGGTGATCGCGTTGGCCTGCGCCCGCTCCAGCCGCACGTGCAGGGTGCGCAGACCGCGGGTGGCCAGGAACGCCTCGAGGGTGCCGGGCACGGCGCCGATGAGGTCGCGGCGGCCCTTGAGGACGCCGTGCAGCTGCTCGTCGCGCACCACGATCGCGCCCATGAGCACGTCGCTGTGGCCGGCGAGGTACTTCGTCACCGAGTGCACGACGATGTCGGCGCCGACGTCGAGGGGCCGCTGCAGCAGCGGCGTCGCGAAGGTGTTGTCGACGACGACCGACGCGCCCGCCTCGTGCGCCACCCGCACGGCCGCCTCGAGGTCGATGACCTCCAGGGCCGGGTTGGTGGGGGACTCCAGCCACACCAGGGCGACGTCGTCGTCGCAGGCGCGGGCCAGCGCGTCGGGGTCGGTGACGTCGACCAGGCGCGTGGTGATGCGCCCGCGCGCCTCGAGGTCGCCGAGCTGCAGGATCGTGCCGTTGTAGGAGTGCTGCGGCGCCACGACGACGCCGTCCTGCCCGACGAGGTCGAGCACCGTGGCCACCGCGGCGAGGCCGGAGGAGAACGACAGCGCGCGGCCGCCCTCCAGCGCCCCGAGGGCCTCCTCGAAGGCCTGCCAGGTGGGATTGCCCCAGCGCCCGTACTCGCGGTCGCCGCCGCCGACGAAGGTCGAGGCCGGCACCAGCGGGGTGTTGAGCGGCTGGTCGGCCTCGTGGGGCGGGCGTCCGGCGTGGACGGCGAGGGTCGCGGGCTTGCGGGAGTCCATGGCCCCAGGCTAGTGAGGCCCCTGACGACGCCGGCAGGCGCCGGTACTAGGTTCTGGCCATGCTCACCCTGCCGGAGACCGTGTCGGAGACCGTGTCGGAGACCGCGTCGTGATCGCCCTGACCCTCGCCGAGATCGCCGCGATCGTCGGCGGCGAGGTCGTCGGCACGGACGCGGGTGCGCGCGAGGTCGTCGTCAGCGCCCCGGCCGTGATCGACGGGCGCGAGGCGCGGCCCGGCGCGCTGTTCGCCGCGTTCGTCGGCGAGCGCGTCGACGGCCACGAGCACGCCGCCCAGGCCGCGGAGCACGGCGCCGTCGCGGTGCTCGGCTCGCGGCCCACCGTGCTGCCCACCGTCGTCGTCGCCGATCCGCGTGCGGCTCTGCAGCATCTGGCCTCCCACGTCGTCGCCCGTCTGCGCGCCGAGGGCGAGCTGCGCGTCGTCGGGCTCACCGGCTCCCAGGGCAAGACCTCCACCAAGGACCTCCTGGCGGCGATCCTCGCCGACGTCGCGCCCACCGTCGCCACGGCCGGGTCGTTCAACAACGAGCTCGGCATGCCGCTCACCGCGCTGCGCGCCGATGCCGACACCCGCTTCCTCGTGCTCGAGATGGGCGCCCGCGGCATCGGCCACATCGCCGAGCTCACCTCCCTCATCACCCCCGACGTCGGCGTCGTCCTCAACGTCGGCCAGGCGCACCTGAGCGAGTTCGGCTCGGTCGAGGCGATCGCGCAGGGCAAGGGCGAGCTGGTCGAGTGCCTGCCGGCCACCGGCACCGCCGTGCTCAACGCCGACGACCACCGCGTCGCCGCGATGGCCTCGCGCACCTCCGCGCCGGTGCGCACCTTCGGCGACCCGGGCGCCGACGTCGCGGTCGAGGACGTCGTGCTCGACCGGCTGGGACGCCCGTCCTTCGACCTCGTGACGGGCGGCGAGCGGGTCGCGGTGCGCCTCGGTCTCGTCGGCGGCCACCAGGCCCGCAACGCCGCGGCCGCGGCCACCGCCGCCCTGGCGCTCGGCGTCGACCTGCCGCGCATCGGCGCCGCGCTCAGCGGCGTCCAGGAGCTCTCGCACTGGCGCATGGAGCTGCACGAGCGACCCGACGGCCTGATCGTGCTCAACGACGCCTACAACGCCAACCCCGACTCCATGCGCGCCGCCCTCGACGCCCTCGGCGTGATCGGCGCCGACGCCGACGTCGTGCGCACCGTCGCGGTGCTGGGCCCGATGTTCGAGCTCGGCGAGACCTCGGCCGCCGAGCACGCCGGCATCGGCCGGCACGCCGTCGCCGCCGGGATCACCCAGGTCGTCGGCGTGGGCGAGGCCGCCCGCGCGATCCTCGAGGGAGCCGGCGGCCGCGACGGCGACGTCTGGCTGCCCGACAACGACGCCGCCACGGCCTGGGCGCGCGAGCACCTCGGCGCCGGTGACGCCGTGCTGTTCAAGGCCTCCAACGGGGCGCGCCTGTTCGAGGTCGCTGCGAGCGTTCTGTAGCGTCGACCCCCGTGTCCGACTCCACGCAGCCGCCCGTGACCGCGCCAGCCGAGGGACGCAAGGTGCGCGTCGCCCTGCTCTTCGGTGGACGCTCGGGGGAGCACCCGATCTCGGCGGCCACCGCGGCCGGCGTCATGAAGGCGATCGACCGCGACCGCTTCGAGGTGCTGCCGGTCGGCATCACGCGGCAGGGCCAGTGGGTCCTCACCGGCGGCGACACCGCGCGCTTCGAGCTGCAGGGCGATCGGCTGCCCGAGGTCACCGACGAGGTCGGCAGCGCGATCGCCACCCTCGGCGACCTCGGCGAGGTCGACGTCGTCTTCCCGCTCCTGCACGGCCCCTTCGGCGAGGACGGCACCATCCAGGGCCTCCTCGAGCTGGCCGACGTCCCGTACGTCGGCGCCGGCGTGCTCGCCTCGGCGGTCGGCATGGACAAGCACTACATGAAGATCGTGCTCGCCGGGCACGGCCTGCCCGTGGGTCCGTGGGTCACCATCACGCCGCGCGAGTGGGAGCACCGCCGCGACGAGGCGCTGGCCCGCGTCGAGAGCGAGCTGCAGTTCCCCGTGTTCGTGAAGCCCGCCCGCGCCGGCTCCTCGCTCGGCGTCACCCGCGTCGACACCCCCGGCGGGCTGGTCGAGGCGATCGAGGAGGCCCGCTACCACGATCCGAAGGTCCTGGTGGAGCAGGGACTCGAGGGCCGCGAGATCGAGTGCGCGATCCTCGGCGGTCGTCACGGCGCCGAGCCGCGTGCCTCGGTGTGCGGGGAGATCGTCGTCGACCACGACGCCGCCGACTTCTACGACTTCGAGGCCAAGTACGTCCACGACTCCGATGCGCGCACCGACGCCCCCGCCGACCTGCCCGAGGAGGTCTCCGAGCGGGTGCGGGCGATGGCGATCGCGGCGTTCGAGGCGGTCGGCGCCGAGGGGCTCTCGCGCGTCGACGTGTTCGTCACCGAGGACGGCCACGTGACGATCAACGAGATCAACACGTTGCCGGGCTTCACCCCGATCTCGATGTACTCCAAGCTCTGGGAGGCCTCCGGCCTGTCCTACACCGAGCTGGTCTCCGAGCTCATCGAGCTCGCGCTCGAGCGGCCCACCGGCCTGCGCTGAGCAGCACCGCGGGCCCGGCCGGGGAGCTCAGCGGGCGAGGACGCCCAGCACGAGGTCGCGGGCCACGGCGCCGAGCGAGGTGCCCGAGAGCGTGCACGCGAACGGCATCACCGAGGTCTCGGTGGTGCCGGGGGTGATGGCGGTCTCGAGCAGCACGGCCGAGCCGTCGGGGCCGACGATGAAGTCCGAGCGGGAGACGTCGGAGAGGCCGAGCACGCGGTGGGCCTCGACGGCGGTGCGGCCGAGCTCCTCGATGAGCGAGGCGTCGAGCGCCGGGCCGTTCAGCGAGACGAACTCCGCGGTGTAGCGGGCGGAGAAGTCGAACTCGTGGCCCTTCTCGTAGGCCACCTCCACCGGCGCGAGCGCGCGCGGGCCGTCGGCGTCCTCGACCACGACGACCGAGACGTCGACGCCGTCGTGGTAGCGCTCGATGAGGGCGTCCTCGCCGTAGGCGTAGCAGCCGACGAGCGCCGAGGGCAGCGCGGAGAGGCCGTCGACGCCGGTGACGCCGAGCGCGGAGCCGCAGCGGGTGGGCTTGACGACGACGCGGGTGCCGAGGCGCTCCATGACGTGCTCCATGAGCGCGGCCGCGCCGACGTCGCGGAAGGTCTGGGCGGACAGGCCGACGCTCTCGGGCACCGGGATGCCGGCGCGCCGCAGGAGCTCACGGGCCGTGCCCTTGTCGAAGGCGACGCGGCAGGCGTTGCTGGAGGAGCCGACGAACGGCAGGCCGAGCAGCTCGAGGAGCGTCTGGATCTCGCCGTCCTCGCCGAACTGGCCGTGCAGCGCGGGCACGGCCGCGACGACCTTGTCGCGCTCGAGCGCGCTCATCAGGGCGCGGTCGAAGTCGTAGGCGTGGGCCTCGACGCCGACCGAGCGCAGCTCGCGGACGAGGTTGCGGCCCGAGGCCAGGGAGACGTCGCGTTCGTGGCTGAGCCCTCCGGCGATGACGGCGACGGGGCCGCGCAGCTCGGGGGTGGCGGGGGTGCTCGCGCTCATGGGGTCAGCGTCCCACACGCCGATGACCGCTCCGTGACGCCCTCCGGCGTGCGGTCGTCGGCCGGATCTCAGCGGCAGGGCTTGACCAGCTGGAGGTGCTTGCGCACGGGGTCCGCGAGGGTGGAGAGCGCGTCGAGGGAGACGTTGCCGCGGTAGTCGGCCGGCACCGTCAGGCTGACCCGGGGGCGGTATCCCACGGCGGTGGCGGTGAGGGTCGTGGTCGGGTCGGCGTACTCGGCGGGCGGGAAGTACCAGCCGACGCCGCGGATCTCGTCGCAGCCGGAGACCTGGTTGAAGTCCGCCGGCTGGGGCGCGCCGCAGGTCAGCACCAGGCCCTGGTCGCCCCAGGCGCGCGCGGGGGCGTCGTCGGGGGAGATGTCGCGGGAGGAGAGCCCGGCGATCTTCTCGGGCAGGGCGTCGAGCAGGGCGGTGCAGGCGCGGGCGTCGGAGTCCGAGAGCGTGGGGGAGTCGACGTCGACCGCCCCGGCGCTGCAGCCCGACAGCGCGGCGCAGAGCAGCGGTGCGGTCACCGCGAGCGCGACGACGCCCCGCAGCCGGAGCGGCGCGGGGCGTCGGGACGCGGTGGTGCTCACCGATCTGCTGGTCTCAGATGTGGACGACCGGGCAGGTCAGGGTGCGGGTGATGCCGTCGAGGGTCTGCACCTTGGCGACCACCAGCTTGCCGAGCTCGTCGACGTTGCGGGCCTCGGCGCGCACGATGACGTCGTAGGGGCCGGTGACGTCCTCGGCGAGGGTGACGCCCTTGACCTGCGCGATGGCGGCAGCGACCTCGGCGGCCTTGCCGACGTCGGTCTGGATGAGGATGTAGGCCTGGACGACCATCGGGTTCTCCCTCTACAGCGGCGTTGCTGGATCGTTGGTGGGATCGCGGTGCGGACCCCGGGGTGGGAGTCCGCAGGTCAACCTAGCGCGGGAGCGCCGGGGACCGTTACTCGGGCGGCGGTGCCGGACCCGGCACGTCCGGACCGGTCAGGGGTGATGGGATGGGGGCATGTCGACGCCCGAGCCGGCCGCCCGTCCCGACCTGCGCACCGCCACCCTCGCCGAGGCGGGGGAGTTCGGCCTGATCGCCGCGCTCACCGAGATCTTCGCCCAGGGCGAGCACGTGATCGTCGGGCCCGGCGACGACGCCGCCGTGCTCCGGATCCGGCAGGGCCACGTCGTCGTCTCCACCGACCTGATGGTCGAGGGGCGGCACTTCCGGCGCGAGTGGGCCGACGCCGCCGACGTGGGCCGTCGCGCCGCCGCCCAGAACCTCTCCGACCTCAACGCGATGGGCGGCCGCGCCCACTCCCTCACCGTCGGCCTGGCCGCCCCCGCCGACCTCCCCGCCCAGTGGGCCCTGGACTTCGCCACCGGCTTCGCCGAGGAGTGCGCGAAGGTCGGCGCCAGCGTGGTCGGCGGCGACGTCACCCGCGCCGACGAGGTCGTCATCGCCGTCACCGTCATCGGCGCCTGCACCGTCGCCCCCGTGCTGCGCGACGGCGCCCGCCCCGGCGACGTCCTCGCGCTCTGCGGCCGCCAGGGCTGGGCCGCCGGCGGCCTGGCCGTGCTGGGCCGCGGCTTCCGCTCCCCGCGCGTGCTCGTCGAGGCCTACCGTCGCCCGGAGCCTCCGTACGAGGCCGGAGCGCAGGCGGCCGAGGCCGGCGCGAGCTCGATGATCGACGTCTCCGACGGCCTCCTCGCCGAGGCCGGCCACCTCGCCGAGGCCTCCGGCGTGGCCATCGACGTGCGCAGCGACTCCCTCGAGGTCGCCGAGCCCCTCCACGCGGTCGGCGCAGCGCTCGGCGCCGAGCCGATCTCCTTCGTGCTCACCGGCGGCGACGACCATCCGCTCCTCGCGACCTTCCCGCCCGACGTCGCCCTCCCCGAGGGCTGGCAGGCGATCGGCGAGGTGCGCGCGGGCTCCGGCGTCACCGTCGACGGCGCGCCCTTCGAGGGCCCCACCGGGTGGACGCACTTCTGAGGTCGCTCGCGCCGTGAGGACGCACCTTCAGCCCGGGACCGGGTGTCGGTCACGGGCTGGGGTCTCGACAGGCTCGACCACCGGAGCCAGCGCGACCACCGGAATCTGACGGTGATCGAGCCTGTCGAGATCCGGTGAGCCGACGGGTGTCAGGTCCCGAACCCGCATCCGCCCAGCTGCGCCTGTCACAGGACGAAGCGGACCAGGAGGCCGCCGACGACGAGCAGGCCCGCACCGGCAGGCGCGCCACGAACAACCCTGGAAAGCACGACAGGCCGCCTCCCTCAGGAGACGGCCCGTCGCGGGTGGTTCAAGGGGTCAGCGGGTGACCTTGCCGGCCTTGAGGCAGCCGGTGCACACGTTGAGGCGCTTGGGCGTGCCGTTGACCGTGGCGCGGACGCGCTGGATGTTGGGGTTGAAGCGACGCTTCGTGATCTTGCGCGACCAGGGTCGGTTGTTGCCGAAGCCCGGCTTCTTGGCGCAGATGTCGCAGACGGCAGCCACCGTGAACTCCTGAGTGATGAGGAAAGAATGGTCATGTCGGCCCGCCTCCGGCTCACGGGCCGGGGCCCGGAGGTGGCGGGGCAACCGGACGAGGATATCCGCTCCGCCGGACCAGGGCGAATCGTCGGGCACGCGGGGCCGGGACCGTCGGTGTCATGGCCTAGTCTCGCGCGCAGCAGGTCGGCACGAGTGGACGGGGGAGTGGCGGTGAAGGCACCCGAGGACGTCCGCGGCGTCCAGGTGGGCGTCGTGTGCCGGTTCGTCGACATCGCCACCGACGCGCTCGAGCAGGCGCGCGAGGAGATCGACGCCCTCAACGTCTACCCGGTGCCCGACGGCGACACCGGCACCAACATGTACTTCACCGTCAGCGCGGCCCGCGACGCCCTGCGCCGCGAGCGGGCCCGCCTGGCCGACGACGACGTCCCGGCCGACGCCCCCGAGCACCTCGCCGCGGTGCTCGCCGCGCTCTCGCGCGGGGCGCTGCTCGGCGCCCGCGGCAACAGCGGGGTCATCGTCAGCGAGATGCTCCGCGCCGTGTGCAGCCGGCTGGCCGACGCCACGCCCGAGGAGCGCAACGCCGTCGTCCTCGCCGACTCCCTGCTGCGGGCCAGCGAGGCCAGCCACGCCGCGGTCGGCACGCCCGTCGAGGGCACGATGCTCACCGTCGCCCGCGAGGCGGCCCATGCGGCCGTCGCCGCCGCCGAGGAGCCCGGCTCCCGGGGGCGCGACGTCTTCACCGCGGCCGCCCAGGCGGCTCGCGAGGCCCTGGCCCGCACCCCCGAGCAGCTCGAGACCCTGCGCCTGGCGGGGGTCGTCGACGCCGGCGGGCGCGGCTTCTGCGTCATCCTCGACGCCGCCGAGACCGCCATGACCGGACGCCGTCCGGTGGCCGTGCCGGCGCCCCTGGGCAGCCGCTCCATCCCGGTGCCGCAGCTGCCGGTCGGCGACCTCACCGCCGACGGCCCCGCCTACGAGGTCATGTACCTCCTCGACGCCCCCGCCGAGCGCATCGGGCCGCTGCGTGCGCGGCTGGCCGGGCTCGGCGACTCCCTGGTCGTCGTCGGCGACGAGACCCTCTGGAACGTCCACGTGCACGTCGACGACGTCGGCGCGGCCATCGAGGCCGGCATCGAGGCCGGGCGTCCGCACCGCATCCGCGTCACCCACTTCGCCGACCAGGCCGGCGACCCGCGCGGCGAGCAGCCGGCCCCGGTGCGGGTCCGCGAGGGCCGGCGGGTCGTCGCCGTGGCCGCGGGCCCGGGCCTGCGCGCGGTCTTCGAGCAGGCCGGCGCCGTCGTGGTCGAGACCTCGCCCGGACGCCGTCCCTCGGCCGGCGAGGTGCTCGAGGCCATCACCTCCTGCGGCGCCAGCGAGGTCGTCGTGCTGCCCAACGACGCCGACTCCGTGCGCGTCGCCCAGCTGGCCGCCGGCACCGCCACCCACGACCACGGCCTCACCGTCGCCGTCATCCCCACCCGCGCCCAGGTGCAGGGGCTCGCGGCGCTGGCGGTGCACGAGCCCGGCCGCGCCTTCGACGCCGACGTGCTCGAGATGACCGCCACCTCCCGCCACGTCCGCCACGGCGGCGTCACCCGCGCCGCCCGCGCGGCCATGACCATGGCCGGGCCCTGCGAGGCCGGCGACGCGCTCGGCATCATCGCCGGCGACTTCGCCGTGGTCGGCCCCGAGGTCGAGGACGTCGCCCGCGAGGTGCTCGCCCGCCTGCTGGCCGGCGGCGGCGAGCTCGTCACGCTCGTCGCGGGCCTCGAGGCGCCCGATCTCGCCGAGCGCTGCGCCGCGTGGCTCGAGCGCGAGCATCCGTTCGTCGACGTCGTCGTGTACGACGGTGGCCAGGAGCGCTACCCGCTCCTGGTCTCGGTCGAGTGATCGGCCTGGACTCCCCGATCGAGACGGTGCTCGGGGACGCGCAGGGCAAGACCCAGCGGGAGAAGCGCGAGAAGATCATCAAGAAGCTCGGGCTGGAGACCGTCGGCGACCTCCTGCGCCACTTCCCCCGGCGCTACCTCAAGACCGGCGAGCTCTCCGAGGTCACCGACGTCGCCGAGGGCGACCCCATCATCGTCGTCGGGCAGATCCTCACCTCCGAGATCCGCACCTACGTCGACCGCCGCACCGGCCGCACGGCCTTCCGCCTCGACGCCGTCGTCGGCACCAACGGCCTGCGCCTGCAGATGTCGTTCTTCGCCAAGCAGCACCACATGGCCGAGTGGCACAAGAAGCGCATGCCCGTGGGGCGGCGCGGCATCTTCCAGGGCAAGGTCGGCCGGTTCCGCAACGACTGGACCCTCACCAACCCGCAGATCGTCCTGTTCGGCTCCGAGGAGGAGGACGCCGCCCAGCTCGCGCTCGACGCCATGGGCGACCTCTACCCGATCTACCCGCTCACCGCCGGCGTCGAGTCCTGGGACCTCCAGCGCGCCATCGCGTTCGCGCTCACCGTGCTCGACGACGTCCCCGACGTCCTGCCGGAGTCGCTGCGCCACGAGCGCGACCTCGCCGACCTCGTCACGGCCCTGCGCCTGGTGCACCTGCCGCGCTCCCACGGCGACATCACCCGCGGCCACCAGCGCTTCCGCTTCGAGGAGGCGCTGATCACCCAGCTCGTGCTGGCGCGGCGACGCCGGCTCCACGCCGAGGCGGGCGCGCAGGCCCGCACCGGCGGCCAGGGCGGGCTGCTGGCCGCCTTCGACGCCCGTCTGCCCTTCGAGCTCACCGCCGGCCAGCGCGAGGTCGGCGCCACGATCGAGGCCGACCTCGCGCGCTCCCGGCCGATGAACCGGCTGCTGCAGGGCGAGGTCGGCTCGGGCAAGACCCTCGTCGCGCTGCGGGCGATGCTCCACGTCGTCGACTCCGGCGGCCAGGCGGCGCTGCTGGCGCCCACCGAGGTGCTCGCCCAGCAGCATCACCGCTCCATCACCGCGATGCTCGGCGACCTCGCCGCGGGCGGGATGCTCGGCGGGGCCGCGGAGGCCACCGGCGTCGAGCTGCTCACCGGCTCGATGACCAAGGGCCAGCGCACGGCGCCGATGTCGCGCCTGGCCTCCGGCGAGGCAGGCATCGTCATCGGCACCCACGCCCTGCTGGAGCAGAAGGTGCAGTTCGCCGACCTCGGCCTGGTCGTCGTCGACGAGCAGCACCGCTTCGGCGTCGAGCAGCGCTCGGCGCTCACCGAGAAGTCCGGCGGCACCCCGCCGCACGTGCTCGTCATGACCGCCACGCCGATCCCGCGCACCGTCGCCATGACCGTCTTCGGCGACCTCGAGGTCTCCACGCTCAGCGAGCTGCCGGCCGGCCGTGCGCCGATCCAGAGCACCGTGGTGCCGCTGGCCGACGCCCCGCACTGGTTCCCGCGGGTCTGGGAGCGAGTGCGCGAGGAGGTCGAGAAGGGTCACCAGGCCTACGTCGTGTGCCCCCGCATCTCCGGCGACGTCGCCGAGCAGGGCGAGCTCGACGACGTCCTGCTCGGGGCGCCCGAGGCATCGAGCGGCTCCGGCGGCAAGGGCGGCTCGGGCGGCTCGGGCGGCAAGGGCGGCAAGGACGCCAAGCCCGCGCCGGCGCCGCTGCACGCCGTGGAGGAGGTCCTCGCCGAGGTCGCCGAGGGTCCGCTCGCGGGTCTGCGGGTGGCCGCGCTGCACGGTCGTCTGCCTCCCGAGGAGAAGGAGCGCACCATGCGCGACTTCGCCGCCGGCGAGATCGACGTCCTGATCTCCACCACCGTCATCGAGGTCGGCGTCGACGTCGCCAACGCCACCATGATGGTCCTGCTCGACGCCGACCGCTTCGGCATCTCCCAGCTCCACCAGCTGCGCGGCCGCGTCGGCCGCGGCGGCCTGCCCGGCCTGTGCCTGCTGGTCACCCGGGCCGAGGCCGGCAGCGACGCCCGCGAGCGGCTCGACGCCGTCGCGTCCACCACCGACGGCTTCGAGCTCAGTCGCGTCGACCTCGAGATGCGCCGCGAGGGCGACGTCCTGGGCCGCTCGCAGTCGGGCTGGCGCTCGAGCCTGCAGAACCTGCGGGTGCTGCGCGACGAGAGGACCATCGTGGCCGCCCGCGAGGTGGCCGAGCGGCTCCTCGACGCCGACCCCGCGCTGGCCTCCGCGCCGCTGCTGGCGCGCGCCGTCGCCGAGCTCGAGGCCGACGTCGCCTCGGAGTACATGGAGAAGGGATGACCCGCATCATCGCGGGCACGGCCGGCGGCCGGCGCCTGCAGACCCCCGCGGGCCGTGACACCCGGCCCACCACCGACCGCGTCCGCGAGGCGCTGTTCTCCGCGATCACCACCTGGGCCGGCTCGCTCGCCGATCTGGAGGTGCTCGACCTCTACGCCGGCTCCGGCGCGCTCGGGCTCGAGGCGTGGTCGCGGGGCGCACGCCGGGTCACCCTCGTGGAGTCCGACCGCCGCACCGCCGGCGTCATCGCCGCCAACGTCCGCGCCCTCGACGCCGGGGGAGCCGCTCGCGTCGTCACCGGCTCGGTGCCCACGGTGCTCGCCCGGGGGCCCGAGCGCCCCTGCGACCTCGTGCTCTCCGACCCGCCCTACCCGCTCGCCGAGGAGGCGCTGGCCGCCGACCTCGCGCTGCTGCTCGACCACGGCTGGCTGACGCCCGACGCGCTCGTCGTCGTCGAGCGCTCCTCCCGCAGTCCCGAGCCCACCTGGCCGCCGGGCCTCGTCGACGTCGAGCGCCGCGCGTACGGTGAGACCACCCTGTGGCTGGCCCACACCCCGCCATCCCCGACCCAGGAGACCTGAGTGCGCGCCGTCTGCCCCGGATCCTTCGATCCCGTCCACCTCGGCCATCTCGACGTCATCGCCCGCGCCGCGCGGCTCTTCGACGAGGTGATCGTGGCCGTGGGCGTCAACGTCTCCAAGTCGCGGCTCTTCGAGCCCGAGGAGCGCCTGGAGATGCTGCGCGAGGCCACTGCCGACCTGCCCGGCGTCCGCGTGGAGGGCTTCACCGGCCTGGTCACGGAGTTCTGCGCCGCCCACGACGTCCAGACGATCGCCAAGGGGCTGCGCGGCGGGGGCGACTACGCGTACGAGCAGCAGATGGCGCACATGAACCGGCACCTCACCGGCGTCGACACCGTCTTCCTGCCCACGAGCCCCGAGCTGTCGTTCGTGTCCTCCAGCCTCGTCAAGGAGGTCGCCTCCTTCGGGGGCGACGTCTCCGCGTTCCTGCCGCCCCTCGTCCACGCGCGGCTGCAGGCGCGGCTGGCCGAGCGGCGCGACCGAGCCGGGCGGCCGTGAGGGGGAGGGTGCGTTTTGCCCGGTCAACAGCCCGGGCGTTACCCTTCTCGACGATTCGTCGTGCACCGGAACCGGAAGTGATCCCCTGACCAGCCTGGACCCGAGAGCGCCGCTCGTGCTCGACACCCGCGAGCTCGGCCGCCGCCCGGGGTCCATGCGTCAGGTGTCACGTCAGGTCCCGGCGCCGGCGGATCTGGGCATCGAAGTCCTCCGTGTCCCCGAAGGCTCCCAGGTCGACCTCGACCTGAGGCTCGAGGCGGTCATGGAGGGGGTCCTGGTCACGGGGACGGCGCGAGCCGGCCTCGAGGGCGAGTGCGTGCGGTGCCTGGAGCCGATCTCCGACGACGTCGAGGTCGATCTCCAGGAGCTCTACGTCTATCCCGACCAGCGGCTCTCCGACGAGGAGGACGACGACGTCAGCACGCTCGAGGACGACCTGCTCGACCTCGAGCCCCTGCTGCGGGACGCGGTGGTGCTCGCACTGCCGTTCCAGCCCATGTGCGAGGACGACTGTCCTGGCCTCTGCCCCGAGTGCGGGGCACGCCTGGTCGAGGACCCCGAGCACAGCCACGAGGCACCGATCGACCCGCGCTGGGCCGGTCTGACCGCCCTCGCGCAGACCGACGACCAGCCCACCGGCTCGTCGTCCTAGGGCCCCGGCCCACCCCGACCATCCGGCGGATCCGAGGAACGGACCCGCCAGCAGCACCCGAGCGCCGGCACGACGCCGGCCCAGGCAGAGGAGAGAACAGTGGCAGTCCCGAAGCGGAAGATGTCGCGCAGCAACACCCGTCACCGCCGTTCGGCGTGGAAGGCCACCGTGCCGACCCTGGTGACCTGCGCGAACCCCGCCTGCGGTGCCCAGCACCTTCCGCACCGCGCGTGCGGCGAGTGCGGCCAGTACGGCGCGCGTGCCAGCCGCCGTCAGGTCCTCTGAGCCCGGCCGCATCAGCGCCCTGACTCAGTACGACGCCTTGCGCGCAGCGCTCGGGGATCCGATCCTGGACCCCGAGCTGCTGGACCGCGCCCTCACGCACCGCTCGTACGCCTACGAGAACGGCGGACTGCCCACCAACGAGCGCCTGGAGTTCCTGGGCGACTCGGTGCTGGGCGTCGTCGTCACCGAGACGCTCTACCGCACCCACCCCGATCTCTCCGAGGGTCGGCTGGCCAAGCTGCGGGCCGCGGTCGTCAACGCCCGCGCGCTGGCGGAGGTCGGCCGCGCGATCGGGCTGGGCGAGCACGTCAAGCTCGGCCGGGGCGAGGAGTCCACGGGCGGACGTGAGAAGGCCTCGATCGTCTCCGACACCGTCGAGGCGGTCATCGGGGCCATCCACCTCAGCGGCGGCTTCGAGGTCTCCGCGCCGGTCGTCCACCGGCTCTTCGACCCTCTCATCGAGGCGGCGTCGGCGATGGGGGCCGGGCTGGACTGGAAGACCTCGCTGCAGGAGCTCGCCGCCGCGCACTCCCTCGGCGTGCCGGAGTACGTCATCGAGGACGCCGGCCCCGACCACCAGAAGACCTTCACCGCCCAGGTGCGCGTGGGGGACTCCCTCTACGGCAACGGCACCGGCCGGTCGAAGAAGGAGGCCGAGCAGGCCGCCGCCGAGACCGCCTACGGCGAGATCGCCGCGGCCGTCGCGCTCGGCACGGAGGGCTCCGGCGACGCCGGCGCGCCCGGCACCGCCGAGACCGCCTGAGGCCGGCTCCGTGCCCGAGCTCCCCGAGGTCGAGGTCGTCCGCGCCGGCCTCGAGCGTCACGTCCTCGGTGCGCGCATCCGCGGGGTCGAGGTGCTCCACGAGCGCCCGATCCGCCGCGAGCCCGGCGGCGCCTCGGCCTTCGCCGCGGCCCTGGTCGGCCGCACCCTCACCGGCGCCTCGCGCCGCGGCAAGTACCTCTGGCTGCCCCTCGACGACGGCGCCGCCCTGCTGGCCCACCTCGGCATGAGCGGCCAGCTGCTGGTGCAGCCGCCCGACGCCCCGCCGGAGCGTCATCTGCGCGTGCGGCTGCGCCTCGACGGCGCCGCGGGGGGTCGCGAGCTGCGCTTCGTCGACCAGCGGATGTTCGGCGGGCTCAGCGTCTCGCCGGGCGGTGCCGCGTTGCCCGCCGAGGTCGCCCACATCGCGCTCGACCCCCTCGACCCCGCCTTCGACGCCGTCGCCGTCACCGCCCGCATCCGGCACCGCGCCTCGGCGATCAAGCGCCAGCTGCTGGACCAGACCCTCGTCTCCGGCGTCGGCAACATCTACGCCGACGAGGCCCTCTGGCGCGCCCGCATCCACGGCGAGCGCCCGGGCGACCGGCTCTCGCGCGCCCAGGTGTTCGAGCTGCTCGGCCACGTCCGCGACGTCATGGTCGACGCCCTCGCGCAGGGCGGCACCTCCTTCGACGCGCTCTACGTCAACGTCAACGGCCAGTCCGGCTACTTCGACCGCTCGCTGCACGCCTACGGCCAGCAGGACCGGCCCTGCGAGAGGTGCGGCACGCCGATCCGCCGGGTGGCGTTCATGAACCGCTCGAGCCACTTCTGCCCCACCTGTCAGCCGCCGCCCCGGGCGCGGCGCACGAGCGCGGTGCGAGGCCCTCGCACGAATTGACCGGCCGGGGTCTCGGTGGGACTCTTGAAGACGGCCCGCCAGACCGTGTGGGCTCACCCATCCACCCGGAGGCTCACCCATGGCCAAGGCGCTGATCGGCCACCTGAACAGCGACCTGCGGGACCCGCGTCTCGCGATCGAGAACGCCCGACTCCGCACCCGCGTGCGCGAGCTCGAGGCCCTCGTGCTCCGTCTGTCCGAGGAGAACGACTCCCTGGTGGCCACTCGTGCCGCCGAGCTGCTCGACGCGCCGCTGCAGGAGATGCAGCCCGCCTGAGCCCGTCGGCCTCCCGGCCGATCGGAAACCCGGTGGCTCCGCCCCGGAGCATCACCTAGGGTCACGTCCTCGTGACCTCCACGCGGATCTGGACGCCGGCTCCCGCGCGCCTCGGGCCCGACTTCCGCCGGCTCCTCGGCTCCAGCTGGGTCTCCCAGATCGGCGACGGCATCGGCCTCGCCGCCGGACCTCTGCTCGTCGCCCAGCAGACCAGCGACGCCGGCCTGGTCGCGCTGGCCGCCACCGTGCAGTGGCTGGCCCCGCTGCTGCTGGCGCTGGTGGCCGGCACGGTCGCCGACCGCTTCGACCGGCGCCGCATCGTCGTCGTGGTCGACCTGCTGCGCGTGGGCGTCCTGACGCTGCTGGCGGTGACGATCCTCGGCGGCGCGGTGTCGGTGTGGATCGTGCTGGTGGCGCTGTTCCTGCTGGCCAGCGCCGAGGTGTGCGCGGACACCGCGAGCAGCGCGCTCCTGCCGATGGTCGTCCACCGCGACGACCTCGCGGTCGCGAACTCGCGGCTCCAGGTCGGCTTCATCGTGCTCAACCAGCTGGCCGGCCCGCCGCTGGGTGCGATCCTCTTCGGCCTCAGCGCCTTCGTGCCCGCCCTGGCCCAGGCCGTGCTGATCGCGGCGGCGGTCTCGCTCGTCGCCCGGGTCGGCGCGGGAGCGCACGAGCCCGAGCCCTCGCGGGGGCTGCGCGCCGAGATCGCCGAGGGCTTTCGCTGGCTGGCCGGCAACCCACCGGTGCGCACGCTGGCGCTCACCATCCTCATCTTCAACCTCACCTTCGGCGCCGCCTGGTCGGTGCTGGTGCTCTACACCCGCGACCGGCTCGGGCTGGGCAGCATCGGCTTCGGCCTGGTCACCACCGTGCAGGCGCTCGGCGGCGTGGCCGGCACCGCCGCCTACGGCTGGCTCACCGCCCGGCTGACCCTCGGCGCGATCATGCGCATCGGCCTGATCATCGAGACGCTCACCCACCTCGTGCTCGCCTGGACCTCCAGCCCCTTCGTCGCGCTGCCCGTGCTGTTCGTCTTCGGCGCGCACGCCTTCGTCTGGGCCACGACGTCCACGACGGTGCGCCAGCGGCTGGTGCCCACGTCGCTGCAGGGTCGCGTCAGCGCCGTCTACCTGATCTGCATCTACGGCGGCCTGGTCATCGGCTCGGGGGTCGGCGGGCTGCTGGCCCAGTGGCACGGCCTCACCGCGCCGTTCTGGTTCGCCTTCGCCGGCTCCGCGGTGTTCGTCGCGGTGTGGTGGCCTCAGCTGCGTCACCTCGATCGCGACGAGCCCGCGGGCGAGTAGGCTCACCGCGCCGAGCGGGGTCGTCCCGCGCGAGGGACCAGCACGCGGAGGCGTCGACGATGTACCTGAAGAGCCTGACCCTCAAGGGGTTCAAGTCCTTCGCGTCCTCGACCACCCTTCAGCTCGAGCCCGGCATCACCTGCATCGTCGGGCCGAACGGCTCGGGCAAGTCCAACGTGGTCGACGCCCTCGCCTGGGTCATGGGCGAGCAGGGCGCGAAGTCGCTGCGCGGCGGCAAGATGGAGGACGTCATCTTCGCCGGCACCAGCGGCCGCCCGCCGCTGGGCCGCGCCGAGGTCGTGCTCACCATCGACAACTCCGACGGCGCGCTGCCGATCGAGTACGCCGAGGTCACGATCAGCCGCACCATGTTCCGCAGCGGCGGCTCGGAGTACGCCATCAACGGCACCTCCTGCCGGCTGCTCGACGTCCAGGAGCTGCTCTCCGACTCCGGCATCGGCCGCGAGATGCACGTCATCGTCGGCCAGGGCCAGCTCGACACCATCCTCCACGCGACCCCCGAGGACCGCCGCGGCTTCATCGAGGAGGCCGCCGGCGTCCTCAAGCACCGCAAGCGCAAGGAGAAGGCGCTCCGCAAGCTCGACGCCACCGAGGGCAACCTCAACCGCCTCGGCGACCTCATCACCGAGATCCGCCGCCAGCTCAAGCCGCTGGGCCGCCAGGCCGAGGTCGCCCGCCGGGCCGCCACCGTGCAGGCCGACGTGCGCGACGCCAAGGCCCGCCTGCTCGCCGACGACCTCGTCACCGCCTCCGCCTCGCTGGAGCAGGAGCTGGCCGACGAGTCGATGCTGCTGGCCCGCCGCGAGGAGGTCGAGACCGCGCTGGCCGAGGCCCGCCGCGTCGAGGCCGAGCTCGAGGCGTCGCTGCGCGAGTCGCTGCCCGCGCTGGCCGCCGCCCAGGACACCTGGTTCGCGCTGTCGGGGCTGCGCGAGCGGCTGCGCGGCACGGCGTCCCTGGCCTCCGAGCGGCTGCGCAACGCCGCCGGGGCGGGGGAGTCCGAGGGCTCGCGGGGCCGCGACCCCGAGGAGCTCGAGGCCCAGGCCGCGCAGGCCCGCGAGGCCGAGGCCCGCACCGACGCCGAGGTCGCCACCGCCCGCGTCGCCCTCGACGCCGCCGTCGCCGTCCGCAAGGACGCCGAGGACGCCGCCAGCGCCGAGGACCGTCGTGTCGCCGCCCTGCAGCGTGCCGCCGCCGACCGTCGCGAGGGCCTGGCCCGGCTGCACGGGCAGGTCAACACCGTCCGCTCGCGGGCCGCGGCCGCCGCCGACGAGATCGGCCGGCTCTCCGCCGCCCGGGAGGAGGCGCTGGCCCGCGCCGAGCGCGCCCAGCGCGACTTCACCGCCCTCGAGACCCGCATCGCCGGCCTCGATGCCGGCGAGGAGGGGCTCGACGCCGAGCACGAGGCCGCCAGCCTCGCGCTCGAGGACGTCGAGGAGCGGCTGGCCGCCGTGCGCGCCGCCGCCCAGCAGTCCGACCGCGACCGCACCGCGCTGGCCGCCCGCAAGGACGCCCTCGAGCTGGGCCTGTCCCGCAAGGACGGCGCCGGCGCCCTGCTGGCCGCCACCGACCGCCTCGACGGCGTGCTGGGCTCCGTCGCCGCGCTCCTCACCGTCCGCGCCGGGTTCGAGGCCGCCGTCGCCGGCGCGCTCGGTGCCGCGGCCGACGCCGTCGTCGTCGCCGACCCCGGTGCCGCCGTCGGTGCGCTCGAGCACCTCAAGACCGAGGACCTCGGCCGGGCCGGCCTCGTCCTGGGCGGCGCCCCCGCCGCCGACGGCCCGTCCGCCTGGGGAGCCCTGCCCGCCGGCGCCACGTGGGCGATCGAGGCCGTCGAGGCCCCCGACGCCGTGCGGCCCGCCCTCGCCCGCCTCCTCGCCCGCACCGCCGTCGTCGACGACCTCGCCGCAGCCCGCGCGCTCGTCGCCGCCAGCCCCGAGGTCGTGGCCGTCACCCGCGACGGCGACGTGCTCGGCGTCCACCGGGCCTTCGGCGGCTCGTCCTCGGCCCCCTCGCTGCTGGAGATCCAGGCGGCCGTCGACGAGGCCACCACGCGGCTGGCCGAGGTCGTCGCCGACGGCGAGCGCCTCGGCTTCGAGCTCTCCGGCCTCGAGGCCGAGCGGCTCGAGGCCCTCAAGCGGGTCGACGTCGCCCTGGCCCGCCTGCACGAGTCCGACGCCACCCTCGCCGCCGTCGCCGAGGAGCTCGGCCAGCACGGCGCCCAGGTGCGCGCCGCCCGCGGCGAGGCCGAGCGGATGGCCCAGGCCATCGAGAAGGCCGAGGTCGCTCGCGAGGCCGACGTCGCCGGGCTCGCCGAGCTCGAGGCCCGCCTGGCCGCCGCCGAGGTCGACCCCGACGCCGACGAGCCCGCCACCGACGACCGCGAGCGCCTCGTCGAGGCCGCCCGCGCCGCGCGCCAGGAGGAGATGGACGCCCGGCTCGCCCTGCGCACCGCCGAGGAGCGCGCCCGCGCCCAGCACGGCCGCGCCGACGCCCTGCTG
>NZ_JBUZJI010000029.1:39454-45614 GCF_055282735.1 Nocardioides sp. B129/18 | reverse complement strand
CAGCGCCGACACACATCGACGCAGATCAGATGTCACCTATCCGTGCAGCAGACCCGGTCGTTGGGATTGTCGGGGTCAGTCGGCATCGCGAACGTGAACTGGTACTTGTCGACGTTGTAGATCGACGCGCCGTTGACCCGCTGAGTGCTGATCGAGTCATAGCGGGCGGTGGAGAAGAATGTCGGCGAGAAGTTGCTGCACGTCGTCTGCGAGGAGGTGCAGATCTCATCGGTCGGCACATCGGGCCACCCCGAGGGGTCGAACGCCGCGCTCTTGGAGCCAGTGCAGCCCTCGTCGGGGTTCGTCAACGCATCGACACAGCGGACCCGGACGTTGAGGTTGACCTTGGTGTAGGCATCCGCCGAGCTCGGGCTGACGCCGATGCCGCGGTTGAAGCCGTACCGGATCGAGGTCACGTAGCCGTCGCGGTCATAGGCGGTACGACCGCTCGTGCCGCTCTGGTTGAACCCGGCGTAGTAGTTCTGCACCCGCGCGTAGTCGAACAACGTGATGTTGCCCTTGCGGTCCACGACCTTGTCCAGCCCGAACCGCCAGCCCTGACGACACGAGGACTTGTGGATGTCGGTGGCGTCGTAGCACGGCTCGCCGGCGTCGTCGCCGTAGACCGGGACGGTCAGCACCGAGTTGCTGCCCCAGCCGAACCCGAACCAGTAGGTCGTGCCGTCAGGGTCCATCACCTTGATGGCCTCATCGCCGGCATCGGCGTTGTTGGGCAGGCTGGTGTCCACCCCATCGCCGGCGACCTTCTCCACCGTCCAACCCGGGTCGTCCTGCAACCGCAGGGTGTTGTCGGAGGAGTCGCGGACGATGGTCGTCGCGTGCCCGTTCAACACGATCGAGTAGCGGTTGAACAGCTCCCCGTTCGTGGTCTTCCAGCACAGGTCAGCGAACCCGGTGTGCCCGTCATCGAGACAGTTCGCGAAGTCGCGGGTGATGTAGGACGACGACAGGCTCCACCCCAGCCCCATCATCGAGGCCTGACCGTTCTCGGCCATGTTCATCCCATCGACCGCACCCGAGGAGTAGTCGATCGACAAAGACGGCGCCGAGCCGCCCACCGCCGGCGCCGGCAACGTCAACGGGTAGCTGTAGGAGAAGTCGCCACTGCCCTGGCCGGTCTGCCAGGAATCCGCAGGCTTCGTCGGCTCAGCCGCGAAGTCGCCGTTCGAACCCGCGCCCGAGGCCGACACCACATACGTCGTGCCACCCGTCGTACCCGCAGCACGCACCAACGACGACACCGACCCACCCGCAACACCCCGTGCGGCAGCGGGGGCCAGCACGGCCGCCGCCAGCGCGTCCGCCGCAGCTGCGCCCGCAGCCGGGGCGCCCATCGCAACCATCCGGCCACCATGCGCACCCCGCCAGCCGCCGTCACCCGCACCCGCGAGCCGGGACGGTGCTGCCGCGGGCCCCGAGCCGCCCGTACCAGGGCTCGAGGGCGCATCAGAAGGCTCGCCCGCACCAGGCCCGAAAGAGGCAGAAGGGTCAGCAAGAGGGGCCGGGCCAGCCGGGCCAGCCGCGTCGCCGGAGAGCGGGGCCTCCTGTGCGGCCGCAAGGTCGACCGTGGTGAACGTCAGGGTCTGGGTGGCCTCGTCGTTGACCGACGGAACCACCACGCCCTGGCTGCACGCAGCGACCTCAGGGGTGGTCTTGAAGCACGCCGGATACGCGATCACCCGCAGCCGCGAACCCCAGTCACCACCGAAGGCGTACCGGAAGTCGGCATACGACAACCGCACATCCACCGCCTGCGGCTCACCCGACACCCCCGGCTCCCCTGGCTCCCCCGAATCGCCCAGCACGCTGCTCGAAGAATCAGTGGGCTCCGAAGCAGACAGCTCCCCCGAGCCGCTGGGAGTGTTCGTCGACGACGGCCCCGCAGACGGGGCGTCAGAAGCCGCAGCGCCAGCAGCCGCCGCCTGGCTCGGCTGACCATCAACAGCGCCATCAGTCGCCCGATCAGCAGGGCCTTCGGTGCTCGTCGCGGATCCATCCACGGGCTGGACGTCGATCACGAGACCCGGGGTCTGCCCATCAGCAGTCGGGGCCACCGACACGGCCACCGGAACATCCGCGTTCGACGCGGGATCAGCCGGGATGTCCTCCGACGTCGCGCCCTGCATCGGGTCGACCGGCAGGACCGTGACCTCATCCGCTGCCCGCACCTCCACAGGCACATCGCCAACATCGGCCCACGAGCTACCCGCCTCCGCAGCCC
The DNA here is from genome assembly GCF_055282735.1 of Nocardioides sp. B129/18. Lineage (NCBI taxonomy): Bacteria > Bacillati > Actinomycetota > Actinomycetes > Propionibacteriales > Nocardioidaceae > Nocardioides > Nocardioides sp. B129/18. Next base: position 43,372 of record NZ_JBUZJI010000029.1, on the reverse strand, counting down.
CATCGCCCACGGGTAGATCAGCCGCATCGTCCGGAAGATCCGGCGAGGTGAACTTCTCCGGACTGCGCGCATCACCCTGAACCGGGTCGACATCCACCCCAGGCAGATCGGCCGTCGCCATCACAGGACTCGGCGCCACCGCCGAGGCCGGAGCCAGTGGAACGACACCCAGCCCCGTCGAGACCAGACCCCCGACGAGAACCGCCACAACCTGCGCGCGACGCACCGAGACCCGCATGCCCATCCCCCGATCGATAGGTCCGCCCGGCGGCAAGCCAGCGCGAACCTAACCTGAGAGAAGTCTGAGACGATTCCCTAATCGCAGATACCCCCGCCGGTCTAGACCGGCAGATGAACAACTCGCCAACCGGGCCCTCGAGCGCCTGCGATATGCGGCTGCTCATGCGGCGCCCGACCATGTCGGATCGAAGGAGCCCGAGCGGCGTGGACGCAGGCCAGCGATGGCCGACACGCAGAGATCCCGCCCGGAGGACCGGGCGGGATCGACATCAAGGCGATGAGAGGATCGCGGCGGCGGAGGTGCTCTCCGCGGAATCTGGTGGAGCTGAGGGGATTCGAACCCCTGACCTTCTCGATGCGAACGAGACGCGCTACCAACTGCGCCACAGCCCCAGTGCGTCCTCAAGGACGCGTCGGGAAGGCTAGCACCCGAGGGGGCCGAGTCCGAATCCGGCCCGGGGTGCGTGGCCCTCGGATCAGGAGCCGAGCGCGCGGCCCTCGTCGTCCTCGCGGGCGGCGCGCCGACGGCGCTCCAGGGCGTCGGCCTCGCGGGCCAGGGAGGCATCGGCCTCGGTGCGCCCGGAGGTCCAGACGCCGGTGGAGTCGAGGTCGATGGTGCGCACGGTGCGGCGCACGGCGGCGGGCTTGTCGACGTAGGTCGGCAGGGTCACCGGGACGGGGTCCCACAGGCCGGGGGCGGTCATCGGGCTCTCGGCGGGCACCGGCTCGAGGCCGGTGTCGGTGACCACCGGGACGTCGGTGGTCAGCTCGGTGTCGGCGACCTCGTCGGCGGCCGGGGCGGGCTCGGCGTCGCGGGCCAGATGCGGCAGCCGGACCGTCGGGACGGCGGGCAGGCCGTGCTCGCGGCGCACCATGAGGCGGCAGGCCACCAGCCAGGCCACCAGCAGGGCGGCAGGCGCGGAGACCCAGGCCCAGCCGATCACGGAGAAGGCGGCGAGCGCGACGGTGACGACGAGGAGCGCGAGGATCGTGCCGAGCACGCGACGACGACGCTGCGCGGCGAGGCGGGCGGCCTCGCGGCGGGCCTTCGGCGAGAGCTGACGCGCGGGGGCGGCGGGAGCGGTCGGGGCGGCGGGAGCCTCGCGGCCCTCCGCGGCGGCGGCGACGGCGTCACCGGTGGCCGCGGACGGCTTGGTGACGACGAGGCGGGCGCGGGTGCGGTCGACGGGCTCGCGCCGCGCGAGCACGCGCATGGTCTGGGAGAAGCGATCGACCGACCGCGAGCGGGCGACGTCCTCGTGGTAGCGCAGCGCCTTGGGCACCAGATAGGCGGCCCAGGCCACAGCCACGGCCACGAAGATCAGTCCGCTCGTTCCCACCACGCTCGGCAGCCTAGGAGTGATAGCGCAGCATGGGGCGGATGTCTACCGGTGTGTCACGAACTGTCTGGTGTGACGGATGGGATCTCGACAGGCTCGATCACCGCGTCAGGCGCGGGCGACCCGCTCGCAAAGGCCGTAGGGGGCCTCCTCGCGGGTGACGGCGAAGATCCGGTGGTCGCGCCAGGCGCCGTCGATGTGGAGGAAGCCGGGGGCGTAGCCGACCTCGGCGATGCCGAGCTTCTCCACCACGCGCAGGGAGTTGGAGTTCTCCGGGCGGATCGCGATCTCGATGCGGTGCAGCCGGGCGGTGGTGAGGCAGTGGTCGATCACCAGCGCCACGGCGCGGGGCATGACGCCGCGGCCGGCGGCGTCCTTGTCGATCCAGTAGCCGACGGAGGCGAACTGCGCGGAGCCGCGGACGACGTTGTTCACCGTCACCTGGCCCACGAACCGGCCGTCGAGCTCGACGGCGAAGGGGTAGGTGCGGCCGGCGCGGGCCTGCGCGCGCAGCCGCCGCACCAGCGAGCGGAAGGTGGTCGGACGCGGGTCGGCGCCGGGCGGCACGGTGGCGTCCCACGGCGTCAGCCAGGCGAGGTTGCGGGCGCGAGCCCGGCGCCACGCGGTGGCGTCGGAGCCGCGCAGGGGCCGGACGACGACGTCGGGGTCGCCGGGGGCGGCGACGTGCTGCTCACGCCAGCGCAGCGTCACCGGCCAGGCGCGGCTCAATGGTCGCTCCCGACGATCTGCTCGACGGCATGACGCAGCACCGGCTCGAGCACGGCCAGCGCGTCCTTCACCCCGCCCCGCGAGCCGGGCAGGTTCACCACGAGCGCGCGTCCGGCGACGCCGGCGATCCCGCGGGAGAGCACGGCGGTGGGCACGCCCTTCGCGACGCCGTGGGCGCGGATCGCCTCGGCCAGGCCGGGCACCTGACGGTCGAGGAGCGGCGCGGTGACCTCGGGGGTGCGGTCGGTGGGCGTCAGGCCGGTCCCTCCGGTGGTGAGCACGACCCGGGCGCCGGCGGCCAGCGCCGCGGCGATCGCCTCGCCCACCGGCTCGCCGTCGGGCACCACGGCCGGCTCGGGCACCTCGAAGCCCTGCTCGCGCAGGAACGCCACGATCAGCGGGCCGGTGGCGTCCTCGTAGACGCCGGCGGCGGCGCGGTTGGAGGCGACGACGACCGCCGCGGGCTCGCTCACGCGAGGTCCTCGCGGGTCCAGTCGCCGGAGCGTCCGCCCGACTTCGCCTCGACGCGGACGTCGGTGATGACCGCGCCCTTGTCGACGGCCTTGACCATGTCGATGACGGTGAGCGCGGCGACGGTGACGCTGGTGAGCGCCTCCATCTCGACGCCGGTGCGGTCGGCGGTGCGCACGGTGGCGGTGATCTCGACGGCGTCGTCGGCGACGACGAGCTCGACCTCCACCCCCGAGACGCCGATCGGGTGGCACAGCGGCACGAGGGCCGGGGTCTGCTTGGCGGCCATGATGCCGGCGATGCGGGCCACCGCCAGGGCGTCGCCCTTCGGCACGCCCTCGCCGCGCAGCAGCGCGACGACCTGCGGGGAGACCAGCACCCGGCCCGAGGCCGTGGCCGAGCGGGCGGTGACGTCCTTGGCCGAGACGTCGACCATGCGGGCCGCGCCGGAGGCGTCGACGTGGGTGAGCCGCTCGCTCACGGGGCGACCTGCCGACCGGAGACGGGGTCGGTGACCAGCGGGACCACCTCGAGCTCGGTGCCGGCTGCCACCGAGGTGACGTCCTCGGGCACCACGATGAGCGCGTCGGCGTGGGCGAGGAACCCGACGAGGTGCGAGCCGGCGCCGCCGACGGGCGTCACGGTGGTGCCCTCGGCGGTCTCGGCCAGGCGTCCGCGCAGCATCTGACGCCGCCCGGCCGGCGAGCGGAGGTCGTCGGTGACGGTGGCCGTGCGGGTGCCGGTGCGCACGTCCGAGCGGCCCATCATCCGGCGCAGCGCCGGCTTCACGAACAGCTCGAAGGAGAGGTAGGCCGACACCGGGTTGCCCGGCAGCGTGAAGATCGGGACGCCCCGCTCCCCCACCGTGCCGAAGCCCTGCGGCTTGCCCGGCTGCATCGCCACCGGCCCGAACCAGACGGTGCCGAGCGGACGCAGCGCGGCCTTGACGACGTCGTAGTCGCCCATGGAGACCCCGCCGGTGGTGACGACGGCGTCGGCGCCGTCGAGCAGGCCCTCGAGGGTGGGCCAGAAGCCGTCGACGTCGTCGTCGACGGCGCCGACCCGCACCACCTCGACGCCGAGCTCGAGCGCGGCGGCGGCCAGCAGGTAGGAGTTGGAGTCGTGGATGGAGTCGGCA
>NZ_JBUZJI010000029.1:30876-39444 GCF_055282735.1 Nocardioides sp. B129/18 | reverse complement strand
TCGCGCAGCTCCGCGCCGGTGGAGAGCACCACGACGCGCGGCCGCGGGTGCACCCGCACCGTCGGCAGGCCGACGGCGGCCAGCAGGCCGAGGTGGCGGGAGGTGAGCCGGGTGCCGGGCTCGAGGAGGAGGTCGCCGGAGGTGACGTCGCCGCCGGCGCCGCGCACGTGCGCGCCGGTCTCGGGCACCTCGGTGATCGCCACCTGCTCGGAGCCGCGGTCGGTCCACTCGTAGGGGACGACGGCGTCGGCGCCGGGCGGCATCGGGGCGCCGGTCATGATCTTGACCGCCGTGCCGGGCTCGACGGTGGCGGTGCGCTCGCTGCCCGCGCCGATCGCACCGAGCACCGGCAGCACGACGGGCGTCTCGGCGGTGGCGCCGGCGAGGTCGGCGGCGCGCACGGCGTAGCCGTCCATGGCGGAGTTGTCGAAGGAGGGCAGGTCGAGCGCGGAGTGCACGGTGTCGGCGGCCACGAGGCCGAGGGCGTCGAGCAGCGGCACCTCGACGGCGGGCAGCGGCGTGACGGCGTCGAGGATCCGCGCGAGGTGCTCCTCGACGCTGATCGGCGCCGGGCTCGGGTCGGGCGTGGCCTCAGGCATCGTCGGCCAGGACCGTCCCGGGCTCCAGGCGGGTGGCGGCGCCCGCGGAGAGCGTCACCTCGCCCTGCACCTGCACGCCCTTGCCGAAGGTGACGTCGCCCTGGACGCGCAGCGAGGTGGCGTCCTTCAGCGACGGCGCGCCCTCGGGGAAGCGCTTGTCGAACTCGCCGACCAGCTTGTAGTGCGCGGAGTCGAGGTCGACGAACGGCAGCGAGGAGGCCACCTGGTCGAGCACGAAGTCCTCGCCGATGGCGTAGACGTCCGAGCGCAGCACCAGCAGGTCGTTGGTGGTCTTCACCGGCACGAAGCGGTCGCGGCCGACCTCGATGAGCGTGGCGCCCTCGAAGACCTCGATGGCCGCGCCCATCGCGGTCTCGATCTGGATCACCTCGGGGGTGGAGGAGTCGCCGGGGTCGACGGTCTTGACGTTGCGGATCAGCGGCAGGCCGAGGATGCCGTCGCGCTGGTCGAGGGTGTCCTTCATGGCCCGCAGGTCGAACCAGAGGTTGTTGGTGGAGCAGAACTGGTGACGCGTGAGGTCGGCCAGCGCCTCCTTGTCCTCCGGCAGGGTCTGCGCCGTCTCGCGCAGCACGATGCGGCCGTCGCTCTTGCGCCGCGCGAAGTGGCCGCCCTTGACGTCGGAGGGCGTGCGACGCACGGCCTCGATCGCGAACGGCGCGCCCGAGGAGGCGAACCAGCCGGCCACCCGGGCGTCGGGGACGGCGCCGAGGTTGTCGGAGTTGGAGACGAAGACCCGCTCGTAGCCGGCCTCGAGGAGGGTGTCGAGCAGTCCGGTGCCACGCAGCGCGGTGTAGAGGTCGCCGTGGCCCGGCGGGCACCACTCGAGCTCGGGGTCCTGCGACCAGGTGACCGGCGTGAGGTCGGCGGCGAGGAGCTTGGGCTCCTTGTTCTGCAGGAACTCCAGCGGCAGGCCCGCGACCGGCAGGTCGGAGTAGCGCGCCAGGGCGTCCATGGTGTCGCCGCTGGTGCGGAAGGAGTTCATGAGGATCAGCGGCAGCGGCGCGTCGTAGGCCTTGCGCAGGTGCAGCACCTGGCGGGCGATGATGTCGAGGAAGCTCAGGCCCCGGCGCACGCACAGCAGCGACTTCGCGCGGTCCATGCCCATCGAGGTGCCCAGGCCGCCGTTGAGCTTGATGACGGCGGTGGTGCGGATCGCGGCGGCGGCGACGTCGTCAGGCACCTCGACGTCGGCGAGCGACTCCATGCCGACGGGGTCGATCGTCGACTCCGGGATCATGCCCGTCTCGCCGTGCTCGAGCAGCCGGTAGTAGTGCGCGAACGTGTCGACCGCGACCTCGTCGATGCCCGCGTCGAGCATCTTGGCGCGCGCCTTCTGCAACCCAGGGGAGCCCATGGGGCCCACCCTAGGCTGGTCCGGTGAGCGAGGGGCAGGCGCGGTCCACCACCGGGGACGAGCCCGGGGACGAGCCTGGGGACGGCAGGGCCGCGAAGACCGCTCTGCGCGACCGTCTGCTCACCGCCCGACGACGTCGCCCCCTGGGTGAGCGGCTCGAGGTCGCGCAGGCCGTGGCCGCCCACGTGCTGGCCTCGCCGGAGGTGCGTCGCGCCGCCACGGTGGCCGCCTACGTCGGGATGGGCGCCGAGGTCGGCACCGGTCCCCTGCTCGAGCGCCTGCGCGCGGCGGGCGTCCGGGTGCTGCTGCCGGTGCTGCTGCCCGACGACGACCTCGACTGGGCGGTGCTGCGCTCCGACGACGACCTCGCCCCCGCCCGTCGGGGGCTGCTCGAGCCCGGCGGCCCGCGGCTGGGCGTCGAGGCGATCGCCACCGCGGACGTCGTCCTCGTGCCGGGGCTGGCGGTCTCCGCGGCCGGCGAGCGGCTCGGACGCGGCGGCGGCTCCTACGACCGCGCGCTGGGCCGGGTGCCGGTGGGCACGCCGACCTGGGTGCTGCTGCACGACGACGAGGTCGGACTCGCCGTGCCCGTCGAGCCGCACGACCGCCCGGTGACCGGCGCCGTGAGCCCGGCCGGGGTCACCCGTCTGCGCCCGCCGGGACGAGGCTGAGCCGGTCCTGCGCGGAGGCGTCCACCGCCGATCGGCTGAAGGCCCACCGCAGGGTGCGGCCCTCGGCGTAGAGGTCGGTCTGGTCGTCGTAGTGCGCGCTGAACGCGTGGCCCGAGACGCCGGTGAGGTTGATCCAGCGGGAGTCGTCCCAGTCGGCCAGCGAGACCACCATCCGCATCGACGGCGCGGTGGTGACGGCGTAGGGGTGACGGGCGTCGGAGGCGGCGTCCCACGAGGAGGCGTCGACGGCCGACGTGCCGCCGCCGACCTTCCACGGGCCGCGGTTGAACAGGTGCTCCACGGCGCTGATCCCGGACTCCCCCAGGGTCGGGTTGACCAGCTCGAGACGGTGCACGCGGCCCCACGTCCAGTCGCCGACATCGCGGGAGATGAGGCGTGTGAGCTCGTTGCGGGCCTGCACCATCGCCACCCGCAGGATGTCGTCGCGATGCTCGACGACGCCCTCGGTGGTGACGTCGTCCCACCAGGCGTCGTCGGGGTGGCGCAGCAGGCGGGTCATGACGGCCACCCACTGCTGACCGCCGTCGGGCCACAGCTCCTGCGGCAGCTCGTCGTGGAAGGTGCGCGCCAGCAGGGCCCGCCACACGGCGTTGAAGTACGCGGCGGCCGCGCTCTGCGGGCCGTCAGCGGGCTGGGAGAGGTCCCACCCGTCGAGCAGGCGCTGCGCCGAGCGCTGGAAGCGGCTCTGCAGCGGCACCTTCAGCAGCAGGGGCACCAGCTCGGAGGCGATCGGCTGACGCGACTCCAGCTGCAGGCGCGCCATGTCGTCGACGCTCACCGTGCCGCCGCCGGCGAAGGCGTCCTCGAGGCGCTCGCGGATGCGCTGGGAGCGGTAGCCGCGGTCCCAGTCGCCGGTGAGCAGGTAGGGGTAGTCGGGGCCGATGACGGCCTGGTTGGCGGTGACGACGAACCCCTCGGCGGGGTCGAGCACCGAGGGCAGCGCGTCGAACGGGACGTCCTGACGGGTCCAGTCGTTCTCCGGCAGCCAGCCGGCCACCGGCATCGAGCCGTCGTTGCCGGACTGGCGGATCGGGACGCGGCCGGGCGCCTGGTAGCCGATGTGGCCGCGCCGGTCGGCGTAGACGAGGTTCTGCGCGGGCACCGAGAACGACGACGCCGCGGCGCGGAAGGAGCGCCAGTCGGTGGCGAGGTCGAGGTCGAGGATCGCGTCGGCCGTCGGCGCGGGGTCCAGCGCGGTCCAGCGCAGCGCGACGGCGGCGTGCTCGCCGTCGCGGGCGGCGCGCGAGAGCCGGGACGCGCGGCCGGCGTCGGCCACGTCGTCGTCGACGTCGGAGAGCAGGGGGCCGTGCCGGGTGCTGCGGACGGTGAGCCGCACCGGCTTCTGGCCGCGGACCTTCAGCGTCTCGGTGCGGACCTCGAGGTCGCGCATCCGGCCGGCGTAGAGGTACTGCTCGCCGCGCACTCGCTCGACGTAGAGGTCGGTGACGTCGGGGCCGAGGTTGGTGAACCCCCAGGCGATGTCGGCGTTGTGGCCGATCACCACGCCCGGCAGCCCGGAGAAGGTGAACCCCGAGACGTCCATGCCGCAGGTGGGCGTGATCTCGCGGCAGTGCAGGCCCATCTGCATCCAGATGCCCGGCATGCTGACGCCCAGGTGGGGGTCGTTGGCCAGCAGCGGCTCGCCCGTGGCCGAGTGCTCGCCGTCGACGACCCAGCTGTTGGAGCCGATGCCGTCGCCGCGGCCCAGCCAGGCCGGCATCGCGGCGGCCTTCTGCCCCGCCGAGCGCAGCGCGGCCAGCTGGGCGCGGTCGAAGGACGGCGCCGGACGCGTGGGGTTGCGGGTGGTGTTGCGCTCGGCGTCCTGCTGGAAGACGCCGTCGACGACCGCGCCCTGGCCGACGATCGGCTGCTGGCGCCGGTAGTCGTAGGCCGGCGTGAGGGTGGCGGCCCGGCGGGCGCCGACGGCCTGCACCGTCAGGGCGCGCTGGATCTCGTCGCTCATGTTGCCGCGCAGGTCCCACGCCATCGCCTTGAGCCAGGCCAGGGAGTCGACCGGGGTCCAGTCCTCGGGCGTGTAGTCGAGGCCGGAGAGGCCCAGCACCGTGTACTCCAGGGAGATCTGGGACGGGCTGTGGGTGTGCAGGTAGGCGTTGACGCCGCGGGCGTAGGCCTCGAGGAAGGCCCGGGTGCGCGGCTTGATCAGCGCCATCTCCTCGGCCGCGACGCGGCGCCAGCCCATCGTCCGCACGACCTTGTCGGAGTCCAGGCCGGCCTCGCCGAACAGCTCGGCCAGCCGGCCCGCGGTGGCGTGCCGGCGCACGTCCATCTCGAAGAACCGCTCCTGGGCGTGGACGTAGCCCTGGGCCATCGCGAGGTCGTCGAGGCTGTCGCCGTAGATCTGCGGGATGCCGTGCTCGTCGCGGATCACCTCGACGCGTCCGGCCAGGCCGGGGATCTCGATGGTGCCGGTGGTCTGCGGGAACGCGCGGCGCACCGCGACCGTGCCGGCCACCAGCCCCGCGATCAGCACGAGCACCAGCACGGCCGAGGTCCACGCCGTCCAGCGCAGCGGCCGGGGCAGGGCCCGCACCGCCCGCCACGGGGCGGTGACGCCGGCCCGCAGACGGGCCGCGCGGCCGGGACCGTCGGGGGTCGCGGGGACGGCGGACTCGGCGGGGTCGTGCACGCTCTGCTCGGCCATGGTCCGGTCATCGTGCCACCCGTGGGCACCCTGTCCTAGAATTGGCACTCAGCACGAGTGAGTGCCAGCCTGGCCGCCAGGCACGAGTGCCAGAACCGCGACCTCCGAGGAAGCCCGTCATGCCGACCTACCAGTACGCCTGCACCGAGTGCGACCACGCCTTCGAGCAGTTCCAGAGCTTCTCCGACGACGCCCTCACCGAGTGCCCGCAGTGCCACGGACGCCTGCGCAAGGTGTTCAACGCCGTCGGCGTGGTGTTCAAGGGCTCGGGCTTCTACCGCACCGACTCCCGCTCGGGGTCCTCCTCCTCGAGCAGCATCAGCAGCTCGTCGGGCACGTCCTCCTCGTCCTCGTCGTCCTCCTCGAGCGACTCCGGCTCGTCCAGCACCTCCAGCACGTCGAGCACCTCGAGCACCTCGAGCACCTCGACCTCGTCCGGCAGCACCGGCTCCTCGAGCAGCAGCGCCGCCGCGTCCTGACCCCGACGGGGCCTGTGGAGGACGATCCCGGCGCCCGGCCGCGACGCCTAGCGTCGGGGCCATGTCGCTCGAGCAGGCCTTCCCGTCCGCCGTCGCCGGCTCGCGCCGGCTGCGCCGCGTGCTGCGCGCCCGCCGGCGCCTGATCGGCGTCGTGCTCCTGGCCGCGGCCGCCGCGCTCTCCCTGCGGGCCGTGCAGCCGCCGGCGGCGCCGTCACAGCCGGTGGTCGTGGCGGCCCACGCCGTCGGCACCGGAGGCGTGCTGGGCCCCGGCGACCTCCGCCTGGCCCGCTACCCCGACGACGCCGTGCCCGAGGGCGCGCTCACGACGCTGCCCGCCGCCGTCGGCCGGCGCGTCACCGCCGGGCTCAGCCCCGGCGAGCCGCTCACCGCCGCCCGCCTGCTCGACGACGACGCCCGCGCCGCGCCCGGCCGCGTCGCCCTCGCCGTCCGCCTGCCCGATGCCGGCCTGGCCGGCCTGCTGCGGGCCGGTGAGCGCATCGACCTCCTGGCCACCGACGCCCGCGGCGGCGGCGCCCGCACGGTGGCCTCGGACGTCGTCGTCCTGGCGCTGCCGCCGCTGTCGGCGTCGGGCCCGGCCGACGAGCCGGGGCGCCCGGTGGTGCTGGAGGTGGCCGCGGGCGAGGTCGCGGAGGTGACCGACGCCGCCGTGCGCCTCTTCCTCAGCTGGGCCTGGGCTCGCTAGCGTGCGGGGCGTCCCGCACGGGCGGCTGCGCCGCCCTCTCGGCCACCACCCCAAGGAGCTCCCCGCATGAGCGGATTCAAGAACTTCATCCTGCGCGGCAATCTCGTCGACCTCGCGGTCGCGGTCATCATCGGCACGGCCTTCGGCACGGTGGTCACGGCGTTCACGGCCTGGCTGACGGCCAAGATCCCGGCGACGGAGGAGACCTTCAAGGGCGCCAAGTCCGGCGACCTCGGCTTCTTCCTCAACGCGCTGATCTCGTTCGTGATCCTCGCGGCGGTCGTCTACTTCTTCATCGTCGTGCCCTACACCAAGGTCAAGGAGCGCTACTTCCCGAGCGCGCCTCCCGGCACCCCCGAGGACATCCAGCTGCTCCGCGAGATCCGCGACCTGCTGGCCGCCGAGCAGCAGGAGGGCAAGCACCTCTGACCCGCTCCCTCGCATCCGCTCCGACCCCGTCCGGCTCCTGCCGGGCGGGGTCGCGCGCGTCCGGGGCCTGCCCCGGCGGCGGCTCGGATCAGATGGGGCCGTGGTGCGGCGGCACCTGCTCGCGCAGCCAAGCGTCGGAGTCGTGGGCCGGCGCCTCGCCGGGGTCGCGCTCGTCGGAGGTGGTGGCCGGCTCGGTGTCGCCGAAGATCGCCGCCAGGCGTCGGCGTCGCTGCTCGGGGGTCTCGGGACGATTCGCCGGCGCCCCGTCCTTCTGGGAGCCGTCCTGGGCCGGGCTCACGTGCACAGGCCGGCGTCGCGCAGCGACTGGGTGGCCGCCGAGGAGCGCTTGGGCTTGTCCGAGCTCGACGAGCCGGGCGCGTCGGCGGCGCTGATGGCGTCGGCGGAGGCCTTGCTCGGCAGCGGCTGATCGGCCTTGAGGCGGGCCCACACGGCGGGGGCGTCGTCGGTCCAGACCAGGCGGTTGGGGTCCTGGGGGTCCGGGGCGTTCGGGATGGTGATGAACGAGACGTCGCTCATCGAGATGCCCGAGAGCTGCGAGCCGAGCTGGGAGATCTTCACCAGGTTGCCCAGGCCGCTGTCGAGGGTGAGCGACTTGGTGGCCGCGCGCAGGAAGCCGAGCACCCGGTCGGGGCGGCTCAGCGTGCCCGCGGAGAGCACCTGGTGGGCCATCGAGGCGATGAACGCCTGCTGGCGCTTCATGCGCCCGGTGTCCGAGCCGTTGCCGACGGCGTGCCGCTCGCGGACGTAGTCGAGCGCCTGCTCGCCCTTGAGGGTCTGGGTGCCGGCGTCGAAGTAGATGCCGCGGCGTCGGTCGTCGATGACCTGCGGGATGCAGACCTGCACGCCCCCGATGGCGTCGACCATGCCGCGGAAGCCGCGGAAGTCGACGACCACGAAGTGGTCGAGGCGGATGCCCGTGAGGCTCTCGAACTGCTGGACGGTGCAGGCGGGCCCGCCGACCGAGAACGCCTCGTTCCACATCACATAGTCCTGCGCGGGGACGATCTCGCGCTGCTTGTTGCGGCAGGCGGGACGATCGACCATCGAGTCGCGCGGGATCGAGATGCCGTACGCGCGCTTCCGGTCGGCCGAGACGTGCAGCAGGATCGTGGTGTCCGAGCGCTCGCCGCCGCCGACCTGCTTGTCGATGTCGTTGCCGGCGCCGTCGCGGGAGTCCGAGCCCATCACGAGGATGTTCAGCGGCTCCTTCGGCCCCTCGACCTTCACCTTGTCGGGGCGCTTGCCGACGATCTGGCTGTTGATGTCGACGACGTTGAGATTGTCGTTGAGGTCGCGGTAGACGTACGCGGTGCCGAGGCCGGTGACCAGCGCGAGCGCGACCAGGGTGACGAGGATGCCGAAGCCCACCGAGTGACGGCGTCGACGCTTCGCCTTCCGCTTGCCCTTGCGCGGGGGCAGCGGCGTCAGCGGGACGTCGTCGTAGTGGCTCATCGCCGACCATTGTGCGGAGGCGCACCGCGCGAGGCCAAAACGGCCCGGGTGCTCTGCGTCACGTCCGACCCTCACGGATGATCTCGCCACATGCCCGGACCGACGCCCCGGCGACGCCTGGAGCCGACCGCTGCGGCTAGGCTCGGCGCGGCCGGA
>NZ_JBUZJI010000029.1:0-30866 GCF_055282735.1 Nocardioides sp. B129/18 | reverse complement strand
CCCCACGCCCCAGTAGCTCAGTGGATAGAGCAGCCGCCTCCTAAGCGAAAGGTCGCAAGTTCGACTCTTGCCTGGGGCACCGAGAGGCTCGACGGCCAGGCGTCAGTGGTCGTCAGCCGGGGCGAGCAGGCGCAACGTCCGGATCGGCGAGAGCACCTGCGCGACGGCGACGAGCGCGAAGACCGCCGCGGCAGCGGCCAGGGCGGGGCGGTTGCTGGTCCCCACGGCGAGGAGACGCCGTCTGCTTCGCGTCCGGGACGCTCGTTCAACGCGGCGTCTCCGGCACCCCGTGCAGGATCAACGCGACGTGCCACAGGTCGGCCTGGGCGATCGTGGCCCACCGGGTCTGGGAGAGGTCCATCTCGGTGGCGACGGTGCACCGGGCGCGGCGCTCGTCCCAGTCGATCGCACCGGTCAGGGTCAGGGCGGGCGTGACGTCGCGGCCGAGGAACAGCCCGCGCTGCCGGACGACGTCGGCGCGCGCGGCCAGCAGCGCCGACCCGCGGACCTCCACGCGGTAGCGGTGGCGGCGGGTCTGCTCGATGACCGCGCCCGGCGCGATGGACGGACCGAGGAGGAAGTCGACCTCCCGCTCGCCGCGGGCCAGGTGCTCGCGCAGCTCCGCGGTGGCGGCGCGCGAGGGCATGACGTCGACGACGAGGCTCACCGCGCACCGGATCGGGACGCGGTGGTGGCGGTGAGGCACGATGACGCCGTCGGCACGAGACCGAGAGAGCCGAGGATCATGCGCTCATCCTGGACCACGGCGCTGACCTCGGACGACCTCAGAGCACCTCGCGCCGCAGGTGCGCGGCCAGCTCGACGGTGGTCTCGATCTCGGCACGCCGCGTCGAGACGCTCTCGACGTTGAAGCCGTACGGCATGCCCAGGCGCTCGCAGAACGCGGCGAGGTCGCGGGCGGTGCTGACGCACTGGGCGTAGGACTCCGAGAGGGTGTCGCTGGCGTGGGCCAGCGCGTTCTCCATCCAGCGCGGCACCGTGACGCCGAGCCAGCGCAGGAACTCCAGGGTGCGCAGCGAGCCGCACACCGAGAGCGTGAAGACGATCGGCACCGGCTCGACGCCGTCCTCGACGCAGGCGTAGTGGTAGTCGGAGACGAGGTCCTTCGCGGCGTTGACGTCGAAGACGATCTGGGTGACGAAGAACGAGCAGCCGCGGGCCTGCTTGGCCAGCAGACGTCGGTGCTCCTCGCGTCCGGCGGCATGCCGCTCGGGGATCGCGACGCCGCCGAGTGCCAGCTCGGGCCGGGTGCGCGACCACAGCGCCTGCGCCGATCTCAGGTCGGTGCGCACCTGCGCGGTGCGGGAGGCGGCGCCGACGAACACGCTCGCCACGGCGTCGGCGTCCTGCGCCTGCAGCCAGCCCTCGAGCTCGTCGGGTGCGTACTTGCCGACGCAGCGGTAGACGACGACGGGGCGCTGCCAGGCGCCGAGGTGGTCGGCGTGGAACCGGGCGGGGTCGACGGTCGGCAGGTACGGGAAGGGGCGCTCGTCGTCGGTGCGCTCGGCCTCGTCGGCGATGTCGTAGAGCACCAGCCCGTCGATCTCCAGCGGCGCCAGGCGCGCGAGGGTGAGGTCGGCGATGCGCTGCCGCTCCTCGGGGGTGGTCGACTCCCGGGGCGGGGTCATCGCGAAGAGCAGGTGGCCGCTGCGTCGCTCGGCGATGCGCTCGAGGAGGTCGGTGCTGCGCTGCTGCTCGTTCCCCGCCATGACGGCGCCACCGTACGGGACGCCGACCGCCGCACCCGGACGGGTCCGCGCCTCGATCCCCCGGTGGCCTAGGTTGCGAGCATGTCCCTCTCCCCTCTGGCCCAGCGCCTGCTCGACGCCCAGGTGGCCCACCACGTCGCCCGGCTCACCGGCGACGCCGCGACCGAGGAGATCGGCTCGCTCGTCGAGGACCTCCTCGACGTCGCCGGACGACACCCGCTCGGCGAGGTGCTCGACGCCGAGGCCCTGCAGGACGTCGTGGCGCGCGCGCTGCGCGACGTGCCGCCGAGCGCCGCGGTGAGCGGCATCGTCGAGATGGCGCTCGAGCTGGTGACCGCCGGCCCCGAGCAGCCGTACGCCGTGGGCGACCTGGTCGACCGCGCGCAGGTCGAGCGGCTCGTCGACGCGCTCCTCGCGCTGCACCCGCTCGTCGAGCAGCGGCTCGACCGGCTCGCCGGGACGCCGGCCGTCGGCGTCGTGGCCTCCCGGTTCATGGGCCGCATCGTCGGGGAGGTCATCGAGGCCAACAAGGCCGTCGCCGGCAAGGTGCCGGGGCTGGGGTCCCTGGTGAGCCTGGGCACCGGCGCGGCCACGCGCATCGTCGGCGCGGCCGACAAGCAGCTCGACGGCCTGCTCGGCGACGCCGCCGGCAAGGGCGGCACGCTGGCGGTGCGCCGCCTCAACCGGATCCTCCTGGAGACCCTGCGCGACCCCGCCACCCGCGAGGCGGTGCTGGCCGTGTGGGACCTCGCCGCCGAGGGCCGGGTCGACGGCGTCGACGACGCCGAGGCCCGCGAGCGCCTCGGCGCGGTGGTCGACGCCGGCCACGAGCTCGCCATCACCGCCACCGCGAGCGAGCCCGTCGCCGCGCTGGGACGCACGGCCGTCGCGGCGTTCCTCGACCGGTTCGGCGGCTACACCGCCGCCGAGCTCCTCGACCAGCTCGACCTGCGTCGCGAGGACCTCGTCTCCGACGCCGTGCGCCTGGCTCCCCCGGTGCTCGCCGCGCTGCAGGAGTCCGGCGACCTCGAGCGGCTGCTGCGCGCGCGCCTCGAGCCGTTCTACGCCTCAGCCGAGGTGGCCGCGCTGCTGGAGGGCTGAGCCCGGCGGGCCTCCCACTCCGGACGCAGCAGCCCGTAGACCCACGAGTCGGAGACCACGCCGTCGACGACGCAGTCCTCGCGCAGCGTGCCCTCGCGGCAGAACCCGAGGTGCTCCAGCACCCGCGCCGACGCGGCGTTGCGGGTGTCGACCTCGCCCTGCACCCGATGCAGCGGCAGCGTCGCGTAGCCCCAGCCGAGCAGGGCCTCACCGGCCTCGGTGGCCAGGCCGCGTCCCCAGGCCTCACGCGCCAGGATGAAGGTGATCGCGGCGCTGCGGTGCTCCGGGCTCCAGCGCGAGAGCGCGCACCAGCCGACGAACGCGGCGTCCTCCCGCCGCTCGATCACCAGGCGCACCCCGGCGTCGTCCTCGGCCATCCGGCGCGAGGCCGTCACGAACCGCGCCGCACGGCCGGGCTCACGCCAGGGCGGGGAGTCCCAGAAGCGCAGCACCTCGACGTCGCGGTGCAGAGCGTCGAGCGACGCCTCGTCGCCGTCCGTCACCGGGCGCAGCCGCAGACGAACGGTCTCGAGCGTGGGCGTCAGCACCGGACCACCCTCGCACGACGGCGCCTGCGGGCCGACTGCGGGCAGATGTGCCGGTCAGCCGTAGCGCTCGGCGACCAGGAACGCGAGGGTGAAGATCCCACCCCAGGCCGCGGCGTTCAGGGCGCCGGCCATGACGAGGGCGATCACGACCTCGGTGCGGTCGCGGCAGGATCCATGGGTCGTCGGGGATGTGCTTCGGTGCACGGACATGGGAGGGCTCCTCGAGGGCACCTGTGCTGGGGGGAGGGATGCCGTCACGAGGCCAACGAGCGCTGCATCGTGGCGTCTCGTCGGTCTGGACCACGGCGCTAGACCAGCCGATCGCCCGCTCGGTCGCCGGATGTGCGCAAGACCACCAGCGCGTGCGGCGATCCCCAGGTTCGGATCAGGCAGGGCGCGGAAGGCTGGGGACATGGGACTGGGGAGCCACTGGCGGCGCATGCGCCGCGCCGCACGATGCCGACGCCGCTACGGCGTCGACGGATGTCCGCACGTCGAGCGCCACGGGAACGCACCCCTGCCGCCCAGCACCGACACCGACTGGTACCGCGCCCTGCACGCCGAGGCCGACCGTCCGTCAGAGCGCTGAGCCGGCTCAGCCGCTCACCACGAGCGTCAGCGCCGCGGTGCGCACCACCCGGCCCTCGGCGTCCCTCGCCTGGGCGGTGAGGGTGCTCGTGCCGGCCGCCGTCGGGGCGCCCGACACCACGCCGGAGGCCGAGAGCCGCAGCCCGTCGGGCAGGCTGCCATCGACGATCGACCAGACGACGGTGCCGTAGCCACCCGACGTGCGCAGGGAGATCGACGCCGAGCGCCCGACCTGCAGGGCCGGCACCGACGGCACGAGCGCCGCCAGGGGCGCCCGGGGGCTGACGCGCACCGTCACCGCGAGCGTGCGGTCGTCGGCGTCGCGCACCGTCAGGGGCAGGGACACCGCGGTCGTCGAGGTGGGCGTGCCGCGCAGGGTGTCGCCGTCGAGGCTCCAGCCGGCCGGCAGCGTCCCGGCGGTGATCCGGTACGGGCCGGTGCCGCCGGCGGGTGCGACGAGGGCCGCCACCGGGGAGCCGACGGTCGCCGTCGTGCCGCTCGTCGAGGCCGTCAACGGCGCGACGACGCGCACGGTCCAGGTGCGGGTGGCGGTGGCGCCGAGGGCGTCGCGGACCTGCGCGGTGACGTCGAGCTCCCCCACCGTCAGGTTGCGGGCGGTGAGCCGTCCGCCGGAGATCGTGACGCCGGCGGGCAGGCCGACGCCGGTCCAGGTGTAGGGCGCCTTGCCGCCGACGGCGCTCAGCGTCACCGACGATCCGGTGGCCCCGGCGAGGAGGCTCTGTCCGTTGGGCAGGGTGGTCGTCGCGATCCGCAGCGGGCCCCCGACGGCGAGCGTGAGGCTCGCGGCGCGGGAGCGGCCGTCGGCGTCGGTGACGGTGAGCGCGAAGGCGGCGCTCTCGGCCTGCGTCGGCGTGCCGGTGATCGTGCCGTCCGCGGCGACGCTCGCCCAGGCGGGGGCGCTCGTCGCGGTGACGACGTAGGGCGCGACGCCTCCGCTGATGCGCAGGGCGCCGGTGTAGGCCGTGCCCGCGCTCGCGGTGGTGACGGTCAGCCCGCCGACGGTGGGCAGCGTGGCCACCCGCAACGTCAACGGCTGGTCGGCGTACTCGCCGCGGGCGTCGGTGGCGCGGACGGTGAACGCGGTGGTCGCCGCGGCCGACGGCCTCCCGGCGAGCACGCCGGCGCTGCTCAGCGTCAGGCCCGCGGGAAGACGACCGGAGGACACCGACCAGGTGGTCCCGGACGAGCCCGCGAGGCTGGTGGAGTAGGCGGTGGCCACGGTGCCCGGCGGGAGCGTGGTGGTCGCCACGGCGGGGGCGTCGTCGTAGGCGCCGGTGAGCCGGATCGCGTACTGCCCCAGCGAGCCGTAGTCGGAGAAGGCTGCGGTGCCGGTGCCCTCGACGGTCGCGACGTAGTCGCCGGCGTCGAGCCGCACGGCGGTGAGCGCGGCGTCGGTACCCGACACGACGCTCGAGGACGACACCACCAGCCCGGGATTGCTCGCCCCGATCTCGGCGCCGCCCGCGCGCCGCAGCCGCAGGGTCGCGTCGAGGTCGGGGGCCACGGCGCTGGTGGTCACGGCCAGCGAGACGGTGGCGGGCGCCGCGAGGCGGAAGGAGAAGGCGTCGACGTCGTCGGTGCGCTCGATGACGCCGGTGCGCGTGGGCGAGGACGCCAGCGGGCCGGAGAGCGCGGTGGCGGTGGCGTCGTCGTCTCCGTGGTCGTCGACGCGGGGCAGCGCGCCATGGCTGGCGAGCACGGCGAGCTCGTCCTGCTGGTTGTTCGCACCGGCGTACTCGCCGCGCGCCCACTGGGTGACGGGCTGGTAGTAGCCGACGCCCATGATCGGCGCCCAGCCGTTCGCACCGCCGTGGTAGCCGCTGGTGGCCGTGCCCTGGTGGGTCAGCCCCAGGTTGTGGCCGACCTCGTGGGAGATCACCTCGGCGAGGTTCTTCGCGCTGGTGCCGACGCCGCGGGTGAACGCGAGGGCCGGCTGGTAGCGGGCGTGGGCGGAGGAGTCGTCGAAGACCCCGAGGTAGGCGATGCCGCCGCAGCCGCAGGCCGAGGCGCCGACGGCGTCGGTGGTGACGACGGCGCGCGTGCCGTAGACCTGGTCGGTCGCGCTGGAGCGGGTGAGCGCGTCGGCGGCCGGGGCCTGGGTCGTCACGTCGACGTCGAACGGCGCGTAGTCCTCCGCGACGATCGCCCACATGTTCTGGATCGCGACCTTCTCGACGTCGGAGAAGGCGCTGCTGGCGTCCATGCTGTACGGCGGCAGGGTGGCGCCGCCACTGGGGTAGAGCGAGCCGTTCCAGGCGGTGTTCGACAGCGAGTAGCCGTCGGTGTCGAGGTAGATCGTGCGCTGCGAGCCCGGCTTGGAGTGCAGCAGGAACGTCTGGGTCAGCGGTGCGAGCTGGGCGGTCGTCGTCGAGGCGAGCATCGGCCCGACGACGGGGTCGGCCGGCTCGTCGCGGTAGTACGCCTTGCCGCAGGTGTCGAGCCACAGCTGCTCGTCCCCCGGTCCGGCGGCGGCCTCGTCCTCGGCTGCGGCCGTGACGGCGGCGGTCAGCGCCGCGGAGGCGGCGGGATCGGCCGGCTGCGTCGGGATCGCGACGCCGTCGGCGACGAGGTCGGCGGCGCGCGTCGGCGTGGCGAGCACCTGCGTGCACGGCGCGGTCGCGGCCAGGGCCGGCGGGGCGAGCACCGCCAGCGCGGGCACCAGCGGTGCGACGAGGGCGAGCCCGAGGCTCGCGAGCCTGCGCGTGCGGGCGGTGCGGGGGGTGGGGTGGTCCATGGGGCTGCTCCCTCACCTCGGGCGGCTTCCTGCCGCCGTGCCTGGAGGTGTCGTGTCTCGTCCGTGAATGGGGGGAGCCCCAGGATGCCCCCGACCGTGTCGTCGCGCACCCGAACGCCCGCGAACCCCTCAGGTGGGCTGGACCGGTGGGGCTAGCGTCGGGGCGTGCATCGCTTCGGATCGGTCATCGGCGTCGACGCCCGCGGGTGGCTGCTGCTCCAGGAGCGCGACGAGCACGCGCGCATCGACCCCGACACGTGGGGCCTGTGCGGCGGACACCTCGAGGGCGAGGAGCAGCCGCGGCCCGGCGCGGTGCGCGAGCTCGCGGAGGAGACCGGTCTGGTCGTGGCCGAGGACGCGCTCGTGCTCGTCGAGGAGGAGCAGGTCTTCCACGAGGCCTACGGCACCCTCGACCGGGCGTGGGTCTACGCCGTGCGCCTCGACGTCACCGACGCCGACGTGGTGTGCGGCGAGGGCCGCCAGATCGTGTTCGTCGAGCCCCAGGCGGCGCTGGCGCTGCCCCTGAGCCGGCTGGCCGGGCAGGTGCTGCCGCGCTTCGTCGGCAGCGACCTGCACCGCAGGCTCGCGACGTCGGCCTAGGCTGACGCGACGGCGAGCGCGGCGGCGCCGACGATGCCCGCCTCGTGGTGACCGGCGCTGGCCACCAGCCGCGGCAGGTCGCGGTGGCTGCGGCCGGGCAGCGCCTGCTCGAGCGCGGCGCGCGCGGCCGGCAGGTAGAGGTCGGCCTCGGAGGCCAGTCCCCCGCCGACGACGACGGCCTCGGGGTCGATGACGGCGCACAGCGTCGCGACGCCCTCCCCCAGCCAGCGGCCGAGGTCGGCGAGCAGCTCGAGACCGAGCGGGTCGCCCGCGCGGGCGGCGGCCACGACGCACTGGCCGGTGACGCCGTCGGGACGGCCCTCGGCGCGGTGCGCCAGCAGGGCGGCGGCCTCGTCAGGGCGCTCGCGCGCGGCACGACGGGCCTGCCGCGTGAGCGCGCTGCCCGAGACGTACTGCTCCCAGCAGCCGCGCTGGCCGCAGCCGCACGGCTCGCCGCCGGGCACGACGCGCAGGTGGCCGAGCTCGGCGGCCATCCCCTGGCTGCCGCGCAGCAGGCGGCCCTCGGAGACGATCGCGCCGCCCAGGCCGGTGCCGAGCGTCAGGCAGACGAGCTCGCGGACGCCGCTGACCTCGCCGAAGCAGAACTCCGCCCAGCCGGCGGCGTTGGCGTCGTTCTCCACCACGACCGGCAGGCCGGTGAGCGAGGCGAGGCGTCCGCCGAGGTCGTGATCGCGCCAGGCGATGTTCGGCGCGAACCGCACGGTGGCGGCGTCGGAGGCGACGAAGCCCGCCGCCGCGACGCCGACGGCCCCCACCCCGCCGACCTGGCGGCCCAGACGGGCCACCAGGTCGGCGATGGAGAACTCGATGCCGGCAGGGTCCGCGGCCGGGGTGTCGACCCGGTCGCGGGCGATGACGGTGCCGCTGGCGTCGACGACGCCGGCGGAGATCTTCGTCCCGCCGACGTCGACGCCGATCGCGCGGGTGGCGGTGCCGCTCACCCTCGTCCGCTGCTGGTGCGGGCCCGACGCGAGACCGAGTCGATGGCCACGGCGAGCAGCAGGACCAGGCCGGTGACGACGTAGCGCACCGAGGCGTCCACGCCGACCAGGTTGAGGCCGGACTGGATCGAGGTGAGCACGACGATGCCGAGCAGCGCCGACCACGCCGAGCCGCGACCGCCGAAGAGGCTGGTGCCGCCGATGACGGCCGCGGAGATCGCGGTGAGGTTGGTGTCCGTGCCACCCGAGGCCTGCGAGACCGAGGTCAGCTGGCCGGCGGCGAGCAGACCGCCGAGCGCCGCGAGCATGCTGCAGGAGACGAACACCGAGATGTACACGCGGTCGACCTTGACGCCGGCCCGGCGCGCGGCCTCCTCGTTGCCGCCGACGGCGAACACGTGGCGACCCCACGTCGTGCGCCGCAGTGCGACGTCGACGATGACGACGAAGACGACGAGCAGCACGAACAGGTAGCTGATGCCCCGGTCGATGCTGAGGTAGTAGGCCAGGTAGCCCAGGCCCGCCAGCAGCAGCACCGACTTCACCGCGAGCAGCGCGACGGGCTCGGTGGAGAGCTCGGCGGCCTTGCGGCGACGGATCGTCAGCAGGCGGCTGCCGGCGTACAGGGCGACCGCGAGGACGACCACCACGTAGGCGGAGGTGCCGCTGAAGAACTTCTGCCGGGTGAACTCCACCAGGCCCGACGTGGCGGCGAGGTTGACGCTGCCCTTGTCGCCGAGGGTCTGCAGCTGCAGGCCCAGCAGCGCCAGCAGGCCCGCCAGGGAGATGACGAAGGACGGCACCCCGACCTTCGTGTAGAGGATCCCGTAGACCAGACCGACCGCGAGGCCGGCGCCGAGGGCCGCGAGGATCGCCACCCACAGCGACTGGGCGTGGTAGGTCACCAGCACGGCCATGATCGCGGCCGAGAGACCCGACATCGAGCCGACCGACAGGTCGATCTCGCCGAGCAGCAGCACCAGGACGATGCCGAGCGCGATGATGCCGACGGGCGCGGCGAACTGCGTGATCGAGACCAGGTTGCGCGAGGAGAGGAAGCTCTTCTCCAGCACCTGGAAGACGATCGCGATGATCACCAGGCCGACGACGACCGGCAGGCTGCCGAGCTCGCCGGACCGCACGCGTCGCCCGAAGGCGATGACGGCGCCGATCAGGCCCCGGTCCTGGATGAGCCGCTCGTCGACCAGGTCGGCCGGCACGCCGGCGGCGGTGGGGTCGGGGGCGGTGGTGGGGGCGCTCACGAGCTCTCTCCCTGGTGCTGGCCGGACGCGCCGGCGCTGACGCGCTCGGCCCGGCGGGTGACGGCGTTGTCGGAGGCGCCGGTGATGGCGGCGACGAGGTCGGCCGTCGAGGTCTCGGCGGTGACGAACTCGGCGGCGTTGCGGCCCAGGCGCAGGACGACGATGCGGTCGCTGACCTGCTGCACGTCGGCCATGTTGTGGCTGATGAGGATCACGCCGAGGCCCTGCTCGCGCAGGCGCTCGACGAGGTTGAGCACCTCGGCGGTCTGGGCGACGCCCAGGGCCGCGGTGGGCTCGTCGAGCATGACCACCTTCGGCGATCCGACGAGGCTGCGCGCGATCGCCACTGTCTGTCGCTGACCGCCCGAGAGGCCGGCGATGGCGATGCGCACCGAGGGGATCTTGGCCGAGAGGCTGCGCAGCAGCCGCCAGGCCTCGGTCTCCATGGCCACCTCGTCGAGGAGCCCGGCGCGCTTGATCTCGCGGCCGAGGAAGAGGTTGCCGACGACGTCGAGGTTGTCGCAGAGGGCGAGGTCCTGGAAGACCGTCGCGATCCCGAGGTCCTGCGCGGCGGCCGGTCCGTCGATGCTGACGTCGCGTCCGTCGAAGCGGATGGTGCCCGCGTCGGGCTGGTAGACGCCGGCCATGACCTTGACCAGCGTCGACTTGCCCGCGCCGTTGTCGCCCACGAGGGCGACGACCTCACCGGCGCCGACGTGGAAGTCGACGTCGGTGAGGGCCTGCACGGCACCGAACCGCTTGGAGATCCCCCGGAGCGCGAGGACCTCGCGCTCCGGGGCCGCGACGGCGGAGTGGCTCACTTGATGCCCAGGGCGTCGCAGTACGACGCGTAGTCGGAGGTGCAGATGTCGGAGGCCGAGTAGAAGCCGTCCTTGACGACGGTGTCGGCGATGTTGTCCTTGGTGACGACGACCGGGTCGAAGATGAAGGACTTGACGCCCTGGAAGTCGGTGGTCTCGCCGACGTCCTCGCCCTTGGCGATCGCGACCGCGACCTCGGCGGCCTTCTCGGCCTCGGTCTTGATGGACTTGTAGATCGTCATGTACTGCTCGCCCGCGGCGATGCGCTGGATGGCGGCGAGCTCGGCGTCCTGGCCGGTGACCGGCGGGAGGTCGGCGGGCTTGACGCCGACGCCGGTGAACGCGGCGATGACGCCGCCGGCCTGGCCGTCGTTGGCGGCGTAGACGCCGGCGATGGTGTCAGGGGCGTGCTTGGCCAGCTGGGCGGCGGTGAACTGCTGGGCGTTCTCCGGGCTCCAGTCGGGGTTGTCGTACTCGCCGCCGGGGAAGATCTTCACGTTCGAGGCGTCGATGACCTTGTGAGCGCCCTTCTTGAACTGGGCGGCGTTGGGGTCGTCGGGCGAGCCGTTGAGCATGAGGATGTCGCCCTTGTCGCCGACGGCCTTGACCAGGGCCTCGCCCTGGAGCTCGCCGACGCGCTCGTTGTTGAACGACATGTAGTAGTCGGCGCCGTCGATGAAGCGGTCGTAGGCGATGACCGGGATGTTCGCGGCCTTCGCGTCGGTGACCATGCTGGCGGCGCTGGCGGCCACGGCGGGGTCGAGGACGATGACGTCGGCCTTCTGCGTGATGGCCGTCTCGACCTGCTGCTGCTGCTTGCTGGCGTCCTGGTCGGCGTTGGCGTAGGTGACCTTGCAGTCCGAGCCGCACAGCTCCTTGACCTTGGCCTCGAAGAGCGGCTTGTCCTGCGCCTCGTAGCGGGTGGTCTTGGTCTCGGGGAGCAGCAGGGCGATCGTGTACTTCGCGCCGGAGGCGCTGTCGCTGCCGGAGTCCTGGGCGTCATTGGCGCCACAGGCGGCGAGGGATCCGAACGCGACGACGCCGACGGTGGCGGTCAGCGCGAGGCGGGTGATGGCTCGGGCCACGGGGTCCTCCTGGTTCATGGGCGCCGACAGAGCGCCGCGGTGGGGATGAGTGTTGCCCGTCACAGGTTTGTCGTCAAGAGATGAATGAAAAGTCGTGCCTCGATGTCCCATAACCGGATTTGCGGATGACTCTTGACGACAGCCACCGGACACCCCCTACAGTCCCCGGCATGACTCCGGCCGCCGCTCCGCCGCCCCGCGACGACGGCGCCCGCACGCCTCCGCCGGGCTCCACGGCCTCCCTGCGCGGGGCCAACCAGCGCCGCGTGCTCGGGGTGCTCCAGGGCGCCGCCGGCACCGAGGCGCTCAGCCAGGCGGCGCTGGCGCGCGAGACCGGCCTGGCGCCGGCCACGGTGTCGAACATCGTGCGCGACCTCCAGGCCGCCGAGCTGGTCGAGACCACCGTCGGCGCGGGCCGTCGCGGCACCACCGTGCGGATCGCCCGCAGCGCGGGGCTGGTGGCCGGCATCGACGTCGGCCACCGACACGCGCGGGTCGTCGTCGGCGACCTCACCGGCGAGGTGCTCGCCCACGACCGGCGTCCACTCGAGTCCGCGCATCCCAGCGAGGAGGGCCTCGACCTCGTCGCCACCATGCTCGACGGCCTGGTGGCCGACCTCGGCGTCGACGTCGGCGAGGTCCGTTCGATCGGCCTGGGCCTGCCCGCCCCGATCGCCCGCACGCCCGACGGCGGCGAGGTCGTGATGGAGTCGGCGATCCTGCCCGGCTGGGTCGGCCTCGACGCCCGCAAGGTCGCCCAGGAGCGGTTCGCCGCACCCGTCCACGTCGACAACGACGCCAACCTCGGCGCGCTCGCCGAGCACACCCGCGGCGCCGGCGTCGGCCACCAGACCATGGCCTTCGTGAAGGTCTCCTCCGGCATCGGCTCGGGCCTGATCATCGGCGGCGAGCCGTTCCGCGGCGCCCTCGGCACCGCCGGCGAGGTGGGCCACCTGACCCTCGACGAGCAGGGCCCGATGTGCCGGTGCGGCAGCCGCGGCTGCCTGGAGGCCTACGCCTCCGTCGCCTCCATCGAGACCATGCTCGACGCCCAGCTGCCCGGCGGGTTCGACGCCGCCGTCACCGCCGCCGCGGAGGGCCACGTCGTCGCCGCGCGAGCCTTCGAGGACGCCGGCCTCCACCTGGGCTGGGGCCTGGCGATGCTGGCGAACCTGGTCAACCCCAGCGCCATCGTCGTCGGCGGCGACCTCGCCCGCGCCGGCGACGTCGTCCTCGACTGGGTGCGCGTGGGCCTGCGCCGGCACGCCCTGGCCTCGGTGGCCCAGGACACCGTCATCGCCGCGAGCACCCTCGGCGACCGCGCCTCGGCCATCGGCGCCCTCGTGCTGGCCGTGCGCAGCGTCGACCTCATCCCCGCCGCCGGACTGGGCTGAGACCCCGGCCCCGTTTCGCGGACTCCGACCTCGCCGGGTCACACTTCAGGCACACTGATCGGGGCGCCCCGGTCGATCCGCTCGACCAGAGCGGCCCCGCCGTCCCGGCACGTCGTCTCGGAGGTCCCTCGATGCACCAGCGCGGCATCCTGGCGTGGTGGGCCGGCGCGGCCGCCGTGCTCGGCCTGCTGATCGTCGGCGGTCCCCTGGCGCACCTGCTCACCAGCCCGCCGCCCGTGCTCCGCTCGGACGTCTCGGCGGTCGGGCCGAACGGCGCCGCCGCGGGCCAGGCCCAGCCCGCCGGTCAGGGCAGCGTCGGCACGGCGACGCCGCTGCGCTCCGACGGCGGCACCGCCGCCCCCGCTCCCACGGAGGCGCCGCCGACGGCCGCGCCCACCGGCGGCGTCGCCCGCACCTGGCTCACCGGCAGCGCGCTGGGCAGCCGCATCGGCGGGTTCTCCTACCGCTGGTTCGAGGACGGTCACATCGAGCCCGACCCCGCCTGGGTGCGCGCCAACATCGTCACCGCGAGCGTGCCGATCCTCGGGCAGGTCACCTGCCACCGGATGATCGTCCCGCAGCTGCGGGCCGCGCTCGCCGAGGTGCGGCGCGAGGGCCTGGCGTCCCTGATCCGGGTCGGCGAGTACGCCGGCTGCTACAACCCGCGGTTCATCGACCGCGACCCCTCGCGTCCGCTCTCGCTGCACGCCTTCGGCATCGCCTTCGACCTCAACACCTCGACCAACCAGCTCGGCACGAAGGGCGACATGGACCCGCGCATCGTCGCGATCATGAACCGCTGGGGCTTCGCGTGGGGCGGGGCCTGGACCAAGCGTCCCGACCCCATGCACTTCGAGCTCTACGCCCTCAAGCCGACGTCCTGATCCTCAGACGACGACCTCGAACCGCATGCCCGCGGCGATCAGTCGTGCCAGCAGGGCCTCGCCCATCGCCTGGGCGGTGGTGACGCAGCCGGCCGTGGCGGGGTTCTCGTCGAAGGCCAGGCTCAGCGCCGACTCGGCGAGCATCTTCGCGGTCTCGTCGTAGCCGGGGTCGCCGCCGGAGACCCGGGTGTGGAGCGTGCGGCCGTCGGCCTCGGCGACGAGGTCGACGGTGAACCAGGACTTCGCGCGGCGCCCGGCCGAGGGTCCCTCGCCCTGCTTGACGCGGGAGAGCAGCGCCTTGCGCAGCGGCGGCACCTGGGCGGCGAAGGCCAGGGCGCTGACGCCGACGACGCCACCCGCGGCGTACCGCAGCGTCTGGACGCCGGCGAAGTGGCTGTAGGTGAACTGGGGGCCGTAGGCCTCGAGCGCGGCGGCGCTGCGGACGACGACCTGCGGGTCGATCGTCGGCAGCGGCAGGAGCCAGTAGCCGAGCAGGGAGTCGCGCTGCGGACGCCCCTGGACGGCCCGCACCGAGCGACCCTCCGGACGCGGCTCGAGCGCCCGCCGGGCCTTGAGGGCGGCGCTCATCTGCTTGGCCCGCGAGAACGCGCCGAGCGCGGAGTGGAAGGTGCCGCCGGAGAAGGTGGCGTTGCTGCGCACGACGCCGCGCACGGCCACCGGGCCCGACGCCTTGAGCTCGCGGACGGTGTAGAGCACGCCGAGGTCGTGCGGGATGGAGTCGAAGCCGCAGGCGTGGACGATGCGCGCGCCGCTGGCGGCGGCCGTGGCGTGGTGGCGGGCGTACATCGTGTCGACGAACTCGGGCTCGCCGGTGAGGTCGACGTAGTCGGTGCCGGCGGCGGCACAGGCGGCGACGAGCGGCTCGCCGTGCTGGAGGTAGGGGCCCACCGTGGTGGCGACGACCTTGGTGCGCTCGGCGACGGCGGCCAGCGAGGCGGGGTCCGCGGCGTCGGCGGTGAGCAGCGGCAGCTCGGCCAGGGCCGGGTCGAGCCGGGCGAGGCGCTCGCGCACGGCCTCGAGCCGGGCGGCGTTGCGGCCGACCAGCGCCCACCGCAGGCCGGCGGGACCGTGCTGGGCGAGGTACTCGGCGGTGAGGCCGCCGGTGAAGCCGGTGGCGCCGAACAGGACCAGGTCGAACTCGCGGTCGCTCATGGCGTCATCCAACCACCGCGGGCCCCGGCCGGACACGGCCGTCCGGCGTAGGCTCGAGGCATGTGCCGCAACATCCGCCAGCTCCACAACTTCGAGCCGCCGGCCACCGACGACGAGGTCGGCGCGGCGGCCCTGCAGTACGTCCGCAAGATCGCCGGCACCACCGCCCCGTCCCGGGCCAACCAGGCGGCCTTCGACGCCGCCGTCGCCGCGATCGCGGCCAGCACCCGCGAGCTGGTCGACGCCCTCGTCACCGCCGCGCCGCCGAAGGACCGCGAGGTCGAGGCCGAGCGGGCCCGCGCCCGGGCGGCGGTCCGGTACGGCCGGTGACCGCCGAGGTCACCGCGGCCACCGAGGCCGCCTCGGTGCGCGCCGTCACCGGCGCCAGCCTGCCGCGCGAGCCGGAGGCCGCCGACCCCGCGCGTCGGGCCGCGGCCCTGGAGCTCCTCGGCGGTCGGCCGCTGGTGGTGCTCACCGGCGCGGGCCTGTCCACCGACTCCGGCATCCCCGACTACCGCGGTCCGGGCGCACCGGCGCGGATGCCGATGACCTTCCAGGAGTTCTGCTCCGGGCCGCAGGCGCGACAGCGCTACTGGGCGCGCAGCCACGTCGGCTGGGGGCGGATGCGCCAGGCCGACCCGAACGCCGGGCACCGCGCGGTCGCCGCGCTCGACGCCGCGCTCACCATCACCCAGAACGTCGACGGCCTGCACGAGCGGGCCGGCACCCCGCGGCTGGTCACCCTCCACGGCCGGATCGCCGACGTCGTGTGCCTCTCCTGCCGCGCGATCACGCCGCGGCGCGAGCTGCAGGAGCGCCTGGCGGCGCTCAACCCGACCTGGCTGGAGGAGCACGCCGACGTCGCGGTGCGCCCTGACGGCGACGTCGCGCTGGAGGAGACCGCCGGGTTCGTCGTACCCGACTGCCCCTGCGGGGGCGTCCTCAAGCCCGACGTCGTGTTCTTCGGCGAGACCGTGCCCGCCGAGCGGGTCGCGCGCTGCTACGCCGCGGTCGACGCCCTCGCCGAGGGCGGAGCGCTGCTGGTGGCCGGCTCGAGCCTGGCGGTCATGAGCGGGCTGCGGTTCGTGCGTCGCGCGGCCCGGGCCGGGACGCCCGTGGTGCTGGCCAACCGCGGTCGCACCCGGGGCGACGACGTCGCGACGCTGGCCGTCGAGACCGACTGCACCTCGTTCCTCGAGGAGCTGGTCGACCTCCGCGACTGAGCGGCGTGGCTCAGCGGCGGCTCAGCGGCCGTCGATCTCCCGGCGCCAGGCGGCGAGCATGTCGAGCACCGACTGGGTCGACTCCAGGCCGCGGGACTCCGGGCCGCCGTCGGCGCGCTCGAGGCGCTCGGTGGCCTGCTCGGGGGGCAGGCGGACGCCGCGGTCGAGGACGTAGAGGGTGTCCTCGAGCTCGAAGCGCAGGTCCGCGACGAACGCGGAGTGGTACTCGCCGTCGGCGTCGAGGAGCACGACGTCCTCACCGGGCTCGAGGGCGCGCGTCATCCGGGCCTCGACGTGGCTGACGATCAGGGGGCCGCGCATCGTCGCCAGCTCGGCCCCGGTGTAGGGCAGCTCCACGAGCTCCATGGTGAGAACACACTCCGACATCGCTACGCCCTCCCAGACGTCAGGCACCGACACCCTCCGTGGTGTCCGATGCGTTCATCAGGAGAACGACGACGGATCAGGTCAGGTCACGCGACCGACCGCTGGTCTAGACCGGTCACAGGCGCCGCACGAAGATGTGGTCGGCGGCCTCGGGGACGATCTCGGCGGTCTCGCCGGCGGCGCCCACCAGGACGCCCTCCTCGGTGGCGGCGACCGTGACCGTCTTGTCGGGAAGGGCCCCCACGCGCCGCAGTGCGCTCATGAGGTGCTCGTCCTTCTGCATCTCCTCGGAGATGCGGCGGATCAGGACGCGGCCCTCGCCCGAGCGGGCCGCTGCGGAGAGCGGCTCGACGCCCTCCATGAACCCCTCGGCCTCGGCGCCGTCGCCGAGCTCGGAGAGCCCGGGGATGGGGTTGCCGTAGGGCGAGGTGGTGGGGTGGTCGAGGAGCTCGACGAGCCGCTTCTCGACGGTCTCGGAGATGACGTGCTCCCAGCGGCACGCCTCCTCGTGGACCAGCTCCCACGGCAGGCCGATGACGTCGGTGAGCAGCCGCTCGGCCAGCCGGTGCTTGCGCATGACGCGGGTGGCCAGGCGGCGGCCCTCGTCGGTGAGCTCGAGGTGACGGTCGCCCTCGACGGTGAGCAGCCCGTCGCGCTCCATGCGCGCCACCGTCTGCGAGACCGTCGGGCCGCTCTGGTGGAGGCGCTCGGCGATGCGCGCGCGCAGCGGCACGATGCCCTCCTCGCCCAGCTCGAAGATGGTGCGCAGGTACATCTCGGTGGTGTCGATCAGATCGCTCACGTCTCCCATTGTTGCCTACTCCGGGGACACCGGCGGCCACCGGACGGGAGGGGGACGGCTGGGCCGGGCTGGCAGGGTGGTGCCATGGCCGAGAGTCCCACCGCCGTCCACTGGTTCCGCCGCGACCTGCGCCTCGCCGACAACCCCGCGCTGCTCGCGGCCGCCGAGGACGGCGCGGTGCTGCCGCTGTTCGTGCTCGACGACGCCCTGTGGGGCCCGGCCGGTCCGAGCCGCCGGGCGTACCTGGCGGCGTCCCTGCGCTCGCTGGACGCCTCCCTGCGGCAGCGGCAGACCCGACTGAGCGTCGTGCACGGCGACCCCGTGCGTCGGGTCGTCGAGGCGGCGCGCGCCGTCGGGGCCACCCGGGTGCACGTCGCGGCGGACCACGGCCCCTACGGCGCCCGGCGCGACGCCGCCGTCGAGGAGGCGCTCGACGAGCACGGCCTCGAGCTGGTGCGCACCGGCTCCCCCTACGCGGTGGCGCCCGGCCGGGTGCGCAACGGCTCGGGCGAGCCGTACAAGGTCTTCACCCCCTTCTCCAAGGCCTGGGCCGCCCACGGCTGGCGCGGTCCCGTCGAGGCACCGACGGGCTCGGGCTGGGCGGAGCTCCCCGAGCGCGACCGCGTCGAGATCCCCGACGTCGACCTGCCCGACGGCCTCGCGCTCCCCGAGGCCGGCGAGCGGGCCGCACGCGAGCGGTGGGAGGAGTTCCTCGACGCCGTCGACGACTACGGAGACACCCGGGACCTGCCCGGCGTCGAGGGCACCTCGCGGATGTCGGCGCACCTGAAGTGGGGCGAGATCCACCCGCGCACGATGCTGGCCGACCTCGCCCACCGGCGCAGCGACTCCGCCCACACCTACCGCACCGAGCTGGCCTGGCGGGAGTTCTACGCCGACGTCCTGCACGCCCGGCCCGAGACGGCTCGGGAGTACCTGCGCGCGGAGTACGCGCGCATGGACTACGACGAGCCCGGCCGGCACTTCGAGCGCTGGCAGGAGGGCCGCACCGGCTTCCCGATCGTCGACGCCGGCATGCGGCAG
Organism: Nocardioides sp. B129/18; assembly: GCF_055282735.1. Lineage (NCBI taxonomy): Bacteria > Bacillati > Actinomycetota > Actinomycetes > Propionibacteriales > Nocardioidaceae > Nocardioides > Nocardioides sp. B129/18. Next base: position 12,507 of record NZ_JBUZJI010000029.1, on the reverse strand, counting down.
CTGCGCGCCACGGGCTGGATGCACAACCGCGTGCGGATGATCGTCGCGAGCTTCCTGGTCAAGGACCTCCACGTCGAGTGGCAGCACGGCGCGCGCCACTTCATGCACTGGCTCGTCGACGGCGACCTCGCCTCGAACCAGCACGGCTGGCAGTGGACGGCCGGCTGCGGCACCGACGCCGCCCCGTTCTTCCGGGTCTTCAACCCGACCTCCCAGGGCCGCAAGTTCGACCCGAAGGGCGCCTACGTGCGCCGCTGGGTCGAGGAGCTCGCCGACCCCGACCGGGTGCCCGACCCGCACGACCCCGACCGCGACACCCGCGACCTCGTCGCCTACCCGCGCGCGATCGTCGACCACGCCGCGGAGCGCAAGGAGGCGCTGGCCCGCTGGGAGGCCATCCGCTGACCCGCCCGCCCGGGTGGTCGCGCCGGAGCGGATCGTGACAGGATCCGCGCCATGACTTTGAACGATCCAAGCCGGACGTGGTGGCGCGACGCCGTCATCTACCAGGTCTACGTGCGCAGCTTCGCCGACAGCGACGGCGACGGCGTCGGCGACCTGCCCGGCATCACCTCGCGGCTGCCCTACCTGCGCGACCTCGGCGTCGACGCGCTCTGGATCACCCCCTTCTACACCTCGCCGCAGAAGGACCACGGCTACGACGTCGCCGACTACCGCGACGTCGACCCGCTCTTCGGCTCCCTCGAGGACGCCGACGCCCTGCTGGCCCGCGCCCACGAGCTCGGCCTGAAGGTCGTCGTCGACCTCGTGCCCAACCACTCCTCCAGCGAGCACGCCTGGTTCCATGCGGCCCTGGCCGCCGGCCCCGGCTCCCCCGAGCGCGCCCGCTACCTCTTCCGCGAGGGCCGCGGCGTCGACGGCTCCGAGCCGCCCAACAACTGGGCGTCGGTCTTCGGCGGCCCGGCGTGGACCCGCGTCGAGGACGGCGAGTGGTACCTCCACCTCTTCGACTCCTCCCAGCCCGACTTCGACTGGCGCAACCCCGAGGTGGGCGAGCACTTCGAGGAGGTCCTGCGCTTCTGGCTCGACCGCGGCGTCGACGGCTTCCGCGTCGACGTCGCCCACGGCCTGGTCAAGGAGGCCTCGCTGCGCGACCAGATCGTCGCCGAGGGCGAGGTGCCCGTCTCCGGCGCCGACGTCAACGGCACCGAGGAGCGCTCGATGGTCGAGCGCACCCTGCGCGACGAGCCCATGTGGGACCAGCCCGAGGTGCACGACGTCTACCGCCGCTGGCACCGCGTGCTCGCCGAGTACGACGGCGACCGGATGCTCGTCGCCGAGGCCTGGACGCAGACCCCGGAGTCGATGGCGCAGTTCGTGCGCGCCGACGAGATGAGCCAGTCCTTCAACTTCGCCTGGCTGGTCTCGCCGTGGTCGGCGCAGGCCTTCGCCGAGGTCGTCACCGGCACCTTCTCCGCCCTCGCCGAGGTCGGCGCGACGCCGACGTGGGTGCTCAGCAACCACGACGTCATCCGGCACGTGACGCGCTACGGCGGCGGCGCGCAGGGCCTGGCCCGCGCTCGCGCGGCGACCCTGACGATGCTCGGCCTGCCCGGCTCCTCCTACCTCTACCAGGGCGAGGAGCTCGGCCTGGAGCAGGTCGACGTCGAGCCCGCGTTCCGGCAGGACCCCTCCTGGTTCCGCACCGGCGAGGTCGGCCGCGACGGCTGCCGGGTGCCGGTGCCGTGGTCCGGCGACGCCGCGCCCTTCGGCTTCGGGCCGGGCACCGCGCAGCCGTGGCTGCCGCAGCCGGCCGACTGGGCCGGCCTCACCGCCGAGGACCAGGCCGGCGACCCCGCCTCGACCCTCGAGCTCTACCGCCGCACGCTGACCGCGCGCCGCTCGCTGACCGGCGCCTCGGTGGAGATGCTCGACCTCGGCGCCGACGTGCTGGCCTTCCGCCGCGAGGACGTCGTGGTCGTGCTCAACTGCGGCACCAAGCCCGTCACCCTGCCCGCCGGCGAGGTGCTGCTCTCGAGCCTGGCCCCCGACGTCGAGCTCGCGGGCTCGCTGCCCGGCGACGCCGCCGCCTGGGTGCGCGTCTGAGAGGCGACGAGCCCGACCCCGGGTCCGTGACCGGGGTCGGGCTCGTGCGCGTCGTGCGGGTGGTGCCTCAGGCGTCCTGGAGCACCGGCTCGTCGATGTTCAGCGCGGCGTTGTAGGCCGCCAGCTCGTCGACGAAGGCCGACAGCCGGGCGGCGCTCCAGCCGTCGAGCTGCTCGTCGACGACCGCCCGCCGCTGCTGCGAGACGTCCTCCAGTCGCTGCAGGGCGTCGGCGCTGGCCGAGACCAGGTGGGCCCGTCCGTCGGCGGGGTCGGGCGTGCGCTCGAGGAGGCCGAGGTCGATCAGGTGCTGCAGCTGGCGACTGATGGCGCCCTTGTCGATCTGGAAGTGGCACACCAGCGACGACGCCCGCACCGGCCCGCCCTCCGCGACGTGCGCGAGGAGCAGGTAGGAGGAGGACTGCAGCTCGGGGTGCACCGCGCGCGCCCGCTCGGAGATGATCCGGCGCAGGCGGCGCACGAGGCTGCCCACCTCCTGCTCGAGGCGCAGGAGGGAGGCGGCGCGGTCGGGGGCGTCGGTGCTCATCGCGTGGCGATCGTACCGGCCAGCGCGCCGGTGGCCTCGGGAGCGGCGTCGGCGCGCAGCTCGTCCTCGATGCCGTCGGACGCGTCGCCGGACGTGCCGTCGGACCCGTCGGCCAGGTCGTGCGTGGTGCGCAGCGGCACCTCCCTGATGAACAGGACGCAGATCAGGGCGATCGCGGCGAACGGCGTCGCGACGAGGAACAGCTCGCCGAACGACTGGCCGAAGGCCGACTCGAAGACCGCGCGCACCGGAGCCGGGAGGCTGCCGAGGTCGGGGATCTCGTGGCTCTGGTGGCTGTCGCTCTGGACGCCGATCGCGGCGAGGCCGGTGGTTGCCTTGTCGGCGACCCGGTTGCTCAGCAGCGCGCCGAGGACGGCGACGCCGATCGAGCCGCCGAGGGAGCGGAAGAACGCGACGACCGAGCTGGCGGCGCCGAGCTCGCTGAGCGGCACGTTGTTCTGCACCGCGAGGACGAGGTTCTGCATGGTGGCGCCCAGGCCGATGCCGAGGATCGCCATGAAGCCGCCGACGACGAGCAGGCTGGTGGTCTCGTCGATGGTGCCGAGCAGGCCCAGGCCGACGACGACGAGCACCATGCCGCCGACGAGGTAGCGCTTCCAGCGACCGGTCGTGGAGATGATCCGGCCGGTGGTGATGCTGGAGACGAGCAGGCCGCCGACCATCGCGATCGACATCAGGCCGGCGTGGGTGGGGGTCATGCCGCGGGCGGTCTGGAAGTACTGCGAGAGGTAGACCGTGGAGCCGAACATCGCCACGCCGATGAGGATCGAGGCGGTGGTGGCCAGCGCGATCGTGCGGTCGCGGAAGAGGTGCAGCGGGATGATCGGCTCGCGGGCCACGCGGCCCTCGACGTAGAGCGCGGCGGCGAGGACGAGCACGCCGACGGTCACGAGGACGGCGGTGGTGGCCGAGGCCCAGGCGAACTGGTTGCCGGCGAGGCTGACCCACACCAGCAGGAGGCTCACGCCGCCCATCAGCAGGGTGGCGCCGAGGACGTCGACGCTGGGACGCGCCGCTCCGACCGGACGCTGGACGACCGGCAGGTGCAGGGTCTTCTGCAGCAGGACGAAGGCGACCACCGCGATGGGCAGGCCGACGAAGAAGCAGCCGCGCCAGCCCAGGCTGGAGTCGACGATGACGCCGCCGATGAGCGGGCCGGAGACGGTGGCCAGCGCGAAGACCGCGCCGATGTAGCCGGAGTAGCGGCCGCGCTCGCGCGGGGTGACCATCGTGGCGATGACGACCTGCACCAGCGCGGTGAGGCCGCCGACGCCGAGGCCCTGCACGAAGCGGGCGCCGATCAGGGTGCCCATGTTGGGGGCCACGGAGGCGATGACCGAGCCGATCACGTAGATCACCAGGGCGGTCTGGACGAGCACCTTCTTGTCGAAGAGGTCGGCCAGCTTGCCCCACACGGGCGTGGTGGCGGTCATGGCGAGCAGGGTCGCGACGACGACCCAGGTGTAGCCGGTCTGGCTGCCCTGGAGGTCGGAGACGATGCGCGGGAGGGCGTTGGTGACGACGGTGCTGGAGAGCATCGCGACGAACATCGCCAGCAGCAGGCCGGAGAGGGCCTCCAGGATCTGGCGGTGGGTCATCGCGGCGTCGGCCTCGACGGCGGCTGCGCGAGCGGAGTGCGCACCGGCGTGAGCACCGGCGCGGTGCGCGGGGTGCCGGGTGTCTGGCTGGTTCACGGACGTGTCCTTCATGCTGACCATAAGGTTGACTTGGTCAACATTATTCCGCCGACGCCTTCCCTCCCAAACCTCCGATCTGCCGTGAGCTCTCGCGGGGGTCGCGGGCGAGGGGGCTGGAGGCTTCAGCGGCTGGCCGCCGAAGCCTCCAAACCCGCCCCGAGCCGCTCAGCGCGCGGCGACGGCGACCGACGAGCGCGTCGCGATCGCCTGCAGGCGTCCGGCGATCCGGTCCAGCGGCAGGACGTCGTCGGCCAGGCCGGCGCCGACCACGGCGCCGGGCATGCCCCAGACCACCGAGGACTCCTGGTCCTGGGCCACCACGACGCCGCCGGCGTCGGAGATCATCCGGCAGCCCAGCAGGCCGTCGTGCCCCATGCCGGTGAGCACCAGGCCCACGCACCCGCTGCCGTAGACCCCGACCGCGGAGCGGAGCAGCGCGTCGGCCGCGGGACGGCAGAAGTTCTCCTTCTCCTCCTGGTCCAGCGTGGTGACCACGCGGGCCTCCGAGCGCGCCAGGCGCAGGTGGAAGTCGCCCGGGGCCACGAGCACCAGGCCCGGGCGCACGGTCTCGCCGGCCACCGCCTCGCGGACCTCCAGCTCGGAGATCCGGTCGAGGCGCTGGGCGAGCTGGGCGCTGAAGACCGGGGGCATGTGCTGGGCCACGAGGACCGGCAGCGGGAAGGTCGCCGGGAGCGCGCCGAGGACGTGCGAGAGCGCGTCGGGGCCGCCGGTGGAGCAGGCGATGAGCAGCGCGGTCGGACGCGGCAGCGCCGGCGTCGCCCGCACGTGACGCACCGGGGGCGCCGCCGCGACCATGCGGCGGGCGCCGGCCAGCGCCTTGATCCGCGGCACCAGCTCCTCACGCACCCGGGCCATCGAGTCCGCGACGCCGGTGGTGCCCGTGGGCTTGGCGACGTAGTCCGACGCGCCGCGCGAGAGCGCCTGCAAGGTGGCGGCCGCGCCGCGCTCGGTGAGCGTGCTGAACATGATGATCGGCAGCCGCGGATGGGCGGGATGGATGCGCTCGAGGGCGCCGAGCCCGTCCAGGCGCGGCATCTCGACGTCGAGCGTGACGACGTCGGGACGCAGGCGCTCGACCATCTCGACGGCCTCCTCGCCGTCGCAGGCAGTGCCGACCACCTCGATCTCCTCATCGCCCGCGAGGACGGTAGAGATCAGTCGACGCAGCACGGCGGAGTCGTCCACCACGAGAGCCCTGATCATGGTGCAGCCCATCGGCAGGTCCGCGAGCGCACCTGAGCAAACCGGGCCGGGTCCGGGACCGAGGTCCCGAACCGGGCCCGGGTGGAGCAGACCGGCACCGGTTCTCCTCAGGTCGACCCGCTCCCCCACCGATCCTCCCGACGTGATCTCCGAGACCAACTTCGGCTACGTCGCCGACCTGCTGCGTCGGGAGACCGCCATGCTCTGCGAACGGGGCAAGGAGTACCTCGTCGAGGCACGCCTGCTGCCGTTGGCCCGGCAGGCCGGTGATCCCGACGTCGACGCCTACGTCACCCGACTCCGCACGGACGTGCTCGAGCGGGGACGCGCCGTCGACGCCCTCACGATCAACGAGACCTCGTGGTTCCGAGACCTCTCGCCCTACCAGGCCTTCGTCGACGACGTGCTGCCCCAGCTGCTGGCCGCCCGCGTGCACACCCGCCACCTCGACATCTGGTCGGCGGCCTGCTCCAGCGGCCAGGAGGCCTACAGCATCGCGATGCTCCTCGACGAGCACCTGCCGGCGGGCTGGACCGCGCGCATCCACGCGACCGACGTGTCGCCGACGATGGTGGCGCGCGTCAAGGCCGGCCGCTACTCCCAGGTGGAGATGAACCGCGGCATGCCCGCGACCCGGCTCGTGAAGTACTTCCAGCGGGTCGGCAGCGAGTGGGAGGTCGTGGCGCACCTGCGCTCGATGGTCACCACCCAGGTGCTCAACCTGGCGGCGCCCCTGCCCGCGATGCCCGCCTTCGACGTGGTCCTCCTGCGCAACGTGCTCATCTACTTCGACCACGCGACGAAGCAGAGCATCCTCGACCGCGTCCAGCGCGTCATCGCCGACGACGGCGTGCTGATGCTCGGCTCGACCGAGACCACCCTCGACCTCGAGGCCACCTGGACCCGCGAGTCAGCGGGCCCCGGCGGACGGGTCGTGCTCCACCGCCCACGCCACGGACGCGCCGTCGCCCGGCCTTCCCTCTCCACCACGTCGACCCCAGCGGCGAGCCCACACCTCACGCTCAGGACAGGAGCCTGATCCACCATGCACGCTCTGATCATCGACGACTCCCGCACGATGCGCTCGATCCTGAAGCGCATCGTCCACGAGATCGGCTTCGAGACCACCGAGGCCGCCAACGGTCAGGAGGCGCTCGACGCCCTGGAGTCCGGCCTCGTCCCGGACCTCTGCCTCATCGACTGGAACATGCCGCTCATGGACGGCTACACCTTCGTCACCCGGGTCCGCGCGGACCAGCGCTGGCGCTCCATGACGCTGATGATGGTGACCACCGAGAGCGAGCACGGCCAGATCGTGCGCGCCCTCGCCGCCGGCGCCCACGAGTACGTCATCAAGCCGTTCACCGCCGACGCCATCGTCGACAAGCTCGAGCTGCTCGGACTCGTCGTCAAGGAGGTCCCCGCATGATCACGATCGACCAGCCCAGCGTGTCCGACGTCCATGCGGTCGTCGAGGAGGTGTGGACGAGCTTCCTCAGCGTCGAGGAGCCGATCCTGCCCGGCGCGCCGAGCGCGCACCTGGATGACGCCTGGACCGCCGCGATCACCGTCACCGGCGCGTGGGAGGCGATGATCCTCATCGGCCTGCCCGACGCCCTGGCCGGCGTCGTCACCACCAGCATGCTCGGCCTCGACGACGCCGAGCGGCCCAGCACCGAGGACCTCACCGACGCCCTCGGCGAGCTGGTCAACATCGTCGGCGGCGGCGTGAAGTCCCTCATGCCCGGTCCGAGCGTGCTCTCGCTCCCGCTGGTCGCGCAGGGCGCCGTCACCACCTCCTCGAGCCTGGAGGAGGTGTGCGTCGTCGACCTGTCGTGGCACGCGCACCCCGTCCGGGTGTCCATCGCCGTTCCCCGACCTGCCGGAGGCTGAGCCCCGTGAAGATCCTCGTCGTCGACGACTCCCGCGTGATGCGGCAGATCGTCATCCGCACGCTGCGCCAGTCCGGACACGGGGGCCACGACATCGTCGAGGCGGAGAACGGCCGGGAGGCGCTCGAGGTCTGCCTCGCGCAGTCGCCCGACCTCGTGCTCTCCGACTGGAACATGCCCGAGATGAGCGGCATCGACCTGCTGGAGGCCCTGCGCGAGCGAGGCAGCACCGTCCCGTTCGGCTTCGTCACCTCCGAGGGCTCCGAGCTCATGCGCTCGCGCGCCCAGGCGGCCGGCGCCCAGTTCCTCATCGCCAAGCCGTTCACCCCCGAGGCCTTCGACGCCGCCCTGAGCGCGGCGCGGGTGGGCTGAGCCGTGAGCGCCACCGCCGTCGCCCACCTGCCGGCGCCCAAGGAGGTCAAGGACCTCCTCGGGAGCCTGCTGGACAAGCCGGTGAGCCTGCGCCCGGGCCCGCCGTTCGCCGTCAGCCCGCTCTACCCCGCGAGCATCGCGACGTTCGTCGACGACTCGCTGGTGGTGCGGGCCGTCGTCGCGCTCGACCTGCCGCTCTCGGCGTTCCTCGGCTCCGCGCTCGCACTGGTGCCGCTGGCCGGCGCCGACGCCGCCATCGAGGAGCAGCGGCTCAGCGAGCCGATCGCCGAGGCCCTGCACGAGGTGTTCAACGTGCTGGCCTCGCTGTTCAACGTCGGCGAGGCCGCCCACGTGCGGCTCTACCAGGCCACCCCGGCCGGCGAGCCGCTCGCCGCGGACGCCCGCAGCCGCACCCAGATCCTGGGCCGCCGCGAGGACCTCGTCGTCGACATCACCGGCTACGGCACCGGCCGCCTGGCGATCGTGCTGTGCTGACCTGACCTGCGCCACCCGCGAGCCCCGAGGACCCCACGGTCCCCGGGGCTCGCGTCGTTCCCGGGGAGCGCGTCGACCCCCGGGGGCGCACACCGGTCGGGAGAACTCCTCAGGTGCCCCCGGGGATGGCCGATCAGACCCCCGAGCGAGGACTGCTCACCACCGCCGACGGACCGGCACCCGCCTCTGCGCATCCGCAGAGGGACGCCCCTCAGCACCCCGTGCTGACTCGTCCGTCGGAGGTCCGATCCCGTGTCCGTCCCCCTCTACGCCGCCAGCGACGCCGTCTCCTCGGTGCTCGGCTACGCGCTCGACGGCCTCTCGCAGCGGCAGAACGTCATCGCGAACAACATCGCGAACGTCGACACCCCGGACTTCCGCTCCACCACCGTCGACTTCGAGTCGACGCTGCAGGCGGCCCTCAGCGGCGGCGACGTCCAGCAGCAGCTGGCCGGCGCCTCGCCCGCGCTGCTGGCCACCGACACCCCGGTGGGCGCCAACGGCAACAACGTCGACCTGCGCAAGGAGACGCTCGCCGCGATGCAGTCGCAGTTCCAGTACCAGATGGTGGCGCGTGCGGTGACCGACCGCTTCGACCTCGTCAAGACCGTGGCCGGAGCCGTGTGATGGGGGCCTTCGACGCGCTCAGCATCGCCAACACCGGCCTGGGCTTCCACCAGACCTGGCTCGACACGCTGTCGTACAACATCGCCAACATCAACACCGTCCGCCCGACGTCGCAGAACGCCTTCCAGGCCCAGATGCTCGTCGCCCAGCCCAAGGCCGGCGGCCAGGGCGTCGAGGTCGGCGGACTCGCCTACACCGACCCCGCGGGCATGATCGTCAACGACCCCGACAGCCCCCTGGCCGACGCGAACGGCAACGTCCGCGCGCCCGCCACCGACATGTCCTCGCAGATGTCGGAGCTGATCATGGCCCAGCGCGGCTTCCAGGCCAGCGCGCAGGTCACCAAGTACGCGCAGGACACCTACTCCACCGCCATCGGGATCGGCAGCCGATGAGCGTCGGCGGCATCGAGGCGGTCGGCGGGTTCACCCCGCTGCAGCCCACCCAGGTGCAGGCGCCGGCCGGCCCGTCCCAGGCGAAGGCGGCCTCCGGGCCCGACTTCGGCAGCCTCGTGGCCGACGGCCTCGACCGGCTCGACGGCATCCAGCGCACCAGCGACGGCCTCGCGGTCCAGGCCGCGAGCGGCACGCTCACCAACCTCCACGACTACACCATCGCCGCCACCCAGGCGGCCGTCACGACGCAGGTCACCGTCGCCGTGCGGAACAAGGCCGTCGAGGCGTTCAACGAGATCATGCGGATGCAGGTCTGATGAAGGACACGATCACGCGCACGCTCGCGCGCTACCGCCAGCAGTTCGGCGCGTTCACGCCCGGCCAGAAGGTCGTCGCGATCGTCGGCACGCTCGCCCTCGTCCTCGGTGGCTTCATGGTCTACCGCTGGGCCTCGACGCCGTCGTACTCGCCGCTGTACTCCAACCTCTCCGCGGCCGACGCCTCGGCGATCACCCAGGAGCTCGACAGCGCCGGCGTCCCCTACCAGCTCGCCGACGGCGGCGACACGATCATGGTGCCGAAGGACTCCGTGCCCCAGGCGCGGCTCGACGTCGCCAGCAAGGGCCTGCCGTCCTCGAGCAAGGCCGGCACCGACCCGTTCAAGAGCAGCGGCATCGCCAGCTCGGACTTCGAGCAGCAGACCAACGTGCGGATGGCGCTGGAGAGCGACCTGGCCGGCACCATCGAGCACATCGACGGCATCTCGACGGCCGTGGTGCACCTGGCGATCCCCGAGAAGCAGGCCTTCTCCGACACCCAGGACCCCACCACCGCCTCGGTGCTCGTGCAGACCGACCCCGGCGCGAGCCTGTCGGCCGGCCAGGTGCAGACGATCGTCCAGCTGGTCTCCTCCAGCGTCGACGGCCTGGACCCCAAGAACGTCTCCGTCGCCGACGCGACCGGCAAGGTCTACACCAGCCCCGGCGCCGACGGCTCGGACCCGATGCAGCAGGACCAGCAGGTCTCCGCGGTGCAGCAGGACCTGCAGAACAAGCTGCAGGCGATGCTCGACCGCGTCGTCGGCCCGGGCAACTCCACCGTGCAGGTGACGCCGGTGCTCGACTTCGACAAGAAGACGACCGACACCACCACCTACACCCCCGACACCAAGAACCCGGTGTCCTCGGAGTCGAGCAGCTCGGAGACCTACACCGGCCCGGGCGCGGCCAGCGCCGCCGGCGGCGTCGTCGGCCCCGACGGCCAGATGGACACCACCGGCGCCACGGGCAGCTCGGCGTCGAAGTACGACAAGAAGGGCACCACCCAGGACCGTGCGGTCGGCAGCACGGTGGAGCACACGGTGAGCACGCCGGGCCAGATCAAGACGCTGCACGTCGGCGTCGCGCTCGACGCCGCCGCCACCAAGAACGTGCAGGCCTCCGCCATCCAGGCGCTCATCGCCTCCACCGCGGGCGTGAACACCCAGCGCGGCGACACCATCACGGTCTCCCAGCTGCCCTTCGACCGCTCCTCGGAGACCTCCGCGGCCGCCGAGCTCAAGGCGGCGGCCGCCGCGAAGGCCTCGGCCTCGCGCAACGACATGATCCGCAAGGGCGTGCTCGGGCTCCTCGTCGTCCTCATGCTGGTGCTCGCCGCCCTCAAGGGCCGCAAGCGCGCCAAGCAGCGCGAGGAGGCGACCAGCTACGTCGTCGAGCAGCTGCGCGAGCAGGCGGCCGCCCAGGCCGCGCTCGAGCAGAGCAACGCCCTGGCCCTCGAGGCCCCCGAGCACACGCCGGAGGACGACATGCGCGACGAGCTCTCCTCGCTCATCGAGCGTCAACCCGAGGACGTCGCCGCGCTGCTGCGCGGCTGGCTGACGGAGCGCTGAGCCATGGCCACCACGCTCACCGGCGCCGGCGCCCGCAAGGCGGCCGTCCTCCTCGTCCAGCTCGGCAAGTCCAAGGCCGCCAACGTCCTGGCCCACCTCTCGGAGAACGAGGTCGAGGCGATCAGCAGCGAGATCGCCCGGCTCGACGCCGTCAGCCAGGGCGAGGCCGGCGCGGTCCTCCAGGAGTTCCACGACATGATGACCGCGCGCGGTCACATCGCCCGCGGCGGCCTCGGCTTCGCCCAGCAGGTGCTGGAGCAGACCATGGGCGCCGAGCGCGCCGCGCAGATCATCGAGCGGCTCCACGCCGCCGCGATCCAGATGCCCTTCCAGTTCCTGCACCAGGCCGACCCGGCCCAGCTGCGCTCGTTCATCGTCGACGAGCACCCGCAGGTGATCGCGCTGGTCCTCTCGCACATGACGCCGGACAAGGCCTCGCTGCTCCTCTCCGGCCTCCCGCCGGAGCAGCAGGCGCAGGTGGCCCACCGCATCGCCGTCATGGACCGCACCTCGCCCGACATCGTCCGCGCCGTGGAGTCGACGCTGGAGCGCAAGCTCTCCTCGATGCTGCAGCCCTCGGACATGTCGCGCGTCGGCGGCCTCGACCCGCTGGTGAACATCATCAACTGCTCCGACCGTGCCACCGAGCGTCAGATCATCGAAGGCCTCGAGGCGCTCGACGGCGCGCTGGCCGAGGAGATCCGCAGCCGGATGTTCATGTTCGAGGACATCGTCCACATCGACGACAAGTCGATGCAGATGGTGCTGCGCCAGGTCGACACCGGCCAGCTCGCCCTCGCGCTCAAGGGCGTCCCGGACCCCGTCCGCGACAAGGTCACCGGCAACCTCTCCACGCGCGCCGCGGAGGGCCTCGTCGAGGAGATCGAGCTGCTCGGCCCCGTGCGCCTGAGCCAGGTCGAGGAGGCCCAGCAGGCCGTCATCCGCACCATCCGCCAGCTCGAGGAGCGCGGCGAGATCATGGTCCGACGCGGAGGCGACAGTGACTTCGTCGAGTGAGCGGGTGCTGCGCGGCGACAGCGCCGTCGCCGTCGCCACCCTCGCCACCCCCGACCTGCGCTCCGGCTCCTGGACGAGGCTGGGCGACGAGCGGGTGCTCGGCGACGCCGTCACCGAGCACTCCCTGGCCGGCCTCGCCGAGAGCACCCGGGCCGCCGCCCAGGCGCAGGGCTACGCCGTCGGCTGGGCCGAGGGACGCCGCGCCGCCGCCGAGCTCGCCGCCGAGGCCGACCGCGCCGCCGCCGAGGCGCACGCGGCCGCCGAGGAG
>NZ_JBUZJI010000028.1:0-50255 GCF_055282735.1 Nocardioides sp. B129/18 | reverse complement strand
TCTGTGGACCAGCCCCACCGGCGTCCACTTCCGACGCGGCCCCACCGGCACCGTCATGCTCCCCATCCCCAACTCGTTGGTCGAGCCTGTCGAGACCCCCGCACCCTGACGCCCCGCTGAACCCACACCCCGCCCGTGACCGCGACCCGGTCCCGGGCTCGAGGTGCCTAGGGTGCCGCTGAGTCAGCCTCGCGTCAGCAGACGTCGCAGGGGCGGGACGACGGCGTGCCGGGCGCTGGTGGGGGCGCTCCAGACCCCGTGGCCCGCGACGTCCCAGCTGGCGAGGAGGGAGTCGGCGGCGAGCAGGCCGGTGGTGGCGGCGCGCTCCATGAGGGCGACGGGCAGGTGGCAGCGGACGCCGTCGCCGGCGAGCACGACGCGCGCGTCGGGGGTGACGACGCCGGGGCGGGTGGCCCAGGGGTCGGTGCCGGCGAGGGGGCAGTCCTCGCGCACCAGCCACTCCTCGTGCAGCACGCGGGCATCGGCGAGCTCGGGGTGCAGGGCGAGGGTCTCGGCCCACAGCTGCTCACGGAGGACCTCGTCGGGGGTGCCGTCGGGCACCGCGTAGGCGTGCATCTCGACGACGCTGCCGCCGGTGCGGCGCGCCCAGTCGGCGGCGCCGTCCTCGAGCTGCTCGAAGAAGGACAGGTTGTCGAGCGGGCCGTAGCCGCTGGTGCCGAGGAACGGCGCGGCCTGCGAGGACGGACGACGGTCCAGCCAGCGGCGCCACACGGCGAAGGACGGCGCGGCCTGCAGCCCGGAGAGCCGCTCGCGCCAGGCGGCGTCCCCGAGCCAGGGGGCGTCGCCGACGAGGTGCTGCAGGGGGCGGCGGTCGGTGGCGAGGACGACGGCGTCGGCCTCGTAGGCGCCGCCGGCCGACTCCACGACGACGCCGTCGCCGTGCTCGCGCAGCGCGGTGACCGGCTCGTCGAGGCGCAGCTCGACGCCGAGGCCGCGCAGATGGGCGGCGAGCGGCTGCCACAGCGCGGTGTCGAAGTCGTCGACCGGCACGTCGAAGAGCAGCCCCTCGGCGGAGCCGAGGAAGTAGGTGTGGAACATCGCGACGAGCTCGCCGCCGGAGAAGTCCCGGGGGTCGGCGAAGAAGCTGCGGGCGAAGACCTCCAGGGCGAGGTGGCGCGCCTGGTCGGGGAAGCCGAGCCGGTCGAGGACGTCGGCGGCCGAGACCCCGTCGTGCTCGGTGAAGGTGCGCGGGAAGTCGACGTCGAGCAGCGCGAGGGCCCGCTCGACGTCGACGCCGGCGAGGTCGCGCCAGCGGAAGGAGGGCGAGCGGGCGACGAAGCCGATGATGCTCCACGGCGGCGTGCGCGGGATGTTCGTGAAGGAGTCGACCGGGCCGCCCTTGAGGCGCAGCGGGTAGTCCTCGACCGGCCGCAGCCGCGAGAGGTCGGGATCGGTGCGGCGCAGCAGCCCGCGCAGGTTGTAGTACTGGCGGAAGAAGGCGTGGAAGCCGCGGCTCATCACCTGCTCCTCGCCGTCGACCTCCACCGGCCAGGCCGCCACGCGGCCGCCGAGCCGCGAGGTCGACTCCAGCAGGGTGACGCCGACGCCGCGCTCGGCCAGCGCCGTGGCCGCGGCGAGGCCGGCGATGCCGCCGCCGACGACGACCACCCGGTGCCGGGCCTCGTCGGAGCGCCGGGAGGCGGGAGCGGGCGGGTGCCACTCCGCGCGGGGGTCGCGGCCGGGCCGCCAGGGGCTCCTCACCGGCGTCGACCGCGCCAGGTGTGCACCTGACCGCGCTGCCAGCCCGACGCCGAGCGCGACTCGACGTCCTCGAAGCCCGCGACGACCATCCGGTCGGCGAGGCGCTGCACGCCGTCGAAGTCGAGCACGCTGCGCCACAGGTAGCGGTAGATGGGGCTGCGCGGCGCGGTGAGGCGTCCGAGCGGGATGACCACGCCCCAGCAGACCGCATGCCAGCTCAGCCGGGCGATCAGGCTGTCGCGGACGCTGTAGTCGTGGACGACGAGCACGCCGTCGCGCCGCAGCACCCCGTGGATCTGCTCGAGGAGCCGGTCGCGGGCGGCGACGTTGCGCAGCAGGTAGGCGGCGAAGACGCCGTCGGCCTCGGCGAGGTCGTCGCGGCCGAGGGTCTCGGCGTCGGCCTGGCGGAACGAGACGGTGGCCGGCCAGCGCTTGCGGCGCGCGGCGGCGAGCATGCCCGCCGAGCCGTCGACGCCGACGACGTCGGCCTCGCGTCCGGCCGCCTTGAGGGCATGGACGATCGCCGCGGTGGAGGCGCCCGAGCCGCACCCGAGGTCGAGCACCACCGGACGACGGCCCGGGGTGTCGGGGAGCGCCTCGACGAGCGCGGCGGCCGAGGCCCGCAGCTGGGCGTGGTAGCCGGGGCTGAGCCGCACCATGAGGTCGTAGGTGCCTGCGACGTCGTCGAAGGCCTCCGGCACGACGGCGCCGCGCACGCGGGGTCGGGCGGGGGCGGGGCTGCTGGTCACGGGTTCTCCTCGTTCCTGCCGTTGCGGACCCACAGCGCCATCGCGAGGGTCACCATCCCGAAGCCGAAGGCGAAGTCCTCGATCGGGATGTCCCAGGGTGCGCGCACCCCGGTCATGTCGGACTCGGCGTAGAGCACGATCGGGTCCGAGAGCTTGGTGAGCCAGCCGTCCACGGGGATCTGGAAGCCGAGCACGATCACCATCGCCAGCCAGTAGCGCCAGGTGCGCAGGATGCCGGTGCGCCACCACAGCAGCTCGGCGACCAGCACGAGCACCACCGAGGCGAGCGCGGTGGCGGTGTAGAGGCCCATCAGCGCACGCCCTGCGGGAGCTCGCGCAGCACCCGACGCCACGGCTCGCCGGCCCGCAGCCGGCCGAGTGCATGCAGCACCGAGCCGACCGCCTCCAGCGTCAGCAGCCCGCAGATCGGGATGACGATGAAGAAGACGACCTCCTCGAGCGGGATCCGCAGCGGCAGCAGGATGCCCGTGGTGTAGCGCTCGCTGTAGTCCCACGAGCCGCGCGCGATCATCGCGGCGTCCCAGAGCGAGTAGAGGACCACCAGCGGGAGGAGCGTGCGCAGGAGTCGTCCGGGCCTCCGCCACACCCGGGCCCCGAGCAGCAGCTCGAGGGGCAGGGTGATCGCCAGGCAGCCGGCCATCAGCCAGAGGTACTGGCCCTGGTCCACGTGGTGTCCTCCTGGGCGACGTGGGCGGGTCTCGGCGAGCCTACGGGGGGCCTGGGCGGGTCGGTTCACCCCTGCGAGTCGAGACCTGCGAGCTCAGCAGCGCCCCGGCGGAGTCGAGCATCGGCCGGGCCAGCCGCTCGGCGCCGAGGTCGAGCACGTGGAGTCCGGTGGCGACGCGCTCGAGGTAGGCCCAGTCGGCCACGCGGGCGGGGTCGAGGTCGAGCCGGGCGCTGACCCGCCGCACCCGGGCGGCCTGCACCGCGGCGGCGTCGGCGCCCAGGAGGCCGGCCGAGCCGCCGCGCAGCAGCACGCCTGCGTCGGAGGCGGGCTCGGCGAGCACGTCGTCGGGGTCGACCAGCACCCAGCCGCGGCCGTCGAGGGCACGCAGGAGGTTGCCCGGATGAGGATCGCCGTGGACGCGCACGAGGTGCGTCGGCGCCGCCAGCCGTTCGGCGGCGGCCAGAGCGGCCTCGCGCACCGCCGGCGGGAGCGGACGGCCGAGCCGGTCGTCGAGCCCGGCGAGGTACGCCGCCCGCCTGCGCGGGTGCGCACCGCCGTCAGCGCCCTCGGGAGCCGGCAGCCAGGCGGTGCGCAGCACGTCGGCGACGACGTCGAGCCGGACCTCGGGGTCGCCCGGGGTGCGCTCGAGCGCCTCGCCGGCGTGCTCGATCACGAGGGCTCCCGTGCGGTCGTCGCGCGCGAGGAGCCGCACGTAGCCGCAGCCGTCGGCGTCGGCGAGGAGCCGCGCCTCCGGACCGAGGTCGACGTCGGGCACGGGCACCTTCAGCACGCAGGTGGTGCCGTCGGGCCGCTCGGCGAGCACGACGTGGGAGGTGCTGCCGCCGGGCAGCCCCCGCCGGACGACGACGTCGAGCCGCCGCTCCAGACCGGCGAGGCGCTCGGCGAGGCCGGCCTCCCAGGCAGCGCCCCGCTCGCCCAGCCGGGCCAGGGTGAGCCGCACCAGGGGCTGCAGGCGCAGGGTCGGGTCGGGCGTGGACGAGCGGCTCACGGCAGGACGTCGACGTCGCGGCCGGTGGCCAGGTCCCCGCACTCGACGGCGAGCGCACCCGCGGACTCCAGGTGCGCGCGGGCGCCGCGGTCGCCGACGGCGCCGTGGGCGACGGCGTCCCAGTGCGCGCGGCCGAGCACCACCGGATGGCCCGGGCGACCCTCGAAGACGGCGCGGGCCAGCGCCTGCGGCCCGTCGGCGTGCGCATGCAGCCGGGCGACGACGGCGGCGTCGACGTCCGGGGTGTCGACGAGGGTGACGACGACGGCCTCGATCGTCGCGTCGGCGGCCAGCGCCGTCAGGCCGGCCCGCAGCGAGGCCCCCATGCCCTCGGACCAGTCGTAGGCCACGACCACCTCGACGCCCTCGGGCACGCGCTCGCGCGCCTGCTCGGCGGCCGCGCCGAGCACGACGACGACCGGCGCGCAGCCGCCCTCGCGCAGGGCTGCGACGGCCCGCGGCAGCCAGTCCTCGACGAGCGCCTTCGGGGTGCCGAGGCGACGCCCGGCCCCTGCGGCGAGCAGCAGTCCCGCGACGACCACCGGCTCAGCCTCCGAAGGCCTGGGCGTAGAGGCCGGTGAGCGCGGTGGTGCGCGGGCCGCTGTAGCCGCAGACCATCAGACCCAGCGTCGGGCCCTGCCCGGCCAGCAGGTAGCGCTGGCCGACGGCGAGGTCGGTGACCGAGAGCAGCTCGGCCAGGCGCGCGGAGGGCACCTGCACCTTCACGGTCGTCAGCTCCGGGTCGCCGGCGTAGACCTTCTCGACGGCCACGGTGGCCACGCCGTCCTCGATCGCGGTGACGGTGCCGTCGACGGCCACGGCGGCCTGGCCGAGCAGCGCGGGCCGCGGGACGCCGCAGCGGGCGATGCCGGCACCGCCGCCGGCGGTGAGGGTGACGCTCGCACCGGGGGCCTCGCTCGCCGCGGGCGTGCGGCTGCCGCCCGCCGACGGGACGCTGCCGTCGGTGCTGCCGTCGTCGCCGCCCCGGGTCAGGGCGATGCCGCTCGCGGTGAGCACGACGACGGCTGCGGCCACGGCGCTGAGCAGGCGCAGGCGTCGACTGCGCACGGGGCCGGTGTCGGGAGTGGTCATGACGTCCTCCAGCTGTCGGGCCGTCCGCGCGGGATCGGCCGGGGGCAGGTCGGCGGCGGGGTCGAGCCGCGCGAGCGCGTCGCGCAGGTCGTCGTCGTGCCGGTCGTCGTGCTGGTCAGGCATCTCCCCCACCTCCTGCCCCCTCATGTCCGGCGGCGGCGCGATCCTGTCGCCCGCTCGCGAGGGCGTCGCGCAGGGCTGCCCGCGCGCGGGTCAGCCGCAGGCTGACGGCGTTCGGCGTGGTGTCGAGGACGAGCGCGATCTCGCGCGGCTCCAGCCGCTCCCACGCCCACAGCCGCACGACCTCGGCCTGCGCCTCGGGCAGGGCGGCCAGGGCGGTGGCCAGCGCGGCGTCCTGGCCGTCGACGTTGGCCTCGCCCGGGCCCGGCGCCGAGGCGCGCGGCGGGTCGAGGGTGGCGACGCGGGCGGCCACCCGGGTCTGGCGGCGACGCCCGCGCTCGGCGTTGGCGAGGGCGTTACGGGCCACGCCGAGGGCCCAGGGGACGTCGTCGGGCTCGGGCGGCACGGCGTCCAGGCGCCGCCAGCAGACGAGGAGCACCTCGCCGAGCACGTCGTCGGCGGTGGCGGGGTCGGTGCGTCGGGCCAGGTAGCGGCGCACGGGCTCGAGCACCCGGCCCACCAGGGCCTCGCACCGCTGCTGCCGCTCGTCCACGACCCCACCCTCGCACGTCGCGGGGATCGGCCCCGGAACGGCACTCGGCCCCGGCGCTGCTGCGCCGGGGCCGAGTGGTGGTGCGGGTGCCGTGTGAGTGCGGCGGCGGGACTCAGAAGTCCATGCCGCCCATGCCACCGTCGCCACCGGGCATCGGGGCGGCCTTCTCGGGCTTGTCGGCCACGACGGCCTCGGTGGTGAGGAAGAGCGCCGCGATGGAGGCGGCGTTCTGCAGCGCGCTGCGGGTGACCTTGGCGGGGTCGATGATGCCCGAGGCGATCAGGTCGACGTACTCGCCGGTGGCGGCGTTGAGGCCGTGACCCGTCGGGAGCGAGCGCACCTTCTCCGCCACGACGCCGCCCTCGAGGCCGGCGTTGATGGCGATCTGCTTGAGCGGGGCCTCGATGGCGACCTTGACGATGTTCGCGCCGGTGGCCTCGTCGCCGGTGAGCTCGAGCTTCTCGAACGCGGTGGCGCCGGCCTGGACCAGGGCCACGCCGCCGCCGGCGACGATGCCCTCCTCGACCGCGGCCTTGGCGTTGCGGACGGCGTCCTCGATGCGGTGCTTGCGCTCCTTGAGCTCTACCTCGGTGGCCGCGCCGACCTTGATGACGGCCACGCCGCCGGCCAGCTTGGCGAGGCGCTCCTGGAGCTTCTCGCGGTCGTAGTCGGAGTCCGACTTCTCGATCTCGGCGCGGATCTGGTTGACCCGGCCCTCGATCTGGGCCTGGTCGCCGGCGCCCTCGACGATGGTGGTCTCGTCCTTGGTGATGACGACCTTGCGGGCCTGGCCGAGCAGCTCGAGTCCGGTGGTCTCGAGCTTGAGGCCCACCTCCTCGGAGATGACCTGGCCGCCGGTGAGGATCGCGATGTCCTGCAGCATGGCCTTGCGGCGGTCGCCGAAGCCGGGGGCCTTGACGGCGACGGACTTGAAGGTGCCGCGGATCTTGTTGACGACCAGCGTAGAGAGGGCCTCGCCGTCGGTGTCCTCGGCGAGGATCAGCAGCGGCTTGCCCGACTGCATGACCTTCTCGAGGATCGGCAGCAGGTCCTTGACGTTGGAGACCTTCTGGTTGGCGATGAGGATGTAGGCGTCCTCGAGGACGGCCTCCATGCGCTCGGGGTCGGTGACGAAGTAGGCCGAGATGTAGCCCTTGTCGAACCGCATGCCCTCGGTGAGCTCGAGGTCGAGGCCGAAGGTGTTCGACTCCTCGACCGTGATGACGCCCTCCTTGCCGACCTTGTCCATCGCCTCGGCGATGATCTCGCCGACGGTGGTGTCGGCGGCCGAGATGGACGCGGTGGAGGCGATCTGCTCCTTGGTCTCGACGTCCTTGGCCTGGTTGGCCAGGTTCTCCGAGACGGCGGCCACGGCGGCCTCGATGCCGCGCTTGAGGCCCATCGGGTTGGCGCCGGCGGCGACGTTGCGCAGGCCCTCGCGGACCAGCGCCTGCGCGAGCACGGTGGCGGTGGTGGTGCCGTCGCCCGCGACGTCGTCGGTCTTCTTCGCGACCTCCTTGACGAGCTCGGCGCCGATCTTCTCGTAGGGGTCCTCGAGCTCGATCTCCTTGGCGATGCTCACACCATCGTTGGTGATGGTGGGCGCGCCCCACTTCTTCTCGAGGACGACGTTGCGGCCCTTGGGGCCGAGGGTGACCTTGACGGCGTCGGCGAGCGTGTTCATGCCACGCTCCAGACCGCGCCGGGCCTCCTCGTTGAAAGCAATCAGCTTCGGCATGGCTCCTGCGGTTCCTCACGCTTGGAGTTCTGGGACCGGCTCGACGGGCTGCCCGCGACGGACGGCTCCCCGCGGCCCGGCGAACCCTGTCTCGCCGACGCGGAGGGCCTCAGCTGGCGACGCTCCGGTGGTGGCACTCTCAGACTGAGAGTGCCAGCGTCATGTTTAGCACTCGCCCATGGCGAGTGCAAGCAGCGGGGGTCGCGGTCAGGACCGGCTCAGGACCGGGTCCGGGCCTGGGCCAGCGACCGGACGACGAGGTCGGCGAAGGCCTCGGCGTTGGCCGGCACGACCCCGAGGTAGAGCCCCGGCTCGATCAGCTCGAGCTCGGAGAGGCACCACTGGTCCCCCCACCACAGCAGGTCGACGCGGGCGTAGTCGAGCCGGTGGCCGAGCACGTCCTCGGCGGCGCGGACGGCCTCCATGGCGCGGTCGGCGCGCACGGGGTCGAGGACGACGGCCTCGGAGCGTCCGCCGTAGGCGCCGTGCACGCGCACCTCGCCCTCGGCCGGGTGCTTGTCGACCTGGCAGACCGCGACGTCGTCGAAGACGTAGACCGAGGTCTCCCCGCGGGTGCGCACGCTCTCGACGAGCGGCTGCACCACCCAGGGCGCGGCGCTGAGGTGCTCGAGCCGGTGGTCGTCCCAGCTCTCGACCACGCAGACGCCGATGCCGCTGGCGCCGGTGGCCGGCTTGATGACGGCCGTGCCGTGCTCGTCGACCGCGCGTCGCAGCCCCTCGATCAGGTCGTCCTGCTCGAGCACGCGCGTGGGGACGGTGGGCACGTGCTCGCCCATCGTGGCGAGGTAGCCCTTGTGGGCGTTCCAGGCGAAGGCGTCGGCGCCGTTGAGCACCGGCGCGCGCAGCCCCTCGGCCCAGGCCAGGAACTCCGGCAGCCGGCGGTGGTAGTCCCAGGTGGAGCGCACGGCCACCAGGTCGGCGGCGTCCCAGTCGACCGACGCGTCGTCCCAGACCGCCCAGCGCGCCGTGACGCCGCGGCCCGCCAGCGCCTCGACCAGCAGGTGGCCCTCGGACTCCCCGTCGGGGCAGATCTCGAACGTGGCGAGCAGGACCTCGGCGGCGCTCACCGAGCGTCGTCGTAGGCCGAGGTGACGCCCTCACGGCCGAGCACCGAGTGGCGGCGGCCGTAGAACACGTAGATCAGCAGGCCCGCGACCAGCCAGACGATGAAGCGGAGCCAGGTCTCGACGGCCAGGTAGGACATCAGGCCCAGGCAGGACGCGCCGGCCAGGATCGGCACCAGCGGCACCAGCGGCGTGCGGAAGGGACGCTCCATGTCGGGCTTCGTGCGACGCAGCACCATGACGGCGATCGCGACGACCAGGAAGGCGAAGAGCGTGCCGATGCTGACCATCTGCGCGAGGTCCGCCAGCGGGATGAACGCCGCGAAGATGGCGATGACGACCGAGATGCCGATCGTGAAGCGGAACGGCGTGCGGTACTTCGGGTGGATCGCGCCGATGGCCGGCGGCAGGAGGCCGTCGCGGCACAGGGCGAACCCGATGCGGCTCAGCGCCACGATCTCGACCAGGATCACCGAGGAGAGGCCGGCCACCGCGGCCAGGCCGATGAGCACGCCGGCCCAGCCCAGGCCCACCTGGTGGAAGGCGTCCGAGATCGGCGCGCCCTTGGAGAGCTCGCGATAGTCCACCATGCCGGTGATGACGAAGCAGACGCCGAGGTAGAGCACGGTGCACAGCGCCAGGGTGCCGATGAGGCCGCGGGGCATGTCGCGGCTGGGGTTCTCGCTCTCCTCGGCCAGGTTGGCCACGGCCTCGAAGCCGGAGTAGGCGAAGAACACCACGGCCGCCGCGACGATGATGCCGGTGACGCCGAAGGTCGTCGGCTCGATGCCGGAGACGAACTGCCACAGCGGCTGCTTGAGCTCGCTGGTGGAGGAGGCCTTGTCATCGGGCTCGCCGGCGGGGATGAACGGCACGAGGTTGCTGTGCTTGATGAAGAACAGGCCGGCCACGATCACGAAGATGCAGACGGCGACCTTGACCACGACCAGGCCGTTGGTGACCCAGGCCGACTCCCGGACCCCGACGGCCGCGATCGCGCCGAGGATCGCGACGATGAGCACCGCGCCGAGGTTGACGACGGAGTCCTCGCCGAAGAACGTCGTCGGCAGCCCCAGGGAGTCCTGCAGGTAGCCCGACCAGCCGCGCGCGACCACCGCCGAGCCCAGCGCGAACTCGAGGATGAGGTCCCAGGCGATGATCCAGGCGAAGACCTCGCCGATCGTCGTGTAGGCGTAGGTGTAGGAGCTGCCGGCCGTCGGCACGGCCGCGGCGAGCTCGGCGTAGCAGAGCGCGGCCAGCATGCTCACGACGCCGGCGATCGCGAAGGAGATCACGATGCCGGGCCCGGCGTGCTCCTTGGCCTCGACGCCGGTGAGCGTGAAGATGCCCGTGCCGATGACGATGCCGACGCCGAAGCCGATGAGGTCGCGGACCGTCAGCCGCTTGCTGAGGCCCGGGCTGTGCCCGTCGCCGCCGTCGGCGTCGTTCTGATGGATGACGGTCTCGACGTCCTTCGTGCGCAGGAAGCCGCCCGAGGCGTCCGAGGGACTCGACTGGCCGGAGCTGTTCGTCGACATGACCAGCCACCCTAGACACCCCCGGGTGTGCTCCGACCCACCCCGGGGGGTTGCTCGGCGGGTGGGCTCACGCGTCGGCGACCGGCCGCAGGTGCCCGAACGGCACCTCCTCGCGGTGGCCGAGCGCGGCCAGCACCGAGGGCAGGATCGCCTCCGCGGTGCGGCGGTAGCCCAGCGCGCTGGGGTGGAACCGGTCGAGGCTGAACATCTCGTCGGGGTTGGTGATGAAGAACGGTCCGACGACGTCGGCCAGCGACACGACGTAGGCGCCGGCGGCCAGCGCGGCCTCCGCCTGGGCGGCGGCCAGCTGGCGCGAGGCCCGCGAGCCCAGGCTGCGCAGGGGCTGCGGGACGGCCTGGAGGGCGCCGAGGTCGGGGCAGGTGCCGACGACCACCTCGGCGCCGGTGGCACGCAGCCGCTCGACGGCCGAGCGCAGATGGGCCACCGACTCGCTCACCGGCACCCGGTGGGTCACGTCGTTGCCGCCGACCACGATGACCGCGACGTCGGCGCGGTAGAGCAGCGGCAGGGCGTCGAGCTGGCCGGCGAGCGCGGAGGACTCCGAGCCGACCATCGCCGCGACCCGCAGGTCGACGGCGCGGTGCAGCGTCTTGGCGATGCCCTTGGAGAGGCGGCCGCCGAGGGTGTCCTTGCGGCGCTCGGCGCCCAGGCCCGCGGCGATGGAGTCGCCCAGGACGAGCAGGGCCACCGGGTCGCCGTAGGCGCGCTTCCAGATGCGGTCGGCGCGCGGCGCCTCCTCGCCCAGGGGCTTGCCGATGACGCGGCGCGCGGCCGCCGCCTGGCGGCGCAGCAGCTCCCGGGCGCCCACGACCACGCTGGCGCCCAGGAACGCGGTGCCGGCGACGGCGAGGACGGTGACGGTGCGCTGGCCTCGACGACTCACGCGCGCAGTGAGCCAGACCCCGGCGAACGGCCGGTGACGCCGCGGCTCCCGTCAGGCGACGGGAGCCTGACGGCGGGTCAGGAGCCGAGGTTCGTCGCTGCGAACGCGGCGTAGGACGGCGCGATCGTGGCGGCCGGGCCGACGCGGTCGGCGACGGCGTCGAGGGTCTTCAGGCCCATGCCGGTGTTGATGACGACGGTCTCGGCCTCGACGTCGAGCTGGCCGGTCTCGACGAGCTTGCGCAGGCAGGCCACCGTGGTGCCGCCGGCGGTCTCGGTGAAGATGCCCTCGGTGCGGGCCAGCAGCAGGATGCCGTCGCGGACCTCGTCGTCGGTGACGTCCTCGACGGCGCCGCCGGTCTCGCGGCAGATGTCGAGCACGTAGATGCCGTCGGCGGGGTTGCCGATGGCCAGGGACTTGGCGATGGTGTCGGGCTTGACCGGGCGGATGGCGTCGACGCCGGCCTTGTAGGCGGTGGAGACCGGGGAGCAGCCGGTGGCCTGGGCGCCGAAGATCTTGTACGGCTTCTCCTCGACCAGGCCGAGCTTGATGAGCTCCTGGAAGGCCTTGTGCACCTTGGTGAGCTGGGAGCCCGACGCCACCGGGATGACGACCTGGTCGGGCAGGCGCCAGCCGAGCTGCTCGGCGATCTCGTAGCCCAGGGTCTTCGAGCCCTCGGCGTAGAAGGGGCGCACGTTGACGTTGACGAACGCCCAGCCCTCCTCCTCCGCGGCGATCTCCTGGGCGAGCTTGTTGACGTCGTCGTAGTTGCCGTCGACGGCCACGAGGGAGTCGGTGTAGACCGCCGAGTTGACCTGCTTGGGCTTCTCGAGGTTGCTCGGGATGAACACGACCGTCTTGATGCCGGCGCGGGCGCCGGCGGCGGCCACGGCGTTGGCGAGGTTGCCCGTCGAGGGGCAGGCGAAGACCTTGGCGTGGAGCTCGCGGGCCGCGCTCAGGGCGCAGGCGACGACGCGGTCCTTGAAGGAGTTGGTGGGGTTGGTGCTGTCGTCCTTGACCCACAGGCGGCTCAGGCCCAGCTCGGCGGCGAGGTTGTTCGCCTCGAGCAGCCGGGTGAAGCCGGGCTCGGTGTTCGGGCTCTGCTCGATGTCGCTCGGCACCGGCAGCAGCGCCTTGTAGCGCCAGATGTTGCGGGGGCCGGCCTCGATCTCCTCGCGGGAGACGGCCGGGAAGTCGTAGGCGACCTCGAGGGGTCCGAAGCACTCCGGACACGCGTAGGACGGGCCCAGCTCGACCTCGTTCCCGCACTCCCGACAGGCCAGCGAGCGGGCGTTGCCGAACGCACCCTCGCGGACGGTCTCAGCGGTCGTCGGACGCTCGGTCACGTGTGCGCTCATGAGTCCACCTCCTCATCTTCCCCAGACGCGCGTGTCGCGACTGAGCCGGAATTGGCACCACTTCCGCGACCGGATCACGCAGGTGCGTGATGCCGGGTGGACCGCGGCGGTTGCCGGGACGTCGACGGGCCGTTCCCTCAGTCCCTCTCGATGAGCAGTCCCCACTGTACGGAGGCGTCTCAGATGCTGCACATCGGTCCCGACATGCGGGACGCCGTGTCAGGGCTGCGTCAGCGGCGCGACATCCGCCGGGTCTCGCGGGCGTCGCGGGCCAGGCGGGTCAGGAGCTCCAGGACGCCCTCGGGGCCGGGGACGACGACGTCGACCTGCTCCTCGAGGTCGGGGTTCTCCGCGGACGCCGAGAGCACCCGCAGGCCGGGGAGGCCCGAGCGGGCGAGGGAGGCGACGGCGTCGAAGGCCTCGAGGTCGCCGAGGTCGTCGCCGCCGAAGAGCACGCCGCCGGCGCCGAGCTCCTCGACGAGGCGGCGCACGACGAGGCCCTTGTGCATCTGCGAGGAGCGCACCTCGATGACGTGGCGCCCGGGCTCGACGCCGAGGCGATGCCGCTCGGCGAGCCCGCGCACGGGCTCGAGGAGCCGGGCGAAGGCGGCGTCGGGGTCGCTCATCCGGCGGGTGTGGACGGCGACGGCCAGGCCCTTCTCCTCCACCCAGGCGTCGGCGGCGTCGTGCTCGCGCAGCAGGCGGGGCAGGTCGCGCTCGAAGGTGGCCAGGCCCGCGGGCGGACGCGGGCTGACGATGCGGCGCGCGGTGGAGCTCCAGCGCTCGTGGCCGTACTGGCCGAAGAGGTAGAGCTCGGAGCCGGCGTCGCCCACCGCGGTGCCGACCTCCTCGAGCCCGCCCAGGGCGAGCGCCTGACGGGCGGGGCGGCCGGTGACGATCGCCAGGGCCTTCACCTCGCCGGCCAGCTCGATGAGGACGTCGGCGGCCGCGGGGTGGATGTGGGCCCGCTCGGGGTCGTCGACGATGGGCGAGAGGGTGCCGTCGAAGTCGAGGGCGACGACGCTCTCCGCGGCGACGCGGGTCAGCGCGCGGTAGCGCTGCTCGGCCTCGGGGCTGCGGAACCGGGCGCTCATGGCCTCCAGCCAACCAGACCGCGGCGGGCCGCGGCGGGTCCGTGGGACGAACGTCTCCCCTCGGGTGGGGTGAGCCCGGCCCGGGTCGGCGCTGGGTCGGCGCTGGGTCAGCGCTGGGGCAGCGGCGCGGTGAGGATCAGGGTGAGCCGGTCCATCCGCATGGGGTCGACGGCCGGGGCGGTGCGCCGCACGCCGAGGTCGGTGGCGAGCAGCTTCGCGGCCCGCGCGAGCCGCGGCGGGTAGTAGACGGTGGTGGTGGGGATGGTGCCGTACCAGTTGTCGGCGCCGACGGCCTTCCAGCCGGCGTCGGAGACCCGCGAGGAGGCGCTGGCGGCCAGCCCCTTGATGGCGGAGTTGTTGTAGACCTCGACGTTGATCGAGGAGCGCTGCACCGCCGGCTTCGGCTTCGGGGTGCGCGTGGCCGACGGGCTGGCCGACGGGGTCGCCGACGGCGACGGCGCGGCGGTGCTGCGGGCGGCCGGGGTGATCTCGCGCTCGGGAGCGCCGGAGTCGCGGGTGGCGACGAAGGCGAAGGCGGCCATCGCGACCGCGACGATGCTGAGGATGACCACCGGCGAGGGGAACACGGCGCCGCGGCTGTCGCGGCGGAGGGAGGCGCGCACGCTCACACCTCGAAGCCGAGACGGCGGGCCGAGCGCTGACGCTGGCGGGCGGCGCGCAGGCGACGCAGCCGGCGCACGAGGAGGGGGTCCTCGGCGAGCGCCTCGGGCTTGTCGATGAGCGCGTTGAGCACCTGGTAGTAGCGGGTGGAGCTCATGTCGAACTTCTCCCGGACCGCCGACTCCTTGGCCCCGGCGAACTTCCACCACTGACGCTCGAACTCGAGGATCTCGCGATCCCGCTCGCTCAGCGGGGAGGCGGACTCCTGGCCGGCGGCGCGCGCGGCGTCCATGGCATCTCCCAAGGTGGTCGCAGGGGTGGTCGGGGCCACTGTAGGCGAGGAATCACAGCGATGTCATTCGGGCGCGCCCGGCGCGCCCCCGTAGGTTCGTGGCCATGTCGTCGCCCGCGTCCCCCGACCTCACCACCGACCCCACCACCGGCCGCTCCCTCGAGCTCGAGCCCGTCCGCTGGGGGTTCCTGGCCACCGGCAAGATCGCCCACGCCGTCGCCCGCGACCTCGCCCTGGTGCCCGGCAGCGTGCTGGCGGCCGTCGGATCGCGACGCCTGGAGTCCGCGGAGGCCTTCGCCGCCGAGCACGCCGCGGCCGGCGGCGGCACCGCGCCGCGCGCCCACGGCTCCTACGAGGAGCTCGTCGCCGACCCCGACGTCGACGTCGTCTACGTCGCCAGCCCGCACGCGCTGCACCTCGAGCACGCGCGCCTGGCCTTCGAGGCCGGCAAGCACGTGGTGTGCGAGAAGCCCCTCGCGATGACCACCGCCCAGGCCGAGGAGATGGTCGACCTCGCGCGCACCCACGACCGCTTCCTCATGGAGGCGATGTGGACGGCCACGCACCCCGTCGTCCGCGAGGTGCTCGACCGCCTGGCGACCGGCGAGCTCGGGACGCCGCGGCAGGTGCGCGCCGAGCTCGGGTTCGTCGTCGGCGACCAGCACCCGGCGCGGCTGCTCGACCCCGCCCTCGGCGCCTCCGCCCTGCTCGACATGGGCATCTACCCGCTGACCCTGGCCCACCTCGTCCTCGGCGAGCCCGTGGAGCTGCGGGCCGTCGCGGCGCTCTCGGCCGGCGGCATCGACCTCGACGTCGTCGTCGCCGGCCGCTACCCCGGTGACGCCCTGGCCTCCATGACCTCCTCGATGACCTCCTTCTCCGACCGCTCGGGCGTCATCGCCACCGACCGCGGCCGGATCGTGCTGCACGGGCAGTTCCACCACCCCACCCACGCCGAGTTCGTGCCCGTCGCCGCCGGCTCCAGCAACGACGACAGCGAGCAGGCGCGGCCGCTGCGCATCGACGGCGCCGAGCCGGTGATCGGCGTCGGCTACGGCAACGAGCTCGCCGAGGCCGCCCGCTGCATCCGCGCCGGCCTGCGCGAGAGCCCGTGGGTGCCGCACGCGCAGACGCTCTCCCTCATGCGCCAGCTCGACGCCGTGCGCGAGCAGGTCGGCGTCCACCACCCCGGCACCTGAGGTCCGGCACCTGAAGCCCGGCATCCGGGGCGACGCGCCACCCACCCGGAGGACCCCGGCGTCCTCGGCCGCTCGCCTAGGGTGGGTGACGTGCCCCACGATCTGGTCATCGTCGCCAACCGCCTGCCGGTCGACCGCGTCGAGCAGCCCGACGGGAGCACCACCTGGCGCACCTCGCCCGGCGGCCTGGTCACCGCCATCGAGCCGGTCATGCGGCACGGCGACGGCGTGTGGATCGGCTGGCCCGGCGGGCTCGACCTCGACCTCGAGCCGTTCAACCACGACGGCATGGACCTCGTCCCGCTGCGGATGAGCCGCGAGGACGTCGAGGGGTTCTACGAGGGCTTCTCCAACGGCACCCTCTGGCCGCTCTACCACGACCTCGTCGCCAAGCCGGAGTTCCACCGCGAGTGGTGGGACTCCTACGTCGCGGTCAACCAGCGCTTCGCCGAGGCCGCCGCCGAGCAGGCCAACGAGGGCGCCACGGTGTGGGTGCACGACTACCAGCTCCAGCTCGTGCCGCAGCTGCTGCGCACCCTGCGCCCGGACCTGCGCATCGGCTTCTACCTCCACATCCCCTTCCCGCCGGGCGAGCTCTTCCAGCAGCTGCCCTGGCGGCGTCAGATCCTCGAGGGCCTCCTCGGCGCCGACCTCGTCGGCTTCCAGCTCGGCGGCGCGGCGCAGAACTTCATCCGCCTCGTGCGCCAGCGCGTCGGCCACAAGACCCACCGCGACCTCGTCTACCTGCCCGACGGCCGCACCGTGCGCGCCGCGCCCTTCCCCATCTCCATCGACGCCGCCGGCTTCGAGGAGATGGCCCGCTCCGAGGCCGTCACCGCCCGCGCCGCGGAGATCCGCGAGATGCTCGGCAACCCGCGCCGGGTCTTCCTCGGCGTCGACCGGCTCGACTACACCAAGGGCATCTACGCCCGCCTGCGCGCCTTCTCCGAGCTCATCGCCGACGGTCACTTCGACGTCGAGGACGCGGTGTTCGTGCAGGTCGCCGTGCCCAGCCGCGAGCAGGTCGAGCAGTACCGCCTGCTGCGCGACGAGATCGACCGCCTCGTCGGCCGCATCAACGGCGACCACGGCCGCATCGGCCGTCCGGCGATCTCCTACCTGCACTCCTCCTTCCCGCGCGAGGAGATGGCCGCGCTCTACCGCGCCGCCGACATCATGGTCGTCACGCCCTACCGCGATGGCATGAACCTGGTGGCCAAGGAGTACGTCGCGACGCGCTTCGACGACGACGGAGCGCTGGTGCTCTCGGAGTTCGCCGGCGCCGCCGAGGAGCTGCGTCAGGCCTGGCTGGTCAACCC
The DNA here is from genome assembly GCF_055282735.1 of Nocardioides sp. B129/18. NCBI lineage: Bacteria > Bacillati > Actinomycetota > Actinomycetes > Propionibacteriales > Nocardioidaceae > Nocardioides > Nocardioides sp. B129/18. The sequence goes on along the minus strand of NZ_JBUZJI010000028.1, from coordinate 33,174 downwards.
CTACGACCTCAACGGCATGAAGTCCGCGCTGCTGGAGGCCTACGGCGCCGACGAGCGCGAGCTGACCCGCCGCATGCGGGCGATGCGGCGCACCGTCACCCGGCACGACGTCAAGGCGTGGGCGGCCAGCTTCATGACCGAGCTCGCCGACGTCGGCACCCACGAGAAGGCCGTGCGTCCCGCCCGTCGCTCCTGAGCCGCGCGCCGCGCCTAGTGGCGCCCCGTGCGCTGGGCTGTGTGCTGGGACCCACGTGGCGAACCCTCCTGACGTGGCTCGCCCGTCGGGGTACCTTCCACCCGTGGACCTCCTCCCCAAGCCCGACCAGGTGGTGTCGGCGGCCGGCAACGTCGCGCACAAGATGCTCTACGGCGGGCTCGCCGACCTGCGCCCCATGCCGCGCACCCTCATCGACGAGGGCACGCTGCGCGAGGTCTACCACTACCGGCCCTCCGCGACCGCCCACCAGAGCGGCGACCCCGTCCTGCTGGTGACGCCGCTGGCCGCGCCGTCGTCGTGCTACGACCTGCGCCGCGGCTGCTCGCTGGTGGAGCACTTCGTCACCACCGGGCGTCCGACGTACCTCGTGGAGTACGGCGAGGTGTCGTTCAAGGACCGCAACCTCGGCATGGAGCACTGGATCGAGGAGGTCGTGCCCGAGGCGGTGCGCACCGTCTCCGCCCACGCCGGCGGACGCCCCGTCCACGTCATCGGCTGGAGCCTCGGCGGCATCTTCACCCTGCTCGCCGCGGCCGACGCCGCCGACCTGCCGATCGCCTCGCTCACGATCGTGGGCTCGCCCTTCGACGTCTCGCTGGTGCCGCTGGTGGCGCCCTTCCGTCCGCTGCTGAACTTCTTCAACGGCAAGGGCCCGATCACCAAGGGCTACCAGATCATCGGCGGCGCCCCGAAGCCGCTGGTGAAGTGGGCCTTCCAGCTCTCCTCGTTCCAGAAGCTCGTCACCAAGCCGCTGGCGCTGGCCACCCACCTCGACGACGCCGACTTCCTGGCCCAGATCGAGGCGGTCGACCACTTCACCGCCAACATGATCGCCTACCCCGGCCGCACCTTCGGGCAGCTCTACCACCGCATGCTCAAGGCCAACGCGCTGGTCGACGGCACCTTCGAGATGGACGACCGCACCATCTCCCTGGCCGACATCACCACCCCGACGCTCGTCTTCGCCGGCTCCACCGACGGCATCGCCCCCGTGCCGGCCGTCAAGGCGATGGTGCCGCTGCTCGGCAACGCCGAGGAGGTGCGCTTCGAGATCGTCCCCGGCGGCCACCTCGGCATGCTCACCGGTCGCGCCGCGCGGCACACCACGTGGGAGGTGATGGACGAGTGGATCGACCAGCACGCCTCCGATGCCGGCGCTCCCGAGGCCGCTGACGCCCCCGCGCCCGACGCCGCCGCCCGCAGCGGCTCGTCCACCGCCATCGGCGCCAACCCGAACCGTCGCTACGGCTCGAAGGGCTCCCGCGCGCTCTCGCGCTGACGTCGTCGGCGCCGCCCGGGCCCCAATTACCCGGCTGACCGGGTAACTGTCCCCCGTCGGGCGTGTCTCGCAGGTTCTCGCGCCGGAGAACCTGCCGGACACGTCACACGGGGGCGGTTTCCCCGGATATCCGGGGAAACCGGCATGCCCCTGCCCGCATCACCACACCACCGGCGCACGCGGCCCCTCACCGCGGACTTGGCACGCGAACCGTGCGCTTGGCACGGGACATGTCCCGTGCCAAGGGCACGATTACCCGGTCAGCCGGGTAATCGGGGTCGCCGGCGTCACCGCCGCAGGACCCCCGCACCCACCACCGTCGGGTCGACGAGGATCTTGGCGTGGCCCTCGGGGTCGGCGAGCTCCTCGAAGGCGCCGGCGACGCCGTCGAGGCCGACGGTGCCGGTGACGAGGGGGGCGGGGTCGACGGAGCCGTCGGCGATGAGGCGGAGGGTCTCGGCGAACTCGCCGGGGTCGTAGCCGAAGGCGAAGCGCAGGTCGAGCTCCTTGTTGATCGCCATGGCCGGCTGGAAGCGGTCGGGCTCCATGCACACGCCGACGACGACCACGCGGGTGCGGGCGGGGGCGCTCATGACGATCTGGTCGAGGATGCCGGGGACGCCGACGCACTCGAAGACGACGGGGCCGCGGGGCGAGGCGCCGAGGCGGTTGGCGGTGCGGAAGACCTCCCACCAGGGCAGGAACGGGACGCGGCGCAGCCTGTCGGTGGTGTCGATGCCGAGGTTCAGCAGCTGCGGCAGGGAGATGCTGCGGGCGGCGGCGGGGACGTCCCAGGGCGACTCGACGGCGGGGTCGACGACCACGTCGGCGCCCATCGCCTCGGCGAGCGCGCGGCGTCGCGGGGAGTAGTCGCTGGCGACGACGGTGCGCGAGCCGCTGGCCTTGAGCATGGCGATGACGGCCAGGCCGATGGGGCCGCAGCCGATGACGATCGCGGTGTCGCGCCGGCCGACCGAGCCGCGGCGCACCGCGTGGAGGGCGACGGCCATCGGCTCGGTGAGGGCGGCGAGGTCGAGCGGGACGGCGTCGGGCACCGGCAGCATGAAGGCCTCCTGCACCAGCACCCGCTCGGCGTACCCGCCGGGGGCGATCTCGGCGAGGCCGGTGAGGTGGGCGGCGTCGCCGTGCCGCACGATCGGCAGGGCCGTGACGGCGCCGCCGACCTTGACGCTGCGGCGGGTGCGCGGCCCGTGCTCGAGCACGCGGCCGGAGATCTCGTGGCCGAGGACGACGTGGTGCTCGCTGCGCAGGAAGTGGTCGTAGCCGACCTGCCGCGCGAGGTCGGCGGTGGCGTCGCCGTGCAGGCGGGCGTGGAGGTCGGAGCCGCAGATGCCGCAGTGGCTGACCTCGAGGAGCACCTGCCCCGGGCCGGGGACGGGGTCGGGGACCTCCGCCGTGGTCAGGGAGCCCTGGTGCAGCACGACCGCCTTCATGACGCCGACGCTAGCGTCGCGCGGCTCACACGCCGGCCAGCGACCGCACGCCGGGCAGGTCGTAGCGGCCGGCGTCGGTGCCGAGCCCGCGGGCCACCTGGCTGGCCGTGGCGTTGCCGAGCCGGGCGGCGTCGGCGACGTCGAGGCCGAGGGCCAGGCCGCGGAGGTACCCGGCGGAGAAGGCGTCGCCGCAGCCGGTGGTGTCGACGAGCTCGCCCTCGGGGATCGAGATCGCCGGCAGCTCGTGGACGACGTCGGCGGTGACGACCAGCGCGCCCCGCGCGCCCTGGGTGAGGGCGACGCAGCGGGCGCCCGCGGCCACCAGCGCGCGGGCCCCGGCGACGAGGTCGTCCTCGCCGGTGAGGCCGCGCACCTGCTCGTCGTTGGGCAGCAGGTGGTCGACGTGCGGGAGCGCGTCGGCGATCCAGGCGAGCAGGTCGGGGTCGCCGGGGGCGAGGAGGTCGACGCTGGTGACGACGCCGGCCGCACGCGCCCGGGCCAGCAGCTCGCCGGCGGCCGGACCGCCGAGGAACTCCGGGCCGCCGAGGTGGAGGTGGTCGAGGCCATCGAGCGCGTCGGCGGCGAGATGCTCGAGGGTGAACGCGCCGTTGGCCCCGATGCAGTGCCAGGCCGGACGCTGGCCGTCGGGGCGCACCGGGATCACCGACGCGGAGGTCTGGTGCTCGGGCAGCCGCACCAGGCCGGCGACGTCGACGCCCTCGCGCTGCAGCAGCGCGAGCAGGGTGTCGCCGGCCGCGTCGACGCCGATCGCGCCGTGGCTGCGCACGTCGGCTCCGAGACGGGCGAGCACCACGGCGGTGCCGCCCGCGGTGCCGGCCGGGGAGAGCCGGATGGTCTCGACGAGCTGGCCCTCGGAGCCGGCGGGGATCGACTCCACCCCGATGACGTGGGTGTCGAGCACGTGCACGCCGACGGCGGCGATCCTCATGAGGTCTCCTGAGCGGACGAGGCGGTGGGGGTGGGGAGGACGGGCGCGGCGGGATAGCCGCGGGCGATCGCCGCGTGGACGACGTCGGCCTGCTGCTCGGGGGTGAGCGGACGCGGGGTGCCCAGCGCGCTGGCGCGGTGGTGCAGCGTGGCGAGCCACTCCAGGAGGAGGGCGTGCTCGACGGCCTGGTCGAGGCTCGCGCCGACCGCGACGGTGCCGTGGTTGGCCAGCAGCGCGGCCTGGCGTCCGGCCAGCGCGGCCCGCACGCCGGTGGCCAGCGCGGGCGAGCCGAAGGTGGCGTACGGCGCCACGCGCACCTCGCCGCCCAGCAGCAGCTGCTGGTAGTGCAGGACGGGCAGCTCGTCGAGCACGCAGGCCACGGCCGTGCCGAACGGGGCGTGGGTGTGGACGACGGCGCCGGCCTCGGGCCGGTCGGCGAGCACCCCGAGGTGCAGCTCGAGCTCGGAGGTGGGACGTCCGCCGGCGAGCACCCGGCCCGCGGCGTCGACGAGCACGACGTCGTCGGGGCCGCAGCGGGCCAGCTCGACCCCCGAGGCGGTGACGACGACCTGCGCTGCCTCGCCGGCCTCCTCTAAAGGCCCGGGCACCCGGGCGCTGAGGTTCCCGGCGGTGCCGACGAGCAGGCCGGCCTCGGCCAGGCGTCGGGCCGCCGCGGCGACCTGCTCGGCGACGACCTCCACGCTGCTGCGCGGGCTCATCGCGCGTCCGGCGGGCGCTGCAGCCCGCGCGGCGTCGCGTGCCGCTCGAGGTAGGAGACGAGCAGCGCGATGGCCTCGTCGACGAGGGCGGGGTCGCCGTCGATGCGCTCCTCGTAGGCCAGCTGGAAGCAGCGGTCGCCGACCTCGACGGCGAGCTCGGCGACGGCCTGGGTGAGGCCGTCGTCGCAGAGCCCCTCGGCGAGCGCGAGCTCGCGCAGGGTGGCCGCGGTGCGGGCGTTGTGGAGCCGGCCGAAGCGGGCGACGGCCTGGTTGGTGCGCCCGCGCAGGTAGATCTCGACGAACGCGGGGCGGCGGGCGTAGACGTCGACGAAGGCGCGCATCGAGGCCTCGACGAGCGAGGCCAGGCTGAGGTGGTCGAGCGCGGCGACGTCGAGGGCCACCTGCTCGTCCATCTCGACCATGTCGCGCTCGGCGAGGGCGAGCAGCACCTCCTCCTTGTCGCCGAAGTACTGGTAGAGCGAGGCGACGGGGACGCCGGCGGCCTGGGCGATGTCGCGGGTGGTCAGCGCCTCGAGGCCGTGCTCGACGACGAGCCGCTCGGCGGCGTCGAGGATCTCCGAGACCCGGCGCCGCGAGCGCTCCTGGGACGGGACGCGCCGGGTGGCCGTGGGCACCGCACGGGGGCGGGGCTCGACGCCGTGACGGCGGGCACCGACGGAGTCGGACGCTTTCGTGGAGGCAGGCACGGTCGGCAGTGTAGGGTACGAACCCGAACCTGACACATGTTCATGTCTTGTCGCTCCGACTCGCTCTCCGAGGAGCCCGCATGTCGCCGTCAACCCGCCCCGACACCAGCCCCGACACCAGCCCCGACACCAGCCCCGCCCCCCGCCTCGCGCTCCCCCGTCGCGAGGCCCTGACCCTGGGCGCCGGCCTCGGCGCCGGTGCCCTGCTCGGCGCCGGCCTCGGCGCGCCCGCGGAGGCCGCCGGCCTCCAGGGTCGCCTCCCGCGCAGCGTCGACGTCGTGGTGGTCGGCGCCGGCATCGCAGGCCTCGTGGCCGCCCGGAACCTGGCCAGGAAGGGCCGCTCGGTGCTCGTCGTCGAGGCCCGCGACCGCGTCGGCGGCCGGGTGCTCAACCACCACCTCGGCGGCCGGCCGCTCAGCGCCCACACCATCGAGTCCGGGGGTGCGTTCATCGGCCCCACCCAGGACCGCATCGCCGCCCTGGCCGCCGAGCTCGGCGTGCGCACGTTCCAGGAGAACGTCGAGGGCAAGAGCGTCTACGTCTCCAGCCTCCTGGGGCGCTCCACCTACACCGGCACGGTGCCGCCGGACCCCACGATCCTGCTCGACGCCGCCCTGCTCCTCCAGCGCCTGGACTCCATGGCCGCCGAGATCGACGTCGCCGCCCCGTGGGCGCACGCCGACGCCGCGGCCTGGGACGCCATCTCGCTGGGCGAGTTCATCCGTCGCAACGCCGTCAACGCCACCGGCATCGGCAACCTCATCGAGTGCTGGACCCAGCCCGGCTTCGGCGCCGACCCCGACGAGCTCTCGCTGCTGTTCGTGCTCTGGTACATCGCCTGCTCGGGCAACGAGAGCACCGTCGGCACGTTCTCCCGCAACTCCGACACCGTGAACGGCGCCCAGGAGCGGCGCTTCGTCGGCGGCTCCCAGCTCGTGCCGCTGCGCCTGGCCCAGCGGCTGGGCGACGTCGTGGCCCTCGACGCCGCGGTCAGCCGCATCGAGCAGCGCGACGACGCGGTCCTCGTCCGCACCCGCCGCGGCACCGTGAAGGCGCGCCGGGTCGTCGTCGCGGCGCCGCCGCCGATGGTGCTCGGCATCGAGTGGTTCCCGCGCCTGCCGGCCCGCCGCGCGCAGCTGCTGCGCCACCTCGACATGGGCCAGCTGATGAAGTGCGACGCCATCTACGACAAGCCCTTCTGGCGCGAGGCCGGCCTCAACGGATTCGGCATCAACGACGCCGGCGCCGCCCGCGCGGTCTTCGACAACACCCCGCCCGGAGCCGGCGCCCCCGGCGTCCTGCTGGCCTTCGTCGGCGGCTCGACCTGGCGGACGTACGGCGTCATGGGCCGCAGCGCGCGACGTGCGGCCGTGCTCGAGGGCTTCGCGGCGATGTTCGGCCCCCAGGCCCTCAAGCCCATCGACTACGTCGAGCACGACTGGACGCGCGAGCGCTGGAGCGGCGGCGGGCCCACCGCGATCCACTCCCCCGGCACGATGGTGGAGTTCGGCCCGGCCATCCGGCAGCGGTTCGGGCGCGTGCACTGGGCCGGCACCGAGACCGCCACCTACTGGTCGGGCTACATGGACGGCGCCGTCCGCTCCGGCGAGCGGGCCGCCCTCGAGGTGCTCGGCCGCCGATGAGGCGCCTGCTCGCCGCCGCGCTGGTCGCGGCGCTCTCGTGCGCCCTCGCCCCCGCCGGGATCGCCGCGGCCCCGGCGCAGGCCGCCGAGCGCGCCCGATGGGACACCCGCGTCTTCGCCCGGATGCCCGGCGGGCACCCCGCCTACGTCCACGTGTCCCGCTCGGGACGGGTCTACGCCGGCACCTACACCGTCCCGGACTCCACGCAGCCCTCCCGCGTGCAGGAGTGGGGCGCCGACGGCGTCGCCCTGCGCTCGTGGAGCGTGCCCGCCCGCCTGCAGCGACGCGACGTCGAGCACGGCGTCCAGGTGGCCGCCGACACCCGCGACGGCCGCCTCGTCGTCCTCGAGACCTCGACGTCCTCGGTGCTCACCCTCGACCCCGCCACCGGCGCCTGGCGTCGGGTGGCGCGCCTGCCCGCCGGGTCGGTGCCGAACTACGCCGCCTGGGCGCCGGGCGGGCTCTACGTCACCGACTACGCCGCCGGCGTGATCTGGCGGGTGCGCACCGACGGCCGCGTCACGCCCTGGCTGCGCTCGCCCCTCCTCGCCGGCGTCGCCGGGTTCGGGACGACCGGTCTGCGCTGGGTGCCCGCGCAGCGGGCGTTCCTGGTGACCCAGCAGACCCTCGCGCCCGGCAGCGCCGGGGCCACGCTCCCCACGAACGGCGGGCTGCTGCGCATCGCGATGGGCGCTCGCGGCGCGCCGGGCACGCCGCGCGTGCTGTGGACCTCGCTGCCCGCCGACCTGCCCGACGGCTTCGGGATCGGCCGCTCGGGTCACGTCTACATCGCGATGGCCGGGCCGACGAACCGGCTCGTCGAGCTCGACGCCGACGGCCGGGAGGTGGGCTCGTTCCCGCGGCTGCCGCTCACCGGCGACAACGGCTCGTCGATCCCGTTCGACACCCCGTGCAGCGCCACGTTCCTCGGCACCCGCGTGCTGGTGGCCAACCAGTCGGCCGTGGCCGGGGACGCCACCCACATGGCGGTGCTCGACGTCGAGGTGGGTGAGCGGGGTCTCGCGCCCTGGGTGCCGACGGACGCGCGGTTCCGCCTCGGGTGAGGCCGCGGCCTACGATGCGCCGGTGAGCAGCACCCCCTCCGCACCGGGCCCCGGCCTCGACCCCGCCGACCTCGAGGCGACCCTGCGGGTGCTCGCCGTCGTGCACCACCTGCCCGACGACCACCCCGACCACGTCACGGTCAAGCGGGCGGCCGCGCACATGTACAAGGCGATCAAGAAGGAGCGCAAGCTCACCAAGCGCGCCGAGGAGCTGGCCCACGACCGCGCGATCACCGAGGCGACGGCCACCGGCTCGGCGCTGCGCATCGACGACGAGACCGCCGGGCTGCCGCTGGTCTCGACGGCTCCCGGCGCGTTCGCGGGCGAGCTGCTCAACCCCCGCGGCTGCTACATCTGCAAGGCCGACTACACCCTGGTCGACGCCTTCTACCACTGGCTGTGCCCCTCGTGCGCGGCGATGTCGCACGCCAAGCGCGACCAGCGCACCGACCTCACCGGGCGGCGCGCGCTGCTCACCGGCGGTCGCGCCAAGATCGGCATGCACATCGCGCTGCGGCTGCTGCGCGACGGCGCGCACACCACGATCACGACGCGCTTCCCGCACGACGCCATGCGTCGCTTCGCGGGCCTGCCCGACGCCGCGGACTGGATCGACCGGCTCAAGGTCGTCGGCATCGACCTGCGCGACCCCACGCAGGTGATCTCGCTGGCCGACGAGGTCGCCGCCGACGGTCCGCTCGACATCCTCATCAACAACGCCTGCCAGACCGTCCGCCGCACACCCGGTGCGTACTCGCGCCTGGTCGAGGCCGAGGGCGCGCCGCTGCCCGAGGGCGTCCGCCTGCCGGAGATGATCACCTTCGACCGGATCTCCGAGGCCCACCCCGCCGCCATCGCCGGCGCGCTGACCACCGAGGCCGTCGCCCACCACGACGGGGAGTCGCCCGAGGCCGCGCTGGCCCACCACAACGCCGCGACGATCACCGCCCTGGCGCTCAAGGCCGGCCACGCCTCGCTCGCCGCGCACCTCGACGGCACGGCCGTCGACGCCGGGGGCCTGCTGCCGGACCTGCAGACCACGAACTCCTGGACGCAGGTCGTCGACCAGGTCGACCCGCTGGAGCTGCTCGAGGTGCAGCTGTGCAACCAGACCGCGCCGTTCCTGCTCGTCTCGCGGCTGCGGCCGGCGATGCGGGCGGCGGTGCAGGCCGGCGCGCGGCGCGCCTACGTCGTCAACGTCTCGGCGATGGAGGGCCAGTTCTCCCGGCGCTACAAGGGCCCCGGCCACCCGCACACGAACATGAGCAAGGCGGCGCTCAACATGCTCACCCGCACCTCGGCGGGCGAGATGTTCGAGACCGACCGGATCCTCATGACCGCCGTCGACACCGGCTGGATCACCGACGAGCGTCCGCACCAGGACAAGCTGCGTCACGCCGGCGACGGCTGGCACGCCCCGCTGGACCTCGTCGACGGCGCGGCCCGCGTCTACGACCCGATCGTCCGCGGAGAGGCCGGCGAGGACCTGCTCGGCTGCTTCCTCAAGGACTACGTCGTCTCGCCATGGTGAGCGCGCTCGCCGGCCTCGTCGAGCAGGGCCTGGTCGCCCCGGACTGGGCCGAGGCCCTGGCTCCCGTCGACGACCGGATCGGCGAGATGGGGCGCTTCCTGCGCGAGGAGATCGCCGCCGGGCGCTCCTACCTGCCGGCCGGCGATCGGATCCTGCGCGCCTTCCAGCGTCCGCTCGCCGACGTCCGGGTGCTGATCGTCGGGCAGGACCCCTACCCGACGCCGGGGCACCCGATCGGCCTGAGCTTCGCCGTGGAGCGCTCGGTGCGTCCGATCCCGCGCAGCCTGGCCAACGTCTACGCCGAGCTGCGCGACGACCTCGGCGTCACTCCCCCGCCGCACGGCGACCTCACCGCCTGGGCCGACGCCGGCGTCATGCTGCTCAACCGGGTGCTGACGGTGCGCCCCGGCGAGCCGGCCTCGCATCGCGGGAGGGGCTGGGAGGACGTCACCGCGTGCGCGATCCAGGCGCTGGTCGAGCGCGGCGGGCCGCTGGCGGCCATCCTGTGGGGCCGCGACGCGCAGTCGCTGGCGCCGATGCTGGGCGCGGTGCCGCACGTCGCCTCGGCCCATCCCTCGCCGCTCTCGGCGCACCGCGGCTTCCTGGGATCGCGGCCCTTCAGCCGCGTCAACGCCCTCCTGGTCGAGCAGGGCGCCGAACCGCTGACATGGGACCTCCCCCTGGAATAAACTTCAACCTTCAACCAGTTGGAGTGATCATGACCCAGGACGTCACGGGCCGGATGCCCGCCCTCTACATCGGCCACGGCGCGCCGCCGCTGCTCGACGACCCGCTGTGGTCGGGCCAGCTCGCGGCCTGGGCGCAGGACCTCCCCCGCCCGACGGCGATCCTCATCGTCAGCGCGCACTGGGAGTCCGCGCCCGTGAGCCTGACCGCCAGCGGCGCCCCGCTGGTCTACGACTTCGGCGGCTTCGACGCGAAGTACTACCGGATGACCTACGAGACGCCCGACGCCACCGCGCTCGCGCAGCGGATCGCCGCGATGATGCCCGCGGGCGAGCCGGTGCACCAGCACGCCTCGCGCGGCCTGGACCACGGCGCGTGGGTGCCCCTGCGGATCATGTACCCCGACGCCGACATCCCCGTCCTGCAGATGTCGCTGCCCACCCACGACCCCGGCCGCCTGCTGCAGCTCGGCGCGCGCCTGCGTCCGCTGCGCGACGAGGGCGTGCTCATCATCGGCTCGGGCTTCCTCACCCACGGTCTGCCGTTCCTGCGCGAGTTCCGCATCGACGCCCCCGCGCCCGGCTGGTCGAGCGACTTCGACGCCTGGGCCGCCGAGGCCCTGGCGGCCGGCGACGTCGACGCCCTGGCCAACTACCGCGAGCTCGCGCCGGGCCTGCCCTACGCGCACCCCACCGTCGAGCACTACACGCCGCTGTTCGTCACCCTCGGCGCGGCCACCGCCCCCGACGAGCCCGGCGAGCAGCGCATCGACGGCTTCTGGATGGGGCTCTCGAAGCGGTCCCTGCAGGTGGCCTGAGCCCGACGCGGCCCGTCGTCCCTGGGGACGACGGGCCGATTGGTCAGGGGAACTTCTGTGGAAAGCAGTGTCAGATGCACGCATCTCGCAGAAGTTCCCCGGTCAGCCGGGGAACTTCTGGCTCACGGCCGCCTCAGCGGATCCCGAGCCGCCGCATCATCTTCAGCCCCGAGAGCATCGACCTCACGTAGTCCTCGTAGTCCTGCCCGGGGCGGGCGCCCATGACCTGCTTCTTCAGCACCGCGAGGTTCTGCACGTCGGTGTACTTCAGCAGGCCCTGGTCGCCGTGGCGGGCGCCGACGCCGGAGGTCTTCACCCCGCCCGAGGGCGTGCCCTTGGAGGCGAAGGCCGTGGCGAGGGAGTCGTTGACGTTGACGTTGCCGGCCTCGATGCGGCCGGCGACGGCCACGGCGCGGTCGACGTCGCGGCCCCACACCGAGGCGTTGAGGCCGTACTCGGTGTCGTTGGCCAGGGCGACGGCCTCGTCGACCGTGCGGTAGCGGTGCAGGGCGACGACGGGGCCGAAGGTCTCGACGACGCCGCACTGCATCTCGGTGGTGACGCCCTCGAGGATGGTCGGCTCGAAGAACGCCGGCCCGAGGTCGGGGCGCGGACGTCCGCCGGTGACGACGGTGGCCCCCTTCGCGACGGCGTCCTCGACGTGGGAGGCCACGCGCGCCATGTGGTCGGGCGAGACCAGAGAGCCGAGATCGGGGCCGAAGTCGTAGGAGGCGCGGATGTCGAGGGCCTCGGTGGCCGCGACGAAGGCGGCCTTGAGCTCGTCGTAGCGGGAGTCGGGCAGGTAGATCCGCTCGATGTGCATGCAGATCTGGCCGGTGTTGCCGAAGACGCCGAACAGCGCGCCGCGCACCCACTCCTCGGCGTCGACGTCGTCGAGCACGATCATCGGGTTCTTGCCGCCGAGCTCGAGGCAGCAGCCGATCAGGTTGCGCCCGGCGCGCTCGCCGATGACGCGGCCGGTGGCGCTGGAGCCGGTGAACATGACGTAGTCGGCCTCGTCGATGAGCGTCGGGCCGACGTCGGGGCCCTCGCCGCAGACCACCTGGAACAGCCCACGCGGCAGCCCGGCCTGCTCGAGCAGGGAGATGCCGAACAGCGGGGAGAGCGCGGTCTTGTTGTCGGGCTTCACGACGACGGCGTTGCCGGCCATGAGGGCGGGGATCGCGTCGGAGAGACCCGTGGCGAAGGGGAAGTTCCAGGGCGCGATGATGCCGACGACGCCCTTGGGCACGCGGATCTCGGTGGAGGAGCTCACCAGCGGGACGGGGCCGCCGCGCTTGACCGGCGCGAGCAGCCTCTCGGCCCGCTTGAGGTAGTGGCTCATCACCATCGGCGGGTCGCAGGTCTCCTCGATCGCCATCCGCCGGTTCTTGCCGCTCTCGACCTGGATGAGGTCGGCGGTCTGGTGGGCGTGGTCGATGAGCAGGGTGTGGGCGCGCTTGAAGACCGCGAGCCGGTCCTTGACCGGGGTCGCGGCCCACAGGCGCTGGGCCGCCCGGGCCTCGGCGAAGGCGCGCTCGATGTCGGCCGGCGTCGACTGCGGCAGCTCGACGAGCACCTCGCCGCTGTAGACCTCCGTCAGCGGCCAGGGCGTGCGCGAGCCGTCGGAGGCCACCTTGGCGACGAGCCGCTCGAGCAGCTCGGGGGTGACGCTGGCGGGCCGGTTGAGGCGCTGCGGGGCGAGGGTCATCGGGTCCTCCCCAGGACGAGGTCGGCGCCGCGCTCGCCGATCATGTACGCGGGCGCGTTGGTGTTGCCGCCGGTGATCGACGGCATGATCGAGGCGTCGCACACGCGCAGTCCCTCGACGCCACGCACCCGCAGCTGCGGGTCGACGACGGCGAGCTCGTCGACGCCCATCCGGCAGGTGCCGACGCCGTGGTAGACCGACGTCGCGCGGTTCAGGATGGTCTGACGCAGGGCGTCGCCGGTGACGGCCGGCCCGGGGTGGGCCTCGCGTAGGATCGAGCCCTTGAACGCCGGGCTGGCGAAGATCTCGCGCACCAGGCCGGTGCCCTCCTCCAGCAGCTGGAGGTCCTCGGGCTCCGCGAGGTACTGCGGGTCGATGAGCGGCGCCTGCAGCGGATCCGCCGAGGCCAGCCGCAGCGTCCCCCGACTGCGCGGGTAGATGAGCGTGGTGAGCACCGTCAGCGAGGGGACCTTGTCGACCTCGTGGCGGATCGGCTCGTCCTGGTTGCCCGCCGGGTAGGCCCACGGCAGCAGGTGCAGCTGCAGGTCGGGGACGCCGGCCTGCGCCTGGGAGGTCTGCAGGAAGGCCAGCACCTCGAAGACGGAGTTGGCCAGGAACGTCGAGCCCGGCCGCAGCACCTCCTTGGCCACGCCCTTGGCGAAGTAGGGCGCGGTGCCCTTGTTCTTCGAGGCGGTGGTGTGGAACGTCAGCGCGTGGAAGAGGTGGTCGTGGAGGTTGTCGCCCACCGGCAGGTCGGCGACGACGTCGATGCCGTGGTCCTTGAGGTGCTGGGCGTGGCCGATGCCCGAGAGCATCAGCAGCTGTGCGGAGCCGACGAAGCCGGCCGACAGGACGACCTCCTTGCCCGCACGCACGACGCGCGTCCCGCCCTTCTTGTCGCGCACCAGGACGCCGACCGCGCGGCCGCCCTCGATGACGACCTTGAGCGCCTGGACCTCGGTCTGCACCTCCAGCGTCGGCGGCGCGAGGTGGTGGATGAACCCGCGCGAGGCGGAGTAGCGCAGGCCCCCGGCGGCGTTCTGCTGCATCCGGCCCACGCCCTCCTGGGAGGCGCCGTTGTAGTCGTCGAGGATCCGGCAGCCGGTGACCTCGGAGGTGGCCTGCAGGAACTGCAGCGAGCCCTCCTGCGGCGTCTGGTTGATCGTGACGCGGATGGGGCCGCCCTCGCCGCGGTACTCATCAGCGCCGCCCTCGTAGTCCTCCAGGCGCCGGTAGGCGGCGTTGACGGAGTCGGCGTCCCAGCCCTCGTTGCCCTCCGCGGCCCAGGAGTCGAAGTTCGCGCGGTTGCCGCGGACGTAGACCATGCCGTTGATCGAGCTCGAGCCGCCGAGCACCTTGCCGCGCGGCACGGGCATCTTGCGGTCGAGGATGTGCTTCTGGGGCACCGAGTAGTAGCCCCAGTCGACGGTGCGCTTGAGCTGCGGCACCGCGTGCATCGGGCCGATCATGCCGGGCTTCTTGACGAGGAACTGCTCGTCGCTCTTGCCGGCCTCCAGCACGATCACGCTGGCGCCGGACTCGGCGAGCCGGCCTGCGATCGTCGCGCCGGAGCTGCCGGAGCCGACGACGACGTAGTCGGCCTCGCTGGACTGGGTGGTGGCCATGGCGAACCTCTTGCATACCCGCGGAATGTGTCGGGGACCACAGTAGGGCATTGGTGGAACAGGTTCTAGTTTTCGAGCGGAGGGGCTCGGGAAGTTTCATCGGCTGACCGATGAAACTGCGCGGCCCGCCGCCCCCACCCCCGCGCCACGAACCACCCACAGCCCCGAGAATGACCTGGTGCGCATCCTCTCGATCCAGTCCTCGGTGGCCTACGGCCACGTCGGCAACTCGGCGGCGGTCTTCCCGCTGCAGCGGCTGGGCCACGAGGTGTGGCCGGTGCTGACGGTGCACTTCTCCAACCACACCGGGTACGGAGCCTGGCGCGGGCCGGTGCTCGACCCGGCCGACGTGCGCGAGGTGATCGCCGGCATCGAGGACCGCGGCGTGCTCGGCACCGCGGACGCCGTGCTGTCGGGCTACCAGGGCGACCCCGCGGTGGGACAGGTCGTCGTCGACGCCGTGGCGCGGGTCAAGGCGCTCAACCCCGACGCCGTCTACTGCTGCGACCCCGTCATGGGCGACGTCGGCCGAGGCATGTTCGTGCGGCCCGGCATCCCGGAGTTCCTGCGCGACGTCGTGGTGCCGCAGGCCGACGTCGTCACCCCGAACCACTTCGAGCTCGACTTCCTCGCCGGACGCCACCGCGGACCCGACGGCGAGGGCGGCAGCCGCACCCGCGCGGAGGTGCTCGAGGCCGTCGACGCCGTGCGGGCGCGGGGTCCGCGCGACGTGCTGGTCACCTCCGTCCTGCACGACGAGGTGCCCGAGGGCCACCTCGAGGTGCTCGCGGTCTCCGACGCCGGCGCCTGGGCGGTCACGACGCCGCTGCTGCCGATCGCCCCCAACGGCTGCGGCGACGTCACCGCCGCGCTCTACCTCGCGCACCTGCGCAGCACCGGCTCGCCGGCCGAGGCCCTGGCCCGCACGACGGCGTCGGTCTTCGCCGTGCTCGAGGCCACCATCGCCGCCGGCACCCGCGAGATCCGCCTCATCGAGGCCCAGGACGCCCTCGCCGACCCGCCGCGCACCGTCGAGCCGCGCCAGGTGCGCTGATGCGCGCCCGCAGCCGCTCGACGCAGGTGTGGCTCGTCCTCGACGACGCCGAGGACGCCCCCGAGCCGGTCGTCGCGGTGCTCGGCAGCGAGGACGAGGCCCGCGCCTTCGTCGACGCGCACGTGCCGCGCGACTTCCCCGCCCTGGTCTACGCGCCCTACGACGTCGGGTGGACCTACGACGGCGGGGCACGTCGCCACCGGGGCTGAGACCAGGCTTGGCCAGCCGTCGCCTCACTCGCCGCGCGTGCGCGGCGAGAAGCCCGCCCTCGTCCGCGATTGCGGGCCTTGTAGCTAGGCAGCTGCGAGTCGCAGTTCGGACAGATCAGACGAAGGTTCGCCCGACGGTTGTCCTCTGCGTCTCCACTCACATGGTCGAGGATGAAGACCAGAGGCTTGCCCTCCCAGGACATGTCGCGACCGCAGATCGCACAGAGGCCAGCCTGCTCGTCTGCGATGTGCCGCCGGACGTCGTGGCCCGCCTTGCTGTCGACCCAGGCCTCGCCAGTCTCGAGCCAGGCTCGGACCAGATGCGCCTGCCGAGCTCGCGCCTGGCAGGCGTTGCTGCAGCAACGCACCTGATGCCGTCGTCGCAGCTCAGCACCACAGGCCTCGCAGATCGCCATGCCACGACCATCTCGCACGCCGCCGACATCCCGGCGGGCCGACGACACGGAGCCGCGTGGGAGGATCGAACTCCCGACATTCCGCTTACAAGGCGGATGCTCTGCCAACTGAGCTAACGCGGCGACGCCCCGCGCCTGCGCGCCGGGCGCGCTCATCGTAGAAGCACCGCCGCGACGCACCGGCGCCGGATCCGGCTTGACCTTGACGCAGCGTCAGCCCTCGACGCTGGTCGACATGACCACCACCCCCGACACCACATCCCACACCGGGCCCGCCCTCGAGGTGCGCGGCCTCACCCGATCCTTCGGGGAGAACCGCGTGCTCGACGGCGTCGACCTCACCGTCCGACGCGGCAGCGTCCACGCCCTGCTCGGCTCCAACGGCGCCGGCAAGACCACGCTCGTGCGCATCCTCGCCACCCTCCTGCGCCCCGACGCCGGCACCGCGCTCGTCGAGGGCCTCGACGTCGTGCAGCGCCCCGTCGCCGTGCGGCGCACGATCAGCCTCACCGGCCAGTTCGCCGCGGTCGACGAGATCCTCACCGGCCGGGAGAACCTCCAGCTCGTCGCCCGGCTGCGGCGCGAGCCGGACGCCCGCGGCGTCGCCACCGCGCTGCTCGAGCGGTTCGACCTCGTCGACGCCGCCGACCGGGCGGCGTCCACCTACTCCGGCGGCATGCGGCGCCGCCTCGACATCGCGATGAGCCTCATCGGCGAGCCGGCGGTGCTCTTCCTCGACGAGCCCACCACCGGGCTGGACCCCGAGGCGCGGCAGGAGGTGTGGCGCACCGTCGAGCGCCTGGCCGCCGGCGGCACGACGGTGCTGCTCACCACCCAGTACCTCGAGGAGGCCGAGCGCCTGGCCGACCGGATCTCGATCCTCCACGGCGGCCGGATCATCGTCGAGGGCACCCTCGCCGACCTGCGCGCCCTGCTGCCCCCGGCGCAGGTCGAGCGCGTCGAGCGTCAGCCCTCCCTCGAGGACGTCTTCCTGGCCGTCGTGGGCGGCCGCACCTCCCTCACCGCCTCGCTCACGACCTCGCTCACCACGCAGGAGTCCTGATGACCACCACTGCTCACACCGAGAACCGCCCCGACGCCGACCGCGACGCCGACCTCGACCGGATCAGCCTTGCCGAGTCCGTGCACGGCGTCCGGGTGCTGCTCGGCCGATCCCTGCGCCACGTCACCCGCAGCCCCGACACGATCATCACCACCGCGCTGATGCCGGTGGCGATGCTGCTGCTGTTCGTCTACGTCTTCGGCAGCGCCATCCAGGCCGGTGCCGACACCGGCGAGTACGTCGACTACCTGCTGCCGGGGATCCTGCTGATCACCGTGGTCTCGGGCATCTCCTACACCGCGTTCCGGCTCTTCCTCGACGTGCAGCGCGGCGTCGTCGAGCGCACCTGGACCTTCCCGGTGCCGCGCTCGGCGATCCTGTGGGCCCACGTGCTGACCTCGCTGGTGGCCAACGCGATCTCGCTGGTGCTGGTGGTGGGCGTCGCCCTGCTCATGGGCTTCCGCTCCGGCGCGGGCGTGCTCGCGTGGCTGGCCGTCGTCGGCCTGCTGGCGCTCTTCACGCTCGCGCTGACCTGGCTCGCCGTCATCCCCGGCCTCACCGCCTCCACGCCCGACGGCGCCAGCGGCTTCGCCTACCCGCTCCTGCTGCTGCCCTTCCTCAGCTCGGCGTTCGTGCCCACCGACTCCATGCCCGGGCCGGTGGCCGCGTTCGCCGAGCACCAGCCGGTGACGTCGCTGGCCGACGCGATCCGCGCGCTGCTCGCCGGGACGCCGGTGGGCGACCAGGCCTGGGTCGCCCTCGCCTGGTGCGCCGGCCTGCTGGTGGTGGCCGTCGCGCTGGCCCTGCGCGTCTACCGGCGACGGCTCGCGTGAGCGGCCCGAGCGGCCGGGCGGGAGGCTCGGCGAGGTCTAGCGTGGGCCCATGCCCGCGCTGACCATCAGCCAGCTCGCCCGGCACGCGGGGGTCACCGTCCGCGCGGTACGGCACTACCACGCGACGGGCCTGCTGCCAGAGCCCGAGCGCGACCACTCCGGCTACCGCCGCTACGACGCGGTGGCCGTGGCCGACCTGATCCGCATCCGCACCCTCGCCGAGGCCGGCGTCCCGCTGGCGCGCGTCGAGGAGCTGCTGCGGGCCTCCCCCGAGGAGTTCGCGGCGGCGGTCGAGGAGATCGACCGCCGCCTGCGCCGCGAGGTGCGCACGCTGCAGCAGCACCGCCGGCGCATCGCCCGGCTCGCGGCCGGGGAGAGCCTGGCGCTGCCCGAGAGCGTCATCTCCTACCTGGAGCGGCTGCGGCAGGAGGGCTTCAGCGAACGGCTCGTCGAGGTCGAGCGGGACTCCTGGATCATGATCGCCGCGCAGATCGAGCCGCGGCTGGTCGACGCGATGATGCGCACCAAGCACCAGCAGTTCGACGACGGGGTGCTGCGCGGGCTCTACCTCGACTTCGACGAGATCATCGACGCCGAGCCCGACGACCCCCGCCTGACGACCGTCGCCGACCGGATCTCCGCCGGCATCGAGGCTGCCTACCTCGAGGCCGACACCGCCGACCCCGAGCTCGCGGAGCTCGACCCCGCACTCGTCCGGCTGCTCGACACCGTCTTCCTGGAGTCGATGCCCTCGGCCCGGCGGCTGATCGAGCTGCTCGAGGAGCGCGGCTGGCGGGGCTGGACGATGATCGAGCGCGCCGAGGCCCCCTGACCGTGGGTCAGGGGGCCTCGGGGTCGGTCGGCCGGGCTCAGGCCCCGGCGGGGGCGAGCTCGCGGTCGTCGGCGCCGTGGGCGGCGTCGGCCACGGGGTCGCCCACCTGCTGGCTGTCGTAGACCTCGCGGTCGAGGATGCCCTCGCGGGCCGCCACGATCGTCGGGACGAGCGCCTGGCCGGCGACGTTCGTCATCGTGCGCATCATGTCGAGGATCGGATCGACGGCCAGCAGGAGGCCGACGCCCGCCAGCGGCAGGCCCAGGGTGGTGAGCGTCAGCGTCAGCATGACGACGGCGCCGGTGAGGCCCGCGGTGGCCGCGGAGCCGACGACCGAGACGAACGCGATGAGCAGGTAGTCGGAGAAGCCGAGGTCGACGCCGAAGAACTGCGCCACGAAGATCGCCGCGAGCGCCGGGTAGATCGCCGCGCAGCCGTCCATCTTGGTGGTCGAGCCGAGCGGCACGGCGAAGGAGGCGTACTCGCGCGGGACGCCGAGGTTGCGGGTGGTGACGTACTGGGTGACCGGCATCGTGCCCACCGAGGAGCGCGAGACGAAGGCCAGCTGCAGCGCGGGCCAGGCGCCGGCGAAGAAGCGCAGCGGGTTGAGGCCGTGGGCGCGCAGCAGCACCGGGTAGACCACGAGCAGGACGATCGCGCAGCCGACGTAGACGTCGACGGTGAAGACCGCCAGCGGGCCGATGGCGTCGAAGCCGTAGGTGGCCACGGCGTTGCCGATCAGGCCGAGGGTGCCCAGCGGCGAGAGGCGGATGATCCACCACAGCACGGTCTGGATGACGGCGAGGAAGGACTCCGAGATCGCCAGGAACGGCTCGGCCTTCGCGCCGGTCTTGAGGATCGCGGCGCCGATGAGGAGCGCGACGACGACGATCTGCAGGACGTTGAAGTCGACCGAGACGCCGCCGGCGCCGTCGGGGCTGGCGGAGAGGCCGAGGAAGTTGTCGGGAACCAGGCCGTTCAGGAAGTCGGTCCAGGAGCCGGAGCCGCTCGGGGCCGCCGCGGCGTCGCGGGACACGCTGGTGTGCAGGCCGGGGTCGGTGAGCAGGCCCAGGACGATGCCGATCGTCACCGCGATGGCGGCGGTGATGGCGAACCACAGCAGGGTCTGCGCGGCCAGGCGGGCGGCGTTGGAGACCTCGCGCAGGCGGGCGATGCTCACCACGATCGCGAAGAACACCAGCGGGACGACGACGGTGCGCAGCAGCGAGACGAAGGTGTCGCCGACGGTCGAGAGGGTCTCCCCCAGCCAGCCGACGTCGTAGGCGCGGACGACGGCGCCGAGCACGACGCCGATCACCAGGCCGCCGAGGATCTGCGCCCAGAACGGGACGCGGGGCAGGCGGCGGCGTCCGTGGCGGGTCGCCTCGGTGGTCGCGGCGTCGGGTGCTGCGTCCGGTGCCGCGTCGGATGCGGAGTGGGGTGAGCTCACGCGGGATCCTCCTCGATCAGGCGCCCCGACTGGTCTAGTCAGGGCCACCTGGCGACAACCGGCCCCGGCCCGTCGGGATTCCGTGATGCGGGGCACCCGTGCGCGGGACCGCCGATCGACCGCGATCGGCGGCGCCGATCAGCAGCTGATCAGCAGCCGGTCACATGCCGCCGTCGAAGGCGAGCACCGTGCCGGTGATCATCCGGGCCTCCTCGGAGGCGAGGTAGACGATCGAGGAGCCGATCTCGGCGGGGCTGATCGCGGGACCGGGCAGCATCATCATCAGCCGGTCCGCGACGCGGTGGTCGAGGTCGGGCGGGAAGATCTCGGCCACCTGGGAGACGATCGGGGTGTCGACGGTGCCCGGGCACACGGCGTTGACGCGGATGCCCAGCGGGGAGAGCTCGAGGGCCAGCGAGCGGGTGAGCATCGTCAGGCCGCCCTTGGCCGCGGAGTAGGCGGCGGCGTAGGGCTGGGGCTTGTTGCCGGCGACGCTGGAGACGTTGACGACGTTGCCGCCGGCCGCGCGCAGGTGGGGCAGCGCGGCCTGGATGAGCATGAACGGGCCCTTGAGGTCGACGGCGTGGACGCGGTCCCACTCCTCGTCGGTGATCTCGGCGAAGTGGCCGAACTGCACGATGCCGGCGACGTTGGCGAGCACGTCGATGCGTCCGCCCTCGGCGCACCGGGCGATGGCGGCGTCGACGGAGGCCCGGGAGCCGACGTTGCACTCCACGTAGGTCACGCCCTCGGGGACGGTGGGGGCGATGTCGAGGCCGAAGACGGTCTCGCCGAGGTCGCGGAACAGGGCTGCGGTGGCGTGACCGATGCCGGAGGCGGCACCGGTGACGACGACGATGCGGGTCACCGCGCGAATGTAGAACACGTTCTAACTCCGGCACAACGAAACCGGAGCGAGACCTGCATCGGGCACAGTGACGCCATGCCCGCGCACCTGCTCCACGATCCGCATCACGACGGCTCGCCCCTCTACCTCTCCGACGACGCGCCCGCGCTCGACGACGTCGTCACCGTGCGGGTGCGCACCTCGGCCCTGGCCGAGCCGGACGCCGTGTGGCTGCGCACCGCCTACGACGCCGAGCCGGTCTTCCACGAGGCCCGCGTGGCCTCGCGCGACGCCCACGTCGTCTGGTGGGAGGCCACGCTCCCGGTGCACAACCCCGTCACGCACTACCGCTTCCTGCTCGCCCACGGCGCCGAGCAGCGCTGGCTCACCGCGGCCGGCGTCGCCGAGCACGACGTGCCCGACGCGCACGACTTCGTCGTCACCACCCACGCCCCGGCTCCGACCTGGGGACGCGAGGCGGTCGTCTACCAGATCTTCCCCGACCGCTTCGCTCGGTCCGCGGCGGCCGACGCGCGGCCGACCCCGGCCTGGGCGGTGCCCGCGGCCTGGGACGACGAGGTGGTCTTCGAGGGCTCCGACCCGCGCACGCCGCTGCAGTACTTCGGCGGCGACCTCGACGGCGTCGTCGCGCACCTCGACCATCTCGCCCGCGTGGGCGTCTCGGTGCTCTACACGACGCCGGTCTTCCCCGGGGAGTCCAACCACCGCTACAACGCCTCGACCTTCGACGGCGTCGACCCGCTGCTCGGCGGCGACGAGGCCTACGCCCGGCTCGCCCACGCCGTCCACGCGCGCGGCTGGCGGCTGCTGGGCGACCTCACCACCAACCACACCGGCGACACCCACGAGTGGTTCCGCACCGCGCGCGAGGGCGGCCCGACGCGCACCTGGTACCACCTGCGCGAGGACGGCGGCTACGAGACCTGGATGGGCCACCACACCTTGCCCAAGCTCAACCTCGCCGACCCCGGGCTGCGCGCGGCGATGGTCGAGGGCCATGAGTCGGTGGTGGCGCGCTGGCTGCGCCCGCCCTTCGAGGTCGACGGCTGGCGCATCGACGTCGCCAACATGACCGGCCGCCTCGGCGCCCTCGACGTCAACCACGACACCGCCCGCGCCGTCCGCGCCACCGCCACGGCCGAGCGTCCCGACGCCTGGGTGATCGGCGAGCACAACCACGACGCCTCCGGCGACATCGACGGCGACGGCTGGCACGGCACCATGAACTACTCCGGCTTCTCCTGGCCGGTGTGGTCGTGGCTGCGCGACCCCGACTCCCCCGCCCGCGCCTTCGGACGCCCGCTGCCGGTGGCCGTGCGCCCGGGCGGACTGGTGGTGCGGACCCTGCGCGAGTGGGCCGCCCGCTACGGCTTCCGCGCCGCCGCGCAGTCGTGGAACATCCTCGGCTCCCACGACTCCGCCCGCATCCGCACGCTGGCCGGCAGCCCCGAGCGCCAGCGCGTCGCCGCGGGCCTGCAGTTCACCCTCCCCGGCGTCCCGATGGTCTTCGCCGGCGACGAGATCGGCCTGCAGGGGGTGCTCGGCGAGGACTCCCGACGTCCCATGCCCTGGGACCGGCCCGAGACCTGGGAGACCGACACCCTCGCGGCCTACGCCGCCCTCACCGCCGCCCGCCGCGAGCACCCCGCGCTCGTCTGGGGCGGGCTGCGCTGGGTGCTCGCCGACGACGACGCCGTCGCGTTCCTGCGCGAGCACCCCACCGGCACGCTGCTCGTCCTCGCTCGCCGGGCTCCCGGCGACGCCGTCGACCTGCCCGCCGGGCTCCTCGGGGCCGGCGGGGCCACCGCCGTCCTCGGCACCGAGCACTCCCCCGCCGACCTCGTGGCCCGCGACGGCGTCCTCACGCTGCCCGCCGGGGGCGTCGGCGTCGAGATCTGGCGGCTGGGGTCGGCGGGCGAGGCGTGAAGGATTCGGCGGCCAACCGCTGAAACGCACGGTTGGCGTTCGAAGGTTCGAACGCCAACCGGAAGGTTCGGCGGTCAGCCGCTGAAACCTTCACCCCGGCCGCCCCCACCCCCGCGCCATGATCGACCTCATGACCACCACGACGACCCACCCGCTCGTGACGGCCCTGCGCGGACGCCTGGGCGAGGACATCCCGCTGGTCACCGACGCCGACGTGCTGGCGGCCTACAGCCACGACCGCGCGCCGTGGGTGCCGCACGGGACGCCGCTGGCGATGGTGGCGCCCGATCACGTCGACGGGGTGCGGCACGTGCTCGAGCTCGCGGCCGAGCACCGGACGCCGGTGGTGCCGAGGGGCGCGGGGTCGGGGCTGACGGGCGCGGCGAACGCCGTCGACGGGGCGCTGGTGCTCTCGACGCACCGGCTGCGTCCCGAGCCGGTGCTGGAGCGGGCCGACCGGCTGATGCGGGTCGGCGCCGGCATCCTCAACGGCGAGGTGAAGCAGCAGGCGGCCGACGCCGGGCTGCTCTACCCGCCCGACCCCGCCAGCTCGGCGTTCTGCAGCATCGGCGGCAACATCGCCACCAACGCCGGCGGCCTGTGCTGCATCCGCTACGGCGTCACCCGCGACTGGGTGCGCGAGCTCGAGGTCGTGCTGCCCGGCGGCGAGGTGATGCGCACCGGCCACAGCGCGCCCAAGAGCGTCGCCGGCCTCGACCTCACGCGGCTGATCGTGGGCTCCGAGGGCGTCCTCGGGGTCGTCACCCGCGCCACCCTCGCGCTCACCAGCGCGCCGACGCGCGTGGCCACGGTCGTCGCCTACTTCGACGACCTCGCGGCGGCCGGCGAGGCCGTCGTCGCCCTGCGCGACCGGCCCGCGCCGCCCACCCTGCTGGAGATCATGGACGCCGCCACCCTGCGCGCGGTCGAGGCGCTCGCGCCGATGGGCCTGGACCTCGACGCCGCCGCGCTCGTGCTCGTCCAGGTGCCCGACGACGGCGCCCTGGAGGCCGACGCGGCGGCGGTCGAGGGCGTCTGCACGGCCGCGGGCGCCAGCGCCTGCTTCGCCACCACCGACCCCGCCGAGGGCACCGCGCTGCTGCAGGCTCGCCGCCTGGCCTACGAGGCCTTCGAGCGTCAGGGCCTGCCGCTGCTCGAGGACGTCGCGGTCGACGTCTCGCGGCTGCCAGCCCTGATCGCGGCCATCGCCGACGTCGCCCGGCGCCACGACGTCACCATCGGCACCTTCGGCCACGCCGGCGACGGCAACCTGCATCCGGTGGTGCTGGTGCGCGAGGACGCCGAGGCCGCCCGCGCCGCGGCGCAGGCGGCGTTCGACGCCGTCGTCGAGGAGACCCTCGCGCTGGGCGGCACGCTGTCGGGCGAGCACGGCATCGGCCGCCTCAAGCTGCCCTACCTGCACCGCGAGCTCGATCCGGTCGCGCTGCGGATGATGCAGCGGGTGCGCGAGGCCTTCGACCCGCTCGGGATCATGAACCCCGGCTCGTCGCTGCCCGCTCCCCCGAGCCGGCCCCCGAGCCAGCCCCCGGGCCGGCCCGGACAGGACCACCCCTGACACCGGCCCCGCGGAGCCCTACGCTCCGCACATGACCAGCGGCGGCGAGGAGCGCACCGGACTGCGGGTGCAGGCCCACCGGCCCGACCCGCGCCTGCTGACGCTGCCCTGGCACGTGCCGCTGGAGGAGTGGGACGAGCGCGTCGTCGTGCCCCTGCCGCGCGGCCTCTCGCGCCACGTCGTGCGCATCGTGCGACTCGGCGAGGCCGTCTACGCGGTCAAGGAGACCACCGCGATCAACGCCGAGCGGGAGTACCGCGTGCTGCGCGACGTCCACCGCCTCGGCCTGCCGGCGGTGCTGCCGCAGGCCGTCGTCACCGGACGCACGACGCGCGAGGGCGAGCCGCTCCCCGCGGCGCTGGTCACCGAGCACCTGCGCTACTCGCTGCCCTACCGCACCGTCTTCACCCACGGCGGCACCGCCGCCCAGCTGCCCCTGCTCGTCGACGCCCTGGTGGTGCTGCTGGTGCGGGTGCACCTGGCCGACCTCTTCTGGGGCGACGTCTCGCTCTCGAACGTGCTCTTCCGGCGCGACGCCGGCGCCTTCGCCGCCTACCTCGTCGACGCCGAGACCAGCGAGCTGAAGGAGGCGCTCTCCGATCCGCTGCGCGCCTACGACGTCGACCTCGGCTGCGAGAACGTCTTCGCCGAGCTGATGGACCTCCAGGCCAGCGGCGCCGTGGGCGAGGACGTCGACGGCACGGAGCTGGTCGAGCTGCTGCAGCGTCGCTATCGCGAGCTGTGGGCCGAGCTCACCGACGCCGAGGAGTTCTCCACCGACGAGATGTGGCGCATCGAGCAGCGCATCGAGCGGCTCAACGACCTCGGCTTCGACGTCGAGGAGCTCGACATCGTCACCGACCTCGACGGCGACGCCGTGCGCATCCGTCCCCGCGTCGTCGAGCTGGGCCACCACGCCCGCGAGCTGCAGGCCCTCACCGGCCTGATGGTCGAGGACGGCCAGGCGCGGCGGCTGCTCAACGACATCGCCGCCTTCACCGCCACCTTCGACCTCGGCGGCCTCGACCGGCGCGTCGTCGCCGAGCGGTGGCGTCGGGAGGTCTACGACCGCCTCGCCGCGCTCGTGCCCCCGCAGGCGCAGGGACGCCTCGAGCCGGCCGAGCTCTTCCACGAGGTGCTGGTGCACCGGTGGTACCTCTCCGAGCGGGCCGGACGCGAGGTCGACCTGTTCGAGACCGCCCGCGACTACGTGGCCCGGCACCTCGCCGACCGCCCGGTCGAGGTGCTCGCCGCGCCCGAGACCGGCACCCCCGACTGATCGGCTGACCGGCTGACCGGCTGACCGGCAGGCGTCAGGGACGGCAGACGCGGCAGGCCACCAGGCCGGGGGCGTCGCCGGCGGGGTGGAGGTCCTCGCGGTGCGCGATGAGCGCGCAGTCGCGGCGGTGCACGGTGGTGTTGTCGCCGGCCACGACCGGCAGGGCGCCGACGTCGACCCCGGCGTCGTTGAGCGAGGCGTTGCGCGAGGTGATGTCGGCGAGCACCAGGAGGGTGTCGGCCAGCCGCTTGGAGGACTCCCGGTTGTCGTCGGCGATCCGGGCCAGCCAGGCGCCGAAGTAGAGGAACCCGCCGGCGAAGGTCAGGCCGAGCCCGAGCAGGCCGCCGGAGACCAGGTAGGAGAGCTGGTCGTACTGGTAGGGCGTGTTGGCCGCGCCGTACCAGCCGAGCACGATGACCACCAGGCCGAGGGGCAGCAGGATCGCCCCGGCCCAGAACAGCACGACCTGCAGCAGCTGGACGTTGTTGTTGCGCAGCGGCGCGACGCCGTTGCCGGCACGCTCGCCCGCGCGGGGCAGCGGGGCGCCGGCGCCGGCGCCCAGGCGGGAGCCGCTGGCGGGGACGGGGTTCTGGATCGCGGTCATGGCGGGCCCTTCGGTGAGGGGGGTGGTCGTCGGGGTCGGGGGCTCAGGCCCTGCGGAGGTCGGGGACGCCGCTCTCGAGGCCGTGGGCGCAGGCGCCACCGCCGCCGAGGACGGCCAGGCCCATGCGCCGCACGACGCTGCCGATGACGAAGGCGCCGAGGAGCGCGCCGGCCATCAGCAGGCCCGGGATCGAGAACAGCTTCGGGAGGCCGGCCGCCTCGACGGTGGGCGGCAGCTCGCCGGGGACGTCGCCGCCGCCACCGGCGGAGGTGGAGCCGGGGTCGGTGGTGGCCGGGACGTCGGTGGAGCCGGTGCCGCCGCCGGCCGTCGGGCCGTCGGTGGTGCCGGTGCCGGTGCCGCCGGTGACGCCGCCGCTCGAGGTGCCGGTGCCGCCGCCCGCGCCCGGGTCGACGCCGGGGATGTCGACGCCCTGCACGGTCTCCAGGGTCGAGGTGGCGTAGCCGAGGTGGAGCACGATCTTCGGCGCGAGCTCGGGGATGGAGAGCAGCAGCGACTTCAGCGGGCCGGCCTGCGTGGGCAGGCTGTTGGCGATCGGGTTGAGGATCGTCGAGAGCGGCAGGAGCTTCAGGACCTTCAGGAGCGGCGCGGTGTCGAGGGTCAGCCGCAGCGCCTCGGACGTCACCGTGAGCTTTCCGCCGTCGCGCGTCTCGACGCGACCGGGGGTCTCGAGGGTGATGCCCAAGGCCTTCAGCAACGCCGTCGGCGCCGACGGCAGCCCGGGCACCTTCTGCTGCTGGCCGGCGGCCTCGAGGCCGTCGGGGCCGATGCGGAACCGGAGGCCGGCGATCGTCAGGATCCCGTAGCTGGCGTGGCCACCGGCCACCGGCTTGCCGCCGTCGCCGGTGGCGACCGCGGTGGAGGTCAGGCCGGAGAGCGTCACGAGGCCGCCCAGGACGCTGATGTCGCCGAGCGAGGCCCGCGAGATCGCCTTCACCTGGGCGCCGACGCCGGTGGAGCTGGTGGTCTGGGACGAGGCGACGTATCCGCCGAGGTCGACGATCGCCGCCAGCTGCGCGGGCAGCTGGCAGGCGGTGGTGTCCTTGCCGGCGTCGTCCTTGCCGTCGCCGCTCGCGGGGGCCGGGGTCGTCGGACCGAAGAGCCCGCCGACGAGCGAGGTGAGGCCGTCGAGCGGGCTGCCGGAGCCGCCCGAGCCGCCCGAGCCGCCTGAGCCCTTCGCGGTGTCGTCGCCCGCGGAGCCGGTGGGGTCCTGCACGTCGCAGTCGGTGGAGAAGCCGGTCTTGGCGAAGGTGGTGTACTGCGTGGCCTTGGTGCGCATCACCGAGCCGGGCAGCCGCTCGTTGGTCTGCTCGGCGTCGCCGGAGGGGAAGCCCGAGTTGACCTGCACGGGGTAGCCCTGAGCGGCGATCGGGCCGATCAGCGCCTGCGGGAGGCCGAGCTGCTCGAGGATCGTCTTGAGGCCCTCGCCCACGGCGTCGCCGGGCCACAGGAAGCTCGCGCGTCCCTTCGAGCCCGAGGAGTCCGCGAGCACCTTGGAGTACCCGAGGCTGAACTCCGCCTGCGGGCTGGCCGGGATCGGGATGGTCGGCTCGAAGATCTCGACCTTGATCGGCGCGGCGACCGTGGAGGAGGAGAACCCGGAGAAGCCCGGCCCGGCGGGGGTGTCGCCGTCGGCGGAGCGGGCGGCCGCGCTCGCGGCCCCGCCCAGCGGCAGGGTGGCGCCGAGCAGCGCGCAGGCGCCGAGCGCGGCGGCCCCGCGTCGCAGGCGCCGAGCGCCCCCGTGGTGGATGTGCGTCATGCCGCCCCTCCCAGGATGACGTCGGACATGGTCTCGAGGATCTCGCCGGGCTCTCCCGTGGCGACCACGCGCCCGCCCGACATGACGGCGGCGTAGTCGGCCACCTTGAGCGCGGTGCGCGCGAACTGCTCGATGCACAGGATCGAGACGCCCGAGGCGGCGATCCGCCCGACCGTCTCGTAGAGCTCCTCCACGATCAGCGGCGCCAGGCCCATCGAGAGCTCGTCGAGCAGCAGCAGCGCGGGGTCGGAGGCCAGCGCCCGCGACATCGCCAGCATCTGCTGCTCACCACCCGACATCGTCCCGGCCAGCTGACCGCGCCGCTCCAGCAGCCGCGGGAAGTAGGCGAACGCGGTCTCCAGGACGGCCTCCGCCGAGACCCCCGCGTACGACATCAGCGTCAGGTTCTCCTGCACCGTGAGGTTCGGGAACACCGAGCGGCCCTCCGGCACCGTGCACAGCCCGAGCCGCGCGAGGTCCTCGGTGGCCGCGCCGCGCACGTGGACGCCGGCGAGGTGGATGTCGCCCGAGGTCTGCTTCTTCTGCCCCGAGATCACCTTGACCAGCGTCGACTTGCCGGCGCCGTTGGGGCCCAGCAGCGCCATGACCGCACCGCGCGGCACCGCGAGGTCCACTCCGCGCAACACCTCGATGCGGCCGTAGGCGGCGTGGAGGTCGACGACCTCCAGGATCGGGACGCTCACAGCGCACCTCCGCGCGGGGTCCAGGGCTCGCCGACGGCGGAGATGACGGTGGTGTCGTCGTCCATGCCGTAGGCCGGGATGTCGGTGAGGGTGGTCTCCCCCGCGTGCGCGACGGCCGGGTCGAGGCCGGAGTCGAAGGCGGGGTCGTCGACGTCGGAGTAGCCGAGGTAGGCCCTCTGCACCAGCGGATCGGTGCGGATCGCCGCCGGCTCGCCCGACGCGATCACCGACCCGAAGTCCAAGACGTGGATCTCGTCGCACACGCCCATCACCAGATCCATGTCGTGCTCGACCATGAGAATCCCGACGCCGTCGGCGGCGAGGTCGCGCAGCAGCTCGCCGAACGCGTCGGTCTCGGTCTCATCCAGCCCCGAGGACGGCTCGTCGAGCAGCAGCAGCCGGGGCGAGCCCGCCAGGCAGCGCGCCAGTTCCAGGAGCCGCGCGGTGCCGGTGGGGATGGAGTCGGCGCGCTCCTCGGCGTAGGCGGCGATGCCGACCCGCTCGAGCAGGAAGTCGACGTCGGCGGTCGAGCGGCGCGCCAGGCCCCTGGCGCCGGTGGCGATGTCGTAGGCGACGCGCACGTTCTCGCGCACCGTCAGCGAGCCGAACGCCTCGAGCCGCTGGAAGGTGCGCCCCACGCCCCGCTTGGAGCGGCGGTGCACCGGCAGCCGCGACACGTTCCTCCCGTCGTACCAGACCTTCCCGCGCGTGGGCTTCTGCAGCCCGGAGATCACGTTGAAGCAGGTCGTCTTGCCGGCGCCGTTGGGGCCGATCAGGCCCGTGACGCGTCCAGCGTCGGCGCTGAAGCACGCCTCGTTGACGGCCGTGACGCCGCCGAACTGGACGACCACGTGGTCAACCTCGAGCAGGGACATGGGTTCCTCTCCCCTCTCCGTCGCGATCGTCGGCCTGGTCGTGCAGGTGACCCTCCAGCGGTCCACTATGAAGCAGGTCACTCATCTCCGTGGTGCTTTCGCCTGGCTCGCCGTCGATCCGGCTCTGCTGGTTGAGGGTGGGCAGAATCGGGATGCGGGCGCGCACCCGGGTGCCGTAGCGCTGCTCGAGCAGGTGTCCGAGCCGGAAGAGGAACGAGGCGATGCCGTTGGGGTTGCGGGCCAGCAGGATCGCGGCGATCGCGATCGCCATGAACAGCAGGCCGGCGATGCCGGGGTTCTCCGACTGCTGCACCGGCAGCTCCATCAGCCCGATGCCGCCGAGCAGGGCGCCGGTGACCGACGTGACGCCGAAGACCACGGCGAAGAGCAGCAGCGTCAGGCTGGAGAAGAACTGGAAGTCGTTGGCGCCGATGGTGCCGCGCAACCCGGCGAACAGGCCGCCGGCCAGCCCGGCGATGGTCGCCGAGAGCGCGAAGAGGCCGACGCGGAACCAGCGGGCGTCCAGGCCCAGGGTGCCGCAGGCGGCCGGGCTGTCGCGCAGCGCGATGAGCAGCCGGCCGAGGACGCCGCGGCGCAGCGCGAGCAGCGCGATGGCGGTGAGGGCGAAGAAGACCACCATCACCAGCACGTAGGCCTGCGTCGACTCCACCTGCGTGCCCAGCAGCGAGAGGCGCTCAGCGGTCAGCGCCCCGCCGAAGCCGAAGGCGAAGTCGGCCTGGAAGACCAGCTTGTCCATCAGCACCGCGAAGGCCAGGGTCGCCAGCGCCAGGTACAGGCCGGTGAGCCGGATGACCGGCAGCGCCACCAGCGCTCCGACGGCTCCGGCGACCAGGGCGGAGATCAGGAGACCGCCCAGGTTGGGCTCGTCGATCTTGGCGTAGGTGAGGGCCCCGACCCCGGCGAAGGTGAACTGGCCCAGCGACACGTGACCGCCGTAGCCGGTGAGCAGCACGAGCGAGAGCATCACGATCGCGTAGGTGGCGGCGTAGCCGACCAGCAGCAGATTCGACTCGCTCATCCCGGCGGTGAACAGCGCGACGACGAGCAGCAGGGCCCCCGCCCAGGCGGCGGAGCGACCCAGGGAGGGCACCGGCACGGTGACGATGCCCTTGACCTGGCCGATGCGCAGCTGGGTCTGGGGCATCGCGATGACGACGGCGAAGAGGAACAGCGGGGCGATGACGCCGCCGACCTTGCTGATCAGGCCGTCGGTGGGCAGGTAGCCCTTGGCGTACGCCTCGGCCAGGCCCAGCGCCATGCCGCCGGCGAAGGTCAGCGGCAGCGACTTCAGCCGGCCGAAGACGGCCGCGGCGAACGCGCTGATGACCAGCAGGGTCAGCTGGTAGTAGTCGAGGCCGACCTGGGAGGCCAGCAGGATGCCGCCGAGCGCCGCCAGCGAGGTGCCGATCGCCCACGACAGCGCGGCGACGGTCTCGGGATTGCCGCCGAAGAGCTTGAGGAGCTCGGGGTTGTCCACCGACGCCCGCATGGCGGTGCCGACGCGGGTGCGCGTCAGGAGCACGAAGAGGCCGCCCGCGACGGCGACGGAGAGCAGCACCGTGATGATCTGGTGCGCGGAGATGATCGTGCCGGCCACCGTGATGGAGACCTCCGGCAGGAAGGGCGCGACGGTGCGGGGGTCCTCGGCCGGCCAGAACTGCTGCGCGAAGCCGATGCAGGCCACCAGCAGCGCGACGGTGACCACGAGCGACACCGACACCGGGGCGTCTCCCAGGCCGCGGGCGATGAAGCGCTGGATGAACCAGCCCAGCGCCGGCGCGATCACGAGCACCACCACCAGCAGCGCGGGGAACGCCGGCAGCCCCTGGCGCACCGAGACGTCCCAGAACACGAACGACATGAGCATGCCGAGCGCGCCGTGGGCGATGTTGAACACCCGTGTGGTCGTGTAGGTCAGCGTCAGGCCGGAGGCGACGATGGCGTAGGCCGCGCCGCTGAAGAGCCCGAAGATCGTGAACGCGATGAAGCTGGTCATCTCAGCGCACCGTGGTGACGCCGGCGTAGTTGTAGGCGGTGCCGCCCACCGGCACCCACTTGCCGCCCTTGACCTGGATGAAGCGCCAGCCGTCGCCGGTGCGCCGCGGGCCGACGTACTGCTTGGAGTGCAGGTTGTTGGCGGTCCAGTTGGTGACCTTGCCGACCGACGCCAGCAGGCTGGCCCGGTTGAGCTTGCCGCCCAGCGCGATCGACTGCTCGACGAACAGCCGCGCCGCGGACCAGGCGAAGACGCCGAAGAAGGTGGGCTTCGCGCCGGGCTTCACCTGGTTGAGCCACTTGAGGTACGTGGCCAGCTCCGCGTTCTTGCTCGCCTCCTCGAAGGGGGTGAAGTTGAGGAACACCGTGGCGCCCTCGACGGCCGCACCGCCACTGGAGATGAAGTCGGGCGTGTAGGCCGTGGGGTCGAACATCAGCACCTGCGGCTTGTAGTTCTGCTGCTTCATCGCCTGGGCCAGCCGCACGAACTGCGGCGTGGCGGCGATCATCTGCACGTACTGCACGCCCTTGTCCTTCAGCTGCTGGACGAACGGCGAGTAGTTGAACTCCGAGACCTCGATGCCCTGCACGTAGACGAAGTTCATGCCGCGCGCGTTCATCGCCTTGGCCTGGATCTTGCCGTTCTCGGCGGCCGCCCCTGCGTTGACGTAGAGCATCGCGGCCTTCTTCGCGGCCTGGGGGAAGTTCTTCTTCACGTAGTCGGGCACGGCGTTCTCGAACTGGTTCGGCACCGTCGACTGCGCTCCGTACGCCGTCTTGCTGTTGACACGTGCGGCCGTCACCGATCCCGTGCGGATGTCGGGCAGGCCGCACTTGTCGGAGGTGGCCGCGCCACCGGAGTCGAAGGCCGACTGCGAGCCGACCATCGCGAAGACGTTCGTGCAGCCGTCGGCGTAGTTGGCCTGGTCGGCGCCGGCGTCGGTGCGGGTGTCGTAGGCCTTCAGCGCGAGCTTGCGCCCGCAGATGCCCTTGGGGTTGGTGGCATTGAAGTAGGCGACGTAGGCCTTGACCGCATCCTGAGATGCCTCGAAGAGACCGGGCACGGGACCGGAGATGTCACTGGAGTTGCCGATGGTGATCGTCGAGTCGGTGATGCCGGGGCCGTTCTTGAAGCCCGTGCAGTCGCCGGCCGCCTTGCCGCCGGTGGCGCCGTTGGCGGCGGTGCCGCCCGCCGCTGCGCCGTTGCCCGATCCGCTGCCGGAGCCCGCGGCGCTGCCGGTGGAGCCGGTGAAGCTCACCTTGCGCAGGCGGTCGTCGGCCTGGAGCCG